>CAYTOF010000001.1:0-71313 GCA_964439435.1 uncultured Oscillospiraceae bacterium
ACATACACTCCCGCCTTGCCCGCTTTTTCAAAGACTTTCGCGGCTTGAGCTCTTGTCAGCGTGAAGGATTTTTCGCAGAGAATATGTTTCTTGCCTTCGATAGCCAGCAGCATATGCTCGTAGTGATGGCTGTGGGGGCTTGCTATATATATGATGTCGACGTCATTCGCAGAGACAAGGTCTTCATAGCTGCCAAAACACTTTTCGTTGGGTATGCCAAACTTCTCTCCGAATGCGAGGGCCGTCTCTTTTTTTCTGGAGCCCACAGCCGACAGCTTTGCCTCTTCAAGTTCACCCAGGTCCTCTGAGAAACTGTGTGCTATCTTTCCTGTCCCTAAAATACCCCATCTCATTTTTGTCAATTTAATCTCCTTGCAAAATTCCTCAATCCGTTCCGCACAGGGCGGCACCGGCACTTGTCGCATATTCTGCCTTTGCCGGCAATATGTATTTCACTCCATAGAGCGGTTCGAGCTTTGAGAATATCTCTTTTGTGTAGGGAACTTCCGTCAATGTGCCAATCAGCACTATTTTTTCTGTTTTTTCAAGCCTTGCACAAAAAACAGACATCACGCCGATTGTCTGAAATACAAGATTTATGATGCCCATGGCTATGTCGCTGTTTGCCGCAAGGTCGCTGATGCGCCCAAAATTGGATGCCGTTGTGCCTTCGGGCAATGTGGGCAGTGCCTTTGTGGTGATGTCGTTCACAAACAAATCCACATGCTCGAGTTTGCCTCCCTCGGCTGTTTTCACAAGGGAGTTAAAATCGCGTATGTTGAGCATGCGGTTGGACAGCCCCAAGAGCGTGCCTCCTCCCATGCCCGTGCCGCCGATATGTGAGGCGTTTTTCCCTTCGGCGGAGACCATAGCCGTGCCCGTGCCCATGCTCACGATGATTGCCTTGTCCAAGTCAGAGAGATACAGGCCCCCTCTGCCTATGGCTCGGAACTCATCTACTTTTTCAGCGCTTATGCCGTAGATATTGTCTTCCAAAGCCGAGGAACCGACACCGGTCACCATCGCCTTGGAGATATCGTCAAGGCTGAAATTGTTGTCGTCCAAAAACTTGCCGAAAGCTCCGTATATGGACGCCTTTGGGTCACTTGCCTTCACCATAAGCGGACTGATGAGTTTTTGCCCGTCAGTGCCTACTATTTTTGTTGTCGTTCCGCCGACATCGATGCCAATAACAATGCTCATATCCGTACATTCCCTACTGTGTATTTGACGCCTCTATAGGCGTATTTTTTTATATTATACCTTTGAAAACAAAAAAACGCAAGCCGACCACAATGCATTGTCAAAAGCAATGCCGGCGCTGGAATATCCTGCGCCGGCATTGCGGATTTTAGTATTTGGTCTGTGTTCACTGTGTCGGTGTGAGCACATAGATGAGACAATTTCGATTTCCGTGCGCAACACAGTCTGCATAGCTTGCCATAAACAGGTCGACATAGTTTCCTTTTATGCCGCCACCTATGTCATGGGCATATGCGGGGCCATAGGACCATGTGGTGCCGTCCATGGCGACAACATATACAATGCTTCCAAGGGGTATAACATTTGGATCCACCGCAATGGTTTTCCCCGGAATAGCCGGGTTGCCGGTATATGTCAAAGGATTTGATTTCGTGGAATAATAGGCCACGGCTCTTCCTTCGATTTTGTTCTCCACGGCATATACAACGCCGCCCACCGTTATTGTGTCCCCATCATATATCGGCGGCTCCGCTGTTGTGGCTTTTGTGGTGGTTGTGGCCTTCGTCGTCGCCTTTGTCGTGGCTTTCGTCGTGGCCTTTGTCGTGGCTTTAGTGGTGGTTGTGGCTTTCGTCGTGGCTTTTGTTGCTGCCTTGGTGGTCGTGGTCGCCACAGTCTCCGGCTTTGTTCCCTTTTGTATAATCTCTGTCACAGGGTCGCTGAGTTCCTCTGTGTACAGTGTTTGGCTTTCGGCCATCTTGCCATCCAAGAGAGTTTGGAGCAAAACTATTTTCTTTTTACCGCATACACCCTCTTGAACGACCTTTGTTTGTCCCACAAACAAAGTATCTGTCTCTATATATTCAATTTCATAGGGAATATCCACAAAATATTCCACCTGTTCTTGCACTGTGCGCAGTACAGAGATGATGATACCGTCATAAATCTGCGTTGAGCCCGAGGGCAAAAGAAAATCCTGATCTTCCGCTCCGCAGCCCGACAGCGCAACAGCTTGCTCCACCGTCATGGCGGCAAGCTCATATGTTTTCTCTTCGCCGTCACATATGATGGTCACTTTGTGGAGAGCATCTGTTGTCTCTGCGATTTCCTCTGTTTTCGCTTGCAAAACCTGGGATTGTACTGCTCGGGGTGGTTCGCTTTCAAAAACAGGCGGCGAGAGGGTTGTCGCTATATCTTTTGAGATGGTGCTTTCTTCATTTGTGCGATGCATTTCCGTCTCTTGGGCAATACCGAGGGCGGATGCCGCACCCGCTGCAATGGCTGAAACTGTCAATACCAACCCAATGGCCAAGGCAGAAAACTTCAAAATGCCAAACCTTGACTTGATTGTTGATCCTATAAGCTGTAAAATGCGTTTGGCATCATGTCCAAATCCTTTTTTACGCATGTTGCTCACCTCTTTTCAGATGGAGATACCGCCGCATTTTTTAATTTATGCCCTCTTTGAGGTGTTGGAGGGGCAAATGCAGGCATTCTCCTGAGTTTTTGTATGCTTTGAGGCTGTGTTTTTGACCTCTTCAAAGCAGTATGCCCTTCCGCTTGAACGGGAGGGCATGTTTTTATTAACGTTTTGAGAATTGTGGAGCACGTCTGGCAGCTTTAAGGCCGTATTTCTTGCGTTCTTTCATACGCGGGTCACGCGTCAAAAGCCCTTCTTTTTTCAGAATGGCTTTGTTTTCTTCGTTTGCGTCGAGAAGAGCTCTTGAAATGCCGTGGCGGATCGCTCCTGCCTGGCCTGTAACTCCTCCGCCTTTGACTGTTGCCACAATGTCCAAGGTGCCCATTGAATTTGTCGCTTCAAGGGGCTGCCTGACGATGAGCTTTAGGGTTTCAAGCCCGAAATAATCATCTATGTCTCTGTCGTTTATTGTGATTTTCCCGGTGCCGTTTTGAAAAACGTGAACTCTTGCAACAGACGATTTACGCCTGCCCGTGCCGTATAGATACTCTCTTTTTGGTTGATACATAATAATATACTCTCCCTCTCTCAGACGCTGATTTCCACAGGCTTTTGCGCCGCATGCTTGTGTTCCGGCCCTGCATATACTTTAAGTCTCTCCAGTGCCCACTTGCCCAGCGTGTTTTTCGGGAGCATCCCTTTAACTGCTACTCTCATCGCAAACTCAGGTCTTTGCGCCATAAGAATGCGATATTTTACTTCTTTCAGTCCACCCGGATACCCTGAGTGGGTGCGATAGAGCTTTTGCTCAAGCTTTTTGCCTGTCAACACCGCTTGTTTAGCGTTGATGATGATGACAAAATCCCCACAATCCACATGGGGCGTGAAGTCAGTTTTGTCTTTGCCGCGGAGCAATACCGCTGCTTTTGCCGCTGTATGTCCCAGCGATTTACCCGCTGCGTCAAGTACATACCATTTGCGTTCAATTGTGTTCTTGTTCGCCATGAACGTTGTCATGCATTTCCCTCCGAAATTATATAAACATAAAGGCTAATTGTCGTATATGACCATTTAAGGCAAATTTATCCGACTGCCTGATTTTGAGCCTGCTTATAGTAACACAACCTTGTGTTCTTGTCAAGGGTATTTTTCTGAAATTTCAATATGTTTTTTTATCCCTCCGATTTCCTCTCTTATTCTCCGTTTATTGCGGTCTTGCTACGGGTTCATTTCACTTTTGTATACCACAAACTTGCCCGACTCCATATATAATGGTATAATGAATTGATTGTATCTTAAAAAAATGGAGTCAATAAATGAATTTTAGGTATGGCATTTTACAAGGAGCTTATTGGGCTGCTTACTGTTCTGTTTACACTTTTTTTGTGCCTTTATTTGAGAGTTATGGTTTTCCGCGTATGACCACCAGCCTAATCCTTGTCTGTGGGATGATTTTTTTGGCACTGGCTCAACCGCTTTGGGGAATTCTATGTGATAAGCTCGGGCGCGTAAAACCCGTGCTGCTGTCTGTTATCGCTGCGGGCATGGTCGGTTCACTGCTGCTGCCCTTGGGTGCAGGCTCTGTTTTTTTAACCCTGATAGCCGTCATAGTCTTTGCCTCCACATATCAATCACTCATGTATGTATATGACACATGGTCCATTCGCCTTCGAAATGACGGCGCGGACATAAACTTTGGCATAACGCGCGGTGTGGGGTCCGCCTCCTTTGCTGTGGGTGCCGCCCTTATCGGCTCTGCCTTTGACAAATACGGCTTTGGCATCATGACGCCTCTCTTCCTTATATTGTCTGCCTTGGTTTTTATAATGACCCTTTCCATAAAAGATGTGCGCCCGCCTGCCCCAAAGGATTTAGATAGCACAGCTCCCCTCGAAAAGGATTCTTTTTCGAGCGGGCTGAAAAAACTTGTTAAAAACAAAACCTATCTTATCTTGCTTTTGGGTGTTTTTCTTGCCTTTTTCGGAAATTCCGGGATCATGATGTGTTTTCCTCTGCGTGTGGCGGAAATAGGAGGCGGAAACAGCGAATATGGCTTGGCCCTTTTCATCATGGCCATGGCTGAAGTGCCGGCGTTACTTTTGTACAGACGGCTTGCCGTGCGCACGAGCAGTTTTGTGCTCCTTTGCATATCCATGTTTTTTATGTCCCTTAAGATTGCCGCCATTGCACTGTCCCCACAGATTTGGATGATTGTGGCGTTGCAGGTGCTTCAGGCGCCGTCATATGGCATTTATCTGTCTTCCATTGCCAATTATGTCCCGGAAATTGTCAGCCGCCGCACGATATTCACCGCTCAAACCGCGGTTGCCGCTGTCGTTTCCATCGCCGGTATATGCTCAAATCTCTTTGCCGGGGTTATGATAACCGCTTTCGGCATTCAAATAGCAACAATCTCCCTCATCGGATTTCCTTTGGCGGGCTTGCTTGTTCTTTGGGTTTTCACTTCCAAGACCATGCGTAAAATATCCCATGTCGAAGAAGACGACACGGTATTGGCGGAACTTTCCGCAAACTAAAACCGCGCCTTTTAAAAGACGCGGTGAGACCGAGCTCCGGGCAGGTTCAAATCTCGCGGCGCCCTTCGATCGCCCGCAAAAGCGTGACGGAGTCCGCATATTCCAAATGGCCTCCCACAGGTATACCATAGGCAAGCCTTGTCACCATTACTCCAAAAGGCTTGATGAGGCCCTTTAAATACATGGCTGTGGTCTCCCCCGTTGTGTCGGGGTCTGTCGCCATAATGACTTCACGGACATTGCCCTCGTCTATGCGCAATAGCAGTTCTTTTATGTGAAGGTCCTCAGGGCCTATGCGATTCATCGGAGATATGACACCGTGCAATACATGGTAGACTCCTTTGTATTCCTTTGTGCGCTCTATGGCAACCACATCCATGGGGTCTGCCACCACACATATTGTGCTTTTGTCTCTTGCGGGATTTTCACAAATATTGCAAAGTTCTTTGTCTGTCAAATTTTGGCAGGATTTGCAGCGATATACCGTGTTCTTTGCGGCCATGATGGCAGAGGCAAATCCCGTTGCTGTCTCTTTGTCCATTCCCATGACATAAAATGCAAGTCTTTGGGCTGATTTTCTGCCTATTCCGGGAAGCCTTTGAAAATATTCAATCAGCTCCTCAACAGGAGCCGCAAAATATGAAGCATCCATATGATCTCCTTATAATAATTACACACTCACCGCAGTTTTGCAATGTCGGGGTTTCCGCGAGCGAAATCGACAAGGGATGAAAGCGGATCCTGTCTGTGGGTTGTTTTGCTTTCACGGCATTCTGCCTTTGCGCAACACTCTCTGCCAAGCAGCTCAGAAGCCGCACTTCCCACAGCCTCAAGTATGTTTTTGTCATTTATCTGTTCAAATGTAAAAGTATCCGACGACCGCACACAAACCTCATCCCCGCAGATATAAAAATCACACAGCTTTAGATGCATAAGCTTGCTCATATTCAGTTGATCTCGCAAAACCGAAATGAGAGCCGACGGGTCTTTGAACGGTTTTTCTGCCTCTTGAGGTTCCTTCTTTTTATTGCTTGTAGTTTTCTTTTGTTCTTCTTTTGTTGTGGCCCGCAAAGGCGAGCTTTTCGTCTTGGGAGAATTCTCCTCTTCATGCAGCTGAGCTGATTTGCCCGCATTGTCAAAGGACATGGAATTTATTTTTTCCTCCAGGGCATTCATCCGCACAGCAAGCGCTCCATAGCTCTCCCGGGAGCACATGGACAGCAGGCACACCTCAACACTGATTCTCTTGTTTGGGCTCCTTTGCAGAGTACCGAGGCACTCGGTAAGAGCGTCTATATGGGATAAAATCTCGCCTTTTGTAAATTGGGATGCGGCGCGTTCCGCCTCCTCCTTGCTGTAGCCTGCTCCGCATGGTCCGATGTCCCTGCCCTGAGGCAGCACAAGCATGTCCCTGAACAGACAGAGCAGTTGATCGCAAAAAGCAGCCGGTTCTATGCCGGAGGCGTACATTTCACCAAACAGCTCCACCGCAGTCACATCGTCGCCGTCGGATATGGCGCGTACCATCTGAAATAGAATTTCGGATGCGCAAAGACCCAGCGCCGCAGCCACAGCGGTGGCGTCGAGCACTTTTGCTTTCTCCATGCCCTCGCGGACAGACACCTGCTCAAGCATGGAAAGCCCGTTTCTCATGGCGCCGTCAGAGGCTGCCGCTATAAACAGCCCCCCTTCTTTGGTCAGTGGGATTTTTTCATACTCCGCCACTTTTAAGAGATTTTTGGCTATATCCTCTCCGGATATGCGTCTAAACTCAAACCTTTGACAGCGAGAGAGGATTGTGGCCGGGATTTTATGAATTTCGGTGGAGGCAAGTATAAACATCACATGAGCCGGAGGTTCTTCAAGTATTTTGAGAAAGGCGTTGAAGGCATTCATCGAAAGCATGTGGACTTCGTCTATGATATAAACTTTTTTGCGCATTTGAGAAGGGGAGTAGTAAGCCTCCTCACGCAATGCACGTATGTCATCGACACTTGTATATGTGGCGGCATCCATTTCGATAACTTCTGCGGCACTTCCGTCGTTGACGCCGACGCAGGGGGTGCAGGCATTGCACGGATCGCCGTCTTGCAGATCCAGGCAGTTGGCTGCCTTAGCAAGGATTCTTGCACAGGTCGTTTTGCCCGTTCCTTTTGGGCCGCAAAAAAGATATGCATGTGAAAGCCTGCCGGCTTTGGATTGTGCTTTCAAGGTCTGTGTTATATGCGGTTGACCCAATACATCCTCAAAGCACAGAGGTCTCCATTTTCTGTAAAGTGCGCGGTGCATTGCTTTCACTCCTTATAAAAGTGCTCCGGAAAGATTGGTATGAAAATGAGCCGAGCGACATAGTGCAGCCCTTTTGAATCCTAACTCTCCGCGGCACACGGTGGATCCCGCTTGATGCTGCTCGGTTCCCCGCCTGACATGGTTGGGCGGGCCGCCATTGCGCGGTGCAGGATGCATAAGGGCTGCACAATGTCGCCCATGCAAGCGTTATTATAACACACAAAATCAACATTTGCAATCATCAATGGAGGTATCTTTATGAAAGTATCCGACGAAAAAATCAGATCTGTCATCGACAATCTGAACGCGCGACAATTTGTCGCAAAGTATTTCGAAACAAAAGAAGAGGCAGCCCTGGACATCTTGGAGGTGATTTCCAAAGAGGAGACCGTCGGCATAGGCGGCTCTGTCACCATCAATGAGCTTGGTGTATATGATAAACTCATTGAGCGGGGCAATACGGTGTTCTGGCACTGGAAAGAAAAGTCAGGAAAGGATGTTCGCCCCGACGCTCTTATGTCCGATATCTATCTGTGCAGCGCCAACGCCTTGATGGATTCAGGGGAACCTGTGAGCATTGACGGTGGCGGAAACCGTGTTGCCGCCATGTTTTATGGGCCGAAGCGCTGTATCATAGTGTGTGGTATCAACAAGATTGTGCACGGCTATGATGCGGCAATTGAACGCATTAAAACCGTCGCTTGTCCGCAAAACGCAAGGCGACTCAACATGAAAACCCCGTGCGCCAAAACCGACCGCTGTCATGAATGCGCGGCTGATTTGCGCATGTGCAGAGTCACGGTGCGCTATTCCTATCCGATGGTGGGAAGGGAAACCCGTGTTTATCTGGTGGGCGAGTCTCTTGGCTTTTAATTAAAGGCATAAAAAATCAAAGGGTAAACCCTTTGATTTTTTATGCCTTATTTTTTTCTTTAGAAGGGGCCGCTGACGGATTTTCCTGTCTTTTCGGAGAGGAAAGCAGCGTCAATGACTTTCATCACACGAAGGGATTCTTCGGGCTTGACAATCAGCTCGGCGCCATTGTCAATGACGTCCATGATGTTTTTGTAGTAATCAGACCAGTCTGTTTTGACTTCGGGCAGCGGGTCTTCCTGGATTGTGTCTTTGTGGCGGGGGGCCATGGTCCTTGTGGGACCGGCTTCGGTGTAGACAATGTTCTCAGTCCACTCGATCTCGCCCTCTTTGGCACGGACAATTTTACCGTTGCAAGCCCAGTCATTTACGACAAGGGTAGCCCCGTCGCCTTGAACTTGCCAGCGAGGCAGGTTGACAAAGCAATAGGTGTCCACTTGGATGTGCGCGGAGATACCGTTTTCAAATTCGAGGTACAGCTTGAAGTTGTCGTCGCATTCGTCGTTGAAGATATACTTCATCTCGACGAAAAGCTCTTTTACCGGAGACTTGACAAGCCACATAACCTGGTCTATAAGGTGAATGCCCCAGTCATAGAGCATGCCTCCGCCATTGATTTTCGCACCGCGCCAACCGTGAAGCACGCCGCCGGAACCCTGAACACGATTTTCGATGTAGAAGGGCTTGCCCACCAAACCTGTGTTGACCGCCTCACGAACGATGCGATAATCCTTGTCCCAACGCCTGTTTTGATGAACTGAGAAAACTTTGCCCGTCTCCTTGGATACGGCGATGATCTCCTCAAGTTCTGCTGCGTCCATTGTGACAGGTTTTTCACACACAACATGTTTCCCCGCACGCAGAGCGGCGATTGTCAGATTTTTGTGAAAATTGTTCGGTGTGGCCACCGTAATGATGTCAATTTCTTTGTCTGAAAGTATTGCCTCGAGGGTTTCATATGCCTTAAGGCCGGCTTTTTCCGCTGCTTCGAGCCTCTCTGCGCGGATGTCATGAGCCGCAACCACTTCGAGTCCGTCTACCTTTTCGGAGACGCTGCGGTGGTGCCACTCGCCCATTCCGCCATAACCGATAATACCCAACTTATGTCCCATGATAACTCTCCTTCTTTTTTTCATAGGCCTTTGCCGAAGTCATTATATACTGTTATCGTTTTTATTTCAACACCATTTTTATTTTTTCTTTTATATTCTCTCTTTTTGACCTTTTTCTACCATATACCATAGAGCCCTTTGTTGATTGAGATCAATACGGCTTTTTTATGGGAAGTGCATTTTTAAGAACAAAAGAGCCGGATATGCCCCGGCTCTTTTGTTCTTTGTTATTTTATTTTTCTTCTGTGTTCTTTTCAGAACTTGGTCTTCTTCTTCTTCCGCCTCTTCCTCCTTGGCCGGAGCGGTTGGACGATGTCCTATTTGGCCTTGCTTGTTTTCCGTCAGCGGATTTATAGGCGATGACAATTCGTCTGTTCGGGTCTTGACCTGTGGAGTATGTTGTTATACCTGAATACTCCTGAAGGCTGGCGTGAATTATCCTGCGCTCATGGGGCGCCATAGGTTCGAGTGTCATATTGCGTTTGTTTTTTATCACTTTATCTGCAATTTTCTTTGCTAGACGCTCAAGGGCTTGTTTGCGTTTTTCACGATAATTCTCATAATCAACAACAACTCTTACATACTTATCCGTTTCTCTGTTTACGGCAAGACCTGTAATATACTGCAGGGCGTCAAGGGTTTCACCCCGTTTGCCGATAAGCAGGCCCATATCTTCGCCTTCGAGTTTCACCTCGACGCTGTCTTCTGTGGGTTGTTTCGCCTCTGCGCGGGCATTTATTTCCATGATTTCAAAAATACCGTTTAAAAAATCCTCCGCCTTGCGGTAAACCAACTCTTCATAATAAACGCGTACTTTAGCCCACACACCGCCAAGTCCTAAAAATCCCGATTTTCCTCTTTCCAATAACTCGTAGGTAACATCTTCGCGCTCGCAATTGATCATTCCCAAGGCGTTTTGTATTGCGACTTCCAGCGCTTCGTTTATATTGCGCGCGACTCCTTCGGCGTCAATATATTTTTTCATTGCGACTCTCCTTTGTTGTCCGGGGTTTCGCCACCCGTTTCCTCGTTTTTAACCGTTCCTGTGGTTTCAATAGCCGGCTTTTTCTCTTTTACATGCTCGGGCAAGCCTTTCCCGTATTTTTTGCGTGCGACTTTCATCAACAACGGTTCCTGTATCGCCGAGGCTATGTTGTTCACTATCCAATAAAGCGTCACGCCTGCCGGAAGGGCAAATCCAATAAACAGAGACATAAGAGGCATGAAATAGATCATGGTTTTTGCCGACTTTGCCGCATTTGCCGTTGCCTCTGTCTGTACAGCCCCGGCCGGGTTGTTGTATTTTTGTGTCAACCAACTCATGCCAAAGGCACTCAAAGCCGAGAGTATGGGCAAGATTACCAACAGGTTGATGGGTCTGTATGAAGGCATTTCCCCAAGGTCCAAGCCAAGAAACGGAAATCGGATCTCGAACATATTACTCGTGTCATAGGGGATTCTGTTTTCTCCCGTAGCTTCATTTTTATATTTTGTGAGGGAGTCAAGATTGCCACCCAGTGCCTGTGCCAGATTCAGCTCATTTACCTTTTTTGTTTCCACTTGCTTTCCAAGTGTTTCTATCCAGATTTCGCTCTTTTCGGTCTCGTGCAAATACATGCCCGCCTTATCCATATCGACAATATCCTGGGCAACCTGGTTAACTTGGTTTGCATTCATAGTCATAAGATAGCTAACGGGGCGATAGACAACCCCATATAAGCCGAGCACAACCACAAGAACCAGAATTGTGGGCAGGCAACCGCCGAGCATGGAGACACCCTCGTCTTTATACAGTTTTTGAACAGCTTCAGTGTATTTTTGCTTGTCGCCCTTGTGTTTTTTCTCCAGTTCCGCCATCTTTGGCGCTATTCGCTGTTGGTCGAGCATGCCTTTTTTGCTTTTCAGCTGAAGCGGAAACACCAATGCCTTTGTGATAAAAGCAAAAATTATAATTGCAACACCGAAGTTGTTTGTTATCAGTGTCATTATGCTGCGCATTATAAGCGCAAATAAATCAGTTACGAGAGGGATGTTCATTCCTGTCGTTCTCCTTCATTTAAGAGCGTTGATTTCGGTTGGTTTCACAAATGGTTGCCGCATTCTCACGGAACCGGATCATATCCCCCTCGACAAAATGGATTACATCTGAAAATACGCCGCAGTGCAAGCCAACCACCCTTGATTGCGCCGTGTTTTTCTATTGCCTGAGATGCGTAGACCGAACAGGAGGGGATAAACCTGCAGCAGGGTCTTTTGCCCGGCGATATCTTTTCCTGATAAAACTTAATCAGACCCAGCAAAATTTTTTTCATTCTTCAGCCGCACCTTTTTGCGCATTTACGCTGCGCCAATCGCATCAGCTCCGGTCATTGTCACTGTTTTTTAGCCTTGCGGTTTTGAACAGCTCGCTCAGTTCTTGTTGCATTTCATCATATGTGCATCTCGCAGCACCAACCCGCGCCACAATCACCAAATCAAAACCCGGAGCCATGCGGGACTCCTCTAAACGATAAATCTCCCTTATCCTGCGGCGAATTTTATTGCGTTTAACCGCTCCGCCGAGCTTGGTCCCGACGGTAATTCCAAGCCTCGACACAGCGGCGTTGCCACTGTGTCTGTAATAAAGGGCAAAATTTTTGGAGACTTTTCGTCTTCCGCGGTTGTACAGCCGTTTAAAGTCCCTGTTTTGTTTTAATGATTCTGTAAAGCGCATGGCTCCTCCCAACACAGGCCTTGCAAGCCGCGCCTCCGCGATGTGAGAACACGGCTTAATGGGTCAGTCTTACTCTGCCCTTTAGGCGCCTGCGTGCCAGGATTCTCCTGCCGTTGGACGTGCGCATACGTTTGCGGAAACCCGCTTCTTTGCTTCTTTGCCTTTTCTTAGGCTGATAAGTCCTTAACAAATCGTCACCTCCATTGCATATGCTCTTTGGCGTGCGTTATTTATAGCGCGCTCGGCATAGATATTTATTATATATCATTACTTTACGCTCTGTCAAGATTTAAATATTTTCGTGTTTGAATGACTTTTTGATTTCTATTTTTTTCTGTGTAATTCTTAGGGCTGTGGTATCAAAAACTGTAGTTTTTGAGAAGACATTTTTATATCCACTGTATCCGTCTTCATTATCTCACCGTCTATATTGACAGGCAAGGTATTTTTCGACTTCAGGAACAATGTGCTGCCTTCAAGTTTCGTAAAATACTTCATAAGATCCCTGTATCTGCCTTTTTTGTAAGCTCCCACGGCTCTGGCCACGACAAATCTTGAAAGTTTTCTAATCAGTAAAAAATCTAAAACACCGTCGCTGGGGTCTGCTTCCGGCACCGGATTAAAACTACCGCCGTAGTAGCTCCCATTTGCTGCCACAACTATGACATAGGTTCCGTCAAGGTTTTCGCCGTTTATTATCAAATCATACTTCTGATTGATCTTTTTAAACAGATTTATCATCATTGAAACCATATAGGCCCCGCTGCCCGAAACCCAAGGGATTTTTCGCACACTTGTCACATCGGCAGCTATGCGTGCATCAAGGCCCACGGAGCAAATATTTAGAGCATATCTCCCCGAACACTCTATCAGATTGATCTCGCGGGCATCTCCTGCCAAAAGTGATAAAATGTCTTTATAATAAGAGCTTTCCACGCCTAAGGATTTAATGAAGTCATTGCCCGATCCGCAAGGATAGTGCGTCACATAGACTTTTTCAAATCCCGCGGCACCATTTACCACTTCATTCAGTGTGCCGTCTCCGCCGCAAGCGATGAAAAGGATTTCTTTCCTTTGATTTTCCTTTGCATATGTGCGCACATACCTTTCGCCGTCTCTGGGTGCTGTTGTTTGATAGATATGATACAGCAGATCTGTCCCATTGAGAGCTTCTTTTATTCTGGCTTCAACAAGCAAGCTTTCGCCCTTGCCTGCCACAGGATTTATGATAAAGACATTCTCTCGTTGATTGCTCATTTTGACCACTACCCAATTTATTATTTTATCCATAAAAGTATAGCACATGGTTCGCATGTTTTCAATAACAGCTTTAAAGTATAAATTTTTCACATTTTTCCAAGGCTCGCCCTCCTGTGAAAAACCACATTGAAATCCTCTGTAAAAGGTGGATTTTATTTGCTTTTTGCATCAAAATCTGTTATTATATATAAGGTATATTTTTATAGAAAGGTGGAGGTTTTTTGCGCTCAGCCGATGATGTTCTAAAGGGCCTGCTAAAATTGCTCGAGCGGGACCTTCAGAAAATTACAATCGATATTTGGTTTCAAGATGCAAAAGCAGTCGCGCTTCGGCAGGACTGCTTTATAATACGCACAAGCACACCTTACAAAAAAGACACTATTCTATCCCGATATGGTGCGCTGGTCAAAAAAACACTGGCGGAGATGTTTTCCGCCGATATGGAATTTTATGTTTTGGACGCAGACGAAGAGGCTCCTCAATCAGAGAGCCCTACAACAGCGGTACATACCGCCGACCTAGAAGAACGATACACATTTGACAACTTCATTGTCGGAGCGTCCAACCGATTTGCCCATGCCGCTGCCTTAGCAGTGGCAAGCAATCCCGCCCGTTCATACAATCCTCTTGTCATCTACGGCGGATCAGGACTTGGCAAAACCCATCTTATGAAAGCCATCTCCAACACTTTACGGCGAAATATTCCGACTTTCAGGATAATCTATATGAAAGTTGAAGACTTCATGAATGAATATGTGAACAACCTTAGAAACAAAATGGAAATGGAGGAGTTTCGCAGCAAATACCGCGTCGCAGATATTTTACTCGTCGATGACATTCAGTTTATTGCCGGAAAGGAGATGTTAAAAGAGGAGTTTTTCCACACAATAGACACCCTTTTTGACTCTCACAAACAGGTGGTTTTGACCTCTGACCGTCCTCCCCGTGAAATACTGACGTTGGACAAGAGGCTCCTTTCGCGCTTTGAGATGGGATTGCTTGCAGACATACAACCACCTGACTATGAGACAAGGATAGCCATATTAAAACAAAAATCCGAAAAACTAAGACTTTCCCTGCCCGACAACCTTTTAAAGGTCATAGCTACAAATGTCACGGCTAATATAAGGCAGCTTGAGGGCATTATAAACCACATAAATGCCGACCATCAGCTTGAGGGCTGTCCTGTCAATATGGAACTCGTGCGAAGAGCCATCAAAGACATCTTTATCGGCTCCGGCGCAAAGCCCACAGCCCCCCTTATAATCGAAGAGGTCTGCAGGTATTACAACATCACTCCTGAGCGCATTAAAGACAAATCGCAAAGCAAAGAAGTTGTCTTGCCTCGACATGTAGCCAGTTACATCATACAACAACTGACAGACCTTTCCTTGGCAGATATAGGAAAAGAGCTTGGCGGAAGACACCACACAACCATCTTGTCCTCCATCGACCGTGTGAAGAACATGATGAGAGAGGATCAAGACTTTAAAAACTCAGTGACAGACCTAATCAACAACTTAAGCGAGATAGACATTTCCACAATATAATCAACAATCCACATCTCGTTTTCCTCATCTTCAACAGCCCTTTAAACCACCTGTAGATGTTGTGCAAAACTTTGGTCTTTTGTTTTATGTGCTTGTTAGTGCCTAAACCCTATTTTCTATTGTGTATCTCGGCGTTTTCCTCATTTTCAACAGCCCCTATTATTACTAATATAAATAAATAATATTATATGGCTTACCCAGCCATTTTGTGCGGGAGGATCTTTATGAAATTTAATTTAGAAAAATCAGACCTATTAAATGCAACTCTCACAGCTCTGCGTGCCGTACCCTCAAAAAGTCCGATTCCGGCTCTTGAAGGACTGCTGGTAAAGGCCGGCGAAAACATTTCAATAAGCGGATATGACCTTGAAATAGGCATAACCCACACCGTCGATGCCACAATTGCAGAAGTAGGAGAAGCTGTTTTTCCTGCAAGGCTTTTCTCTGATATCGTGCGCAAATTGCCCGACGAAACCGTTTACATCGAAACAGACAGAGAAAACAGGGTCAATATCAGATGCGGTCTCTCTTCATACAATTTCACCTCCCTCGAAGCTGAAGAATTTCCTGAAATACCGGTGATAACCGGTGAGCAGAGCCATGAAATTTCGGCAGACACGCTCAAAAGTATGATAAACAAATCTGTTTATGCCGCTGCCATAAACGATGTCAAGCCTATTTTAACTGGGTCTTTATTCGACATAAAAGGAAATGCCATCAGAATTGTCTCCACAGACAATTTCAGATTGGCGGTCAGCACAGGCCTGTTAAACGAAAGCTCGCAGGGCGATTATTCCTTTATCGTGCCGGCAACAACCCTTAGGGAAATCGAAAAAATCCTCAAAAACGACGACTCAAAGGTAATGATCTATGCAACACAAAAACACATGCTCGTTCAATCATCTGACACTGTCATCATTTCACGGTTGATCGAAGGACAGTTTTTCAAATACGAAAGCTCCATGTCTTTGGACACCAAAAACAGCATCACCGTGATCACAAAGGATTTCTTGGAGAGTGTGGAGCGCGTGACACCTGTCATAAACGAAAAACTCAAAAACCCGCTTAAATGCAAATTTGAAGATGGTTCGGTGAAAATATCATATGTTTCAGCAATGGCACGAGCCTATGACGAATGTGTTTTCAGGGGCGAATGTGAAAATATAGAAATTTCCCTGTCGAACAGATACCTGCATGATGCCCTCTCTGCCGCGTCAAAAGAGCATGAAATAATGCTCGAATTCAACTCCCCCTCTTCTCCTCTCATAATAAAGCCCGTGGAAGGCGAAAGGTTTTTCTACATGATAGCACCGGTTAGACCACAATGAGAAAAGAAGTGACATTTACAACAGAATATATAAAACTTGACTCCTTTCTAAAGCTTGGCGGAGTTGCGCAGAGCGGAGGAACGGCAAAGTTTTTGATTTCGCAGGGCCATGTAGAGGTAAACAATGTTGTTTGCACCCAAAGAGGCAAAAAATTATATGGCGGAGAGACGGTATTAGTAAATTCTGAGGAATATATAGCTCTAAGAATGGACAAATAAATGACAGTAAAGTCAATTTACATAAAAAACTATAGAAATTTCCAGGAAGCAAAGATAGAATTTCACGACTGTGTCAATATTATCATGGGAGGCAATGCCAACGGAAAAACAAACTTGCTTGAAAGTCTTTGTTATCTTTCGACCTTGCGTGGCATAAGACCTTCAAAAGACAGCGAGATTATACGTCACGGGGCTGAAAATGGCCACATTTTGGCCACGGTTCAAACAGGAGAGAGAAAACAAAAGCTTGATATCTGCCTCTCCACTACAGAGAGGCGTAGGCTTTGTTTAAACGGAGTCAGACAAAGAAGTGGAGCAACTTTTGCCGGTGTTTTAAAGACGGTGATTTTCTCCCCGGATGATCTCTTTCTCATAAAAGAAGGAGCCGTTCAGAGAAGAAGGTTGCTTGACGGTGCCCTTTGTCAAATGAGACCGGCATATTTTTCAGCTCTTTCCGAATATACAAAATTACTTCAACAAAAAAGCAGGATTTTGAAAAACAGCATTGACAAGCCAAGTCTGCTTTCGCTTATACCTCAATACAATGAGCGCATGGCACAGTATGGCGCGCGCATCATTGCTCTGAGACATGCCTACAGTGAAAAACTGTCTGAACACTCTGACATCCTGTGCAGAGCAATTTCCGGGAACAAAGACTCTCTTTCCCTGAAATATCGCTCTTTATCGAACATAACGGACACGTCGCTTCCGGAAGAAGAGCTCTATAAGCTCATAATACAACATCAAAAAAATCATCATGCCGCTGAAATGGCCTCGAGATCCTGTTTGTCCGGGCCGCATAAAGACGATTTGGAAATAGAGATAAACGGTATTTTAGCAAAATCCTATGCATCTCAAGGGCAGATCAGGTCAGCGGTGCTTTCTATAAAACTTGCCCAAAGGGAGATCTTCTTTGAAGACAGCGGAAGCTATCCCATATTGCTTTTAGACGATGTTCTCTCGGAGCTTGATGCGGACAGACAGAGTTTTGTTTTAAATAAAATCGGAACGGGACAGGTTTTCATAACAAGTTGCTCCGCCGATAAAAACACATCTATGTTGACCGGAAGGAGTTTTCAGATTGAAAACGGAGCGGTTACGAATATAAGAGATCTGTGAGGTATGTATGTATTTGCATCTTGGAGCTGATGTCCTGGTCAGATACCGCGACATCATAGCAATTTTAGATATTGACAATACAACGATTTCAAATACCACGCGTGATTTTCTCGCCCGTGCACAAAAAAGCGGAGAGATTTTTAATGTGAGTGAAGATCTGCCGAAATCTTTTGTATTGTGTCAAAGAGATGGGAAAGAAAGTGTGTATATCACACAGATATCCCCAAAAACACTCTATGGACGAACTCTGCGTTCTGCTTTGGAGTAAAGATAAAAAAGAAAGTCAGGAGTAAAAAAACACATGGAACATGTGGCAAATAACAGCTATAGTGATGAACAGATTCAGATCCTTGAAGGACTTGAGGCCGTGCGAAAGCGCCCGGGTATGTATATAGGCACGACTTCACAGCGTGGTCTTCACCATCTTGTAAATGAAATTGTAGACAACGCCATTGACGAAGCGCTTGCCGGCTATTGTGATTTAATAACAGTAGAGATACTAAAAGATGATATAATACGCATAACGGACAACGGCAGGGGTATCCCGACCGGAATCAACCCAAAGATGAACATATCGACAGTTGAGGTTGTATACACAGTTTTGCATGCCGGGGGAAAATTCGGTGGCAGCGGATACAAGGTTTCCGGAGGTCTTCACGGTGTCGGTGCGAGCGTTGTGAATGCCCTTTCCGAGTGGCTCGAAGTCGAATCCAATTTCGACGGTGAAAACACCATGATGCAACGCTATGAAAAAGGTATTCCGCAGTTTCCGCTTAAAAATATTGGAAAAAGCGATCGCAGAGGAACAAGGGTAACCTTTAAACCTGACCCAACCGTTTTTGATGAAACAGAATTTGACTTTGAAATACTGCAATTCCGTTTACGAGAACAGGCTTTTTTGAATGCGGGCCTTGAAATAATTCTGACGGACAGACGCCATGATGAGGAGATTGAAGTAAATCTACGCTATG
Source organism: uncultured Oscillospiraceae bacterium (assembly GCA_964439435.1). Classification (GTDB taxonomy): domain Bacteria; phylum Bacillota; class Clostridia; order Oscillospirales; family QAMX01; genus CAYTOF01. The sequence continues at coordinate 18,591 of CAYTOF010000001.1, forward strand.
AGGGCGGTATAAGATCCTATATAACCTATCTCAACAGAGCAAAAACAGCTCTCCACAGCGATGTGATCTTCCTCACAAGCACAAAAGACACCTCAATGGCTGAAGTCGCCATGCAATACAATACAGGCTACAACGAGACCATACTCTCCTTTGCCAACAACATCAGCACAACAGAAGGCGGAATGCATGAACTGGGATTTAAAAATGCGCTCACCAAATCCGTCAATGACTATGCAAGGAAAGCCAACATCTTGAAAGCCGACGATAAGAACCTAGCGGGAGAGGATGTCCGAGAGGGTTTGACGGCGGTTATAAATGTCAAACTTCAGGATGCGCAGTTCGAAGGTCAGACTAAGACAAAGCTTGGCAATGCTGAGATTAGAAGCCTGGTGGAAGGGCTTATAAACGAAAAACTATCCGCATTTTTCGAGGAGAACCCCGCCGTCGCAAGGGAGATACTCTCAAAATCCGTCGAAGCGGCAAGAGCAAGGGAAGCTGCCAGAAAAGCGCGGGAACTGACACGCAGAAAATCTGTGCTGGAGTCGGGGGATTTGCCCGGCAAACTTGCAGATTGTCAAGAAAAAGACCCCGCAAAGACAGAAATCTATATTGTCGAAGGGGATTCGGCGGCAGGTTCTGCAAAACTCGGAAGAGATTCAAAATATCAAGCCATTTTACCTCTGTGGGGAAAAATGCTCAATGTCGAAAAAGCGAGAATTGACAAGATATACGGAAATGACAAGCTCTCTCCTCTTATAACGGCCCTTGGAGCCGGTGTAGGTGCGGATTTTGACGCTTCCAGATTGAGATATCATAAAATCATCATCATGTCCGACGCGGACGTGGACGGCAGCCATATCCGCTGTCTTTTGCTGACATTTTTCTATAGATTTATGAGACCTGCCATAGAAGGCGGCTATGTGTATATCGCCCAACCACCCTTATATAAAATAAGTAAAGGAAAGAAAGCCTATTATGCATATTCCGAAAAGGAGTTTTTACAGATTTTAGAGGAAATCGGAAGTGTTTCGGACGATGCTGTCCAACGCTACAAAGGTCTTGGTGAAATGGATGCCGAACAGCTGTGGGAGACAACCATGGACCCAGAAAGAAGGACAATTTTAAAAGTTACACTGACCGATGCGGCGGCGGCAGATGAAGCTTTCTCCGTTTTGATGGGAGATGCAGTCGCACCGCGCAGAGAATATATCGAAACACATGCAAAATATGTTTCAAACCTCGATATATAGATAGGACAAGGAGGATATCCACCGATGCCTGAAAACAGCAGAATCATTGAAATAGATATAGAACGAGAATTAAAAAAATCATTTATGGAATATGCCCTCTCCGTCATCGTCGCAAGAGCTTTGCCCGATGTCAGGGATGGCTTGAAACCCGTTCACCGGCGTATTTTATACACAATGTTTGAGACAGGGTTGACCCCTGACAGAGCATATCGCAAGTCCGTCGCCGCAGTCGGCGACGTGCTGGGTAAGTACCATCCCCACGGTGAGAGCGCGGTCTATGACACCATGGTGCGCATGGCGCAAGACTTTTCACTTAGATATCCCTTGGTCGACGGTCACGGAAACTTTGGCTCCATAGACGGCGATCCGGCAGCGGCATACAGATACACCGAGGCCAAGATGGCAAAGCTTTCCCTTGAAATGTTGAGGGATATAGAAAAAGACACCGTCGATTTCAGACCAAACTACGACGGCAGACTAAAAGAGCCCACAGTTTTGCCCTCAAGATTTCCCAACTTGCTTGTAAACGGTTCTTCGGGCATAGCGGTGGGCATGGCAACAAATATACCGCCTCACAACCTGCGAGAAGTCGTGGACGGTGCACTGCACCTGCTTGAAAACCCCGACATTGACTTTGAAACCCTGACAAGCTTCATACCGGGCCCGGACTTCCCCACGGGGGGGATTATCATGGGGCGTTCCGGCATAAGAGCCGCGTACGCCACGGGGCGCGGACGCATAAAAGTTCGCGGGAAAACAGAAATAGAAGAGTTTGAAAACGGACGAAATCGCATCATCATAACGGAAATTCCCTATCTCGTAAACAAATCAAGGCTTTGTGAGACAATAGGTGAGTTGGTTAAAGAAAAACGCATTGAGGGCATAACGGCTCTGCGAGATGAAACAAACCGCAAGGGCATACGCGTTGTGGTGGAACTCAACAGACAGGCCAATGCAGCTGTTGTTTTAAACCAACTTTTCAGATATACGCAGCTCGAAGAGACCTTTGCCGTCAGCATGCTTGCGTTGGTGGACAATACCCCCAAAGTGCTTGATCTGAAATCAATGCTCTATCACTATCTTGAGCACCAAAAAGAAGTGATTGTGCGCCGCACAAAGTTTGAGATGAAAAGAGCTCAAGACAGAGCGCATATCTTGGAGGGTTTGCGTCTTGCCGTGGACAATATCGACGAAGTTGTGCGCATCATACGGGCCTCAGGTAATGTGCCCGAGGCAAAACAGGCGTTGATGGACAGATTTTCCGGAATCGATGTCTCAAACCTCTTAAGACGCAGTGAAGCGGGCTTTGACGACGAGAGGGATAACTATTCCGGCCTGACAGAAGAGCAAGCAAATGCTATAGTCAGCATGACCCTGGGACAGCTCACAGGTCTCGGAGTTGACAGAATTGTCGCCGAATACGAAGAAAAAAGCGCGATTGTGGCCAGATGCAGAGAAATTCTCTCTAGTGAAGCACATGTGAACGCTCTGATAAAAGAAGAGCTGCTGGACATAAAGAGGAGATTTGGCGACGAGCGGCGGACATATATCGAGCCCGTGGACAACGAAATCGACATAGATGACCTTATAAAAGAAGAGACCTGCGTGTTCACTTTGACAAGGAGAGGCTATATAAAGCGTATCCCTGCGGAGACTTACAGAGTCCAGCGCAGAGGCGGCCGAGGTGTTGCCGGCATGGGCATAAGGGAAGAAGACGTGGCTCTGAGCTTGTTTGTTGGATTTACACATGACTACATCTTGTTTTTCACCAGCAAGGGGCGCGTTTACAGGCTAAAAGGATATCAGATCCCTGAGGCAAGCCGAACATCAAAAGGTACGAATATTGTAAATCTCCTTGAGCTTGAACCAAATGAAAGAATCACAGCGATGTTGCATGCCAAAGAAGAGGAGAGCGAAGAAAAATACTTCTTGTTTGTCACAAAACAAGGCATCGCAAAACGCATGTCGATTGGAGAATTGAAATCCTTTAGGCGCACGGGCGTCCGTGCGTTGAAAATCGGAGAAGATGACACTCTGATGAGTGTTATGCTCACCGAGGGAGACGATGATATCATAATTGCCTCTCGCAAAGGCCGAGCGGTGAGCTTCAATGAAAACACAGTGCGCCCCATGGGACGCGCAGCTGCCGGTGTTATCGGAATCAGACTGGAAAAGGGCGACGAAGTTATCGGAGCTTCGGTCTTGGAAGAAGGCAGCTACGTTCTCACAGTGACGGAAAACGGATACGGCAAGTTGACACCGGAAGAGGAGTACCCAAGATACAACAGAGGTACAAAAGGTGTAGTCTTGCACAACATCACAGAAAAAACAGGGGATGTGGCAGGCTTGCTAATCACCCCCTCAACGGGAGACATACTTCTCATATCCAGTGAAGGCACTCTCATCCGCACGGAGATTTCCACTATACGCATCTGTGGCAGAGCATCTCAAGGCGTCATTGTCATGCGTACCGGAGAAGAGGAAAAGGTCATCAGTATCGCACAGACACCTGCGGAAGAAGAATGTGACGAGGACGACGAAGACTGTGAACTCTCGGAGGAAAATGAGGACGACGATTACGAGGATTCCTCGGATAACGATATCGAAGAGGACTAAAAGAGTTTGATATGTGGAGAACTTTGTGGAAGCTGTGGACATTTATGTGAAAGCATGTGGAAAGAAAGGCCGCATATCATGGGTTTATGACACAGGAAAGGCAAGCGTATTATGGGCAAAAAAAAAGTCACCATATATACAGATGGTGCCTGTCTCGGCAACCCGGGGCCCGGCGGATACGGTGCCATTCTCGAATACAGAGGAAATAGGCGCGAGATATCTGATGGCGAAATAATGACAACGAACAACCGCATGGAGCTTATGGGAGTTATTTCGGCTCTTGTGGAACTAAAAGAACCCTGCGAGGTCGACCTCTTCACGGATTCACGATATATTGTCGATGCCGTGAACAAAGGTTGGGCCAAACGATGGCAAAATTCGGGCTGGATGAGAAACAAGAAAGAGCCCGCTCTGAACGCAGATTTGTGGGAGGAGTTGCTTTTGTTACTTGACAAACACAAAGTGTATTTTCACTGGGTCAAAGGACATGCCGACAACGCGGACAACAACAGATGTGATGAGTTGGCCGTGGCGGAGGCAAAAAAAAGAGCAAAAGAGTCTTAAATCAAATAAAAGGACCAAGCCCGTGGCAAAAGCCGCGGGCATTGCCAAAGGAAGGTATGCCCATGGACAAGAAATTTGTATACGCGGACAACGCTGCGACAACAAGAACATGCGAAGAGGCAATTGAAGCGATGCAACCGTATTTTACGAAGTATTACGGAAACCCCTCCTCCATATATTCCTTCGCAAATGAGAGCAGAAAAGCACTTGCAAATGCTCGCCAAGTTATTGCAGAGGCGATAAATGCAGATCCCGGAGAAATCATATTCACGAGCGGCGGGACCGAAGCCGACAACCATGCCCTGATTGGCGCCGCCTATGCGGGAGTCAAAAAAGGCAAGCACATCATAACCTCCAAAATAGAACACCCTGCGGTGTTGCAGGCGGCGAAAAGGCTGGAAAAAGACGGTTTTGAAGTGACTTATCTGGATGTGGATGAATATGGCACCATTTGGCCGGACACACTGCGCAAGGCCATCAAATTGGACACCACAGTGGTGTCGATAATGACGGCAAACAACGAAATAGGCACGATACAACCGATAAAAGAGCTGGCGGCAGTGGCAAAAGAAAACAAAATCTTTTTTCACACGGATGCTGTGCAAGCAGTCGGTCATATTCCCATCGATGTTTTGGATTTAAACGTGGATGCGCTCTCTTTGAGTGCCCATAAGTTTTACGGTCCCAAAGGCGTGGGGGCGCTCTATCTGCGGAAAGGCAGCCGTGTGGAAAGACTCATCGAGGGCGGAGGCCAGGAAAGAGGAAGACGCTCAGGTACAGAGAATGTGGCGGCAATAGCGGGGATGGCTGCAGCCTTGAGAGCATCTGTCAAAAATATGAAGCAAGAGGGCAAAAGGCTTGAAAAGCTTTGTAAAAGACTTTCTGACGGTCTGCTGAAAATCCCCCATGTGAGCCTGAGCGGACATCCGGAGAACAGACTGCCCGGGCTTTGCAGTGCCATTGTGGAGTTTATCGAAGGAGAATCCATGATCTTGTTGCTGGATATGGAGGGCATCTGCGCTTCGACGGGCTCTGCCTGCTCGACGGGCTCCCTTGACCCTTCGCATGTGCTCATGGCGATAGGGCTGCCCCATGAGGTTGCCCACGGTTCCCTCAGATTGTCCCTTGGCAGATATGAAACAGAGCAGGATGTGGATTATATACTGGAAAAGCTTGTGCCGATAGTGGAGAAATTGCGGGCGATGTCGCCCGTCTGGCCGTATAAATAAACATAGTTAGGGGAAATCAGTATGTACAGTGACAGAGTTATGGATCATTTTGCCCACCCGCGAAATGTCGGCGTTTTAGAAGGCGCCAATGCGGTGGGTCAGGTCGGCAATATGAGATGCGGCGATATCATGAAAATATACATGAAAATCGAGGACGACATAATAAAGGAAATAAAGTTTCAAACCTTTGGCTGCGGTGCTGCGGTGGCGACATCTTCAATGGCTACGGAGTTGGTAAAGGGCAAATCCATAAGTGAGGCGCTTAAGCTGACAAACAAGGCAGTGGTGGAAGCTCTTGAGGGTCTGCCCCCGGTCAAAATACACTGTTCGGTGCTCGCAGAAGAAGCCGTGAAAGCCGCAATTGCAGATTATTATAAGCGCCAAGGAATTGACCCGGAGCCTATTATCGGCTTTAGCGGAGATTTTGATGCCTGCCACAGCCATCACGAATTAGAGTCTGATGAATAGATAGGAAAATATGTCTAAGAGATGTGTAAACTCCCCATAAATCCCGAGAAGGGAAATATGGGGAGTTTTCTTTGAAGAAACTCTCATATCAAGGCATCTGCGTCGAAGCAAAGTCTGATGAAAGCAAATCGTCGCGCTTATTTTTCGATGTTTTGGTTGCGCAGCGCGGCTTCGAGGGCATCTCCCAGGAGGGTGCGAGCACCGTAAAAGGCGTCGTCATCGTCGCAGTATGTGAAGATATCATGGGCATCAGTGCCGTAGAGGAAGTTGTTAAACGAGGGCGAGGGGTTTATTAGGGGATTAGTAAACACCTTCACCTGCTCCTGCGTGAATAGCTTTTTGGCCATGGTGAGCATTTCAAAGTCCTCAATGCCGTTTTTAACCATCTCCAGGCGAAGCGAACCCACCGGACCGTCAATCCCGACCTCATTGCCGTTGTAGAGCAGATTGCCATCCCCGGGGCGCACCTTGTCATATGTAAAGGGGTCTTCCCAAGGAGAGCCGTCACAGTTCCAGTGGTTGGATCTCCAATACAGTAGGCCTTCGACATCATATGCAAACTGTTGCCAGAACAAAACCCTGTGAGAAGCTCCCGAACCGTCAAGATTTAAGTCGCAATAGGTGACCATGTACGGAAATCCGCACACATACCACCAGATATCATCTCCGCCTTCGCGCTCTTTTGCCATGCGAGAGAGGACATTGCCGTATTTTTGGAAGATGGCATCCCTGTCATCGTCCGGCGCATAGCCCGCCTTGCCGTCATCGCCGAACATGTCAGAGCGGAGACACCAACGCGTTTGGTAGGGCTCCAACTGGGCAATACCATCGAGGTCTCCGCCGCGAAATCTGGATTCGCCAAGAGGCGTTATAATTTGATAATTTGGGTAAAGCCTTTCCAATCGCTGACAGATTTCTTTGTATCTGTCAAAGCCCTCGGGTGTGCTGGGTTCATCGATGGGATAAAATACACCTTTTTTGAACCACTCCGGGTTTGAGGAGAGCTTTTTATGGTAGGCGCGCAAAGTATCGTCTTCCAGTGGGAAGGGGATTTGAAAGCTTGTGACCCTCGGGTCGTCAAGATATACGTCCGCTCTTTCGTCTAAGATGTCAAAGGGCAGGGAGTAGGCGTTTATTTTATGGTCAAGCAAAAAATCGTAGTACTTTTTATAGAGCTCTTCTGTTTTGAGTTCGTCGGATTCGTGGAGTTTTTTGATAAAACCTTTGGCAAGTCCAAAGAGCGTACCGCATGAGGGCACATCGGGAAGGGAAAATCCCCACACACGGGCAGAAAACACCATGCGGTTCAATACTTTTTTGTCCTTTTCAACGCGTATGGCGCCGGTATATATACCTGCCGGGGCATCTTTTGGAGCCTTCACACGGACATAAAATGAGGGGGAGTTGTTTCTGTCGACATATATCGGGCCGCTTCCGGGCACCAGCGGATCGGGTGTCGGCCGGTTGCGTACGGGCAGATATGAAATCACGAAAGTTTCAACGGTGAGCTTCTGTCCGCTTGGAGAAGTGGGGTTTTCGGCAAAGACATGAATACCTTCTACGGGGTCATTGCTCCAGATGGTGAAATTGAATCCGTCCGAGCCGTTTTGGGCAAGATTTGCTCTGTAGGAGGCAAATCCTCCGTCATGGATATCTCTGTAGACTTTGTGGGTGGGGTGATTAAAGCGACATCGCAGCTCATATTCAGACATAATTGATCCTCCTCTATCAAACCGGTTTATCCGGTATAATGATCCAAATAGGAAAGGGAGCCTCGTTGAAATCGGTTTTTAAAAGACACAAGTCTGTTTGAATCAAACAGACTTTTTAAAAATATGTATGAAAAGGCGGTCTTGTGCAAGAAGAGACAGTAAGCCGGGTTCTGTCGGGTGAGTTTCCCCACCGTGCCGCCATCTATCTGTGGATATGCGTTGCCACATACCTCTTGCCACCTCTTCGGATGTGTGCGGGCAGCACTGCCGCCTTGACGGCTATCCAATCGGGTGTTGCTCCGAATAGAGTTTACATGAACAACCGGTTACCCGGTTGACGGCGGGCGCTTATCTCCGCCTTTCCACCCTTACCTTGTCTTTAAAAAGACAAGGCGGTATATTTCTGTTGCACTTGTCCTGAAGTCACCTTCGGCGGGCGTTACCCGTTATCCTTGCCCTTTGGAGCCCGGACTTTCCTCATGCGCAGTTTACGCACGCGACGGCATTGCTCTCTTGCATAGACCGCAAAATAATTATACATAATTTTTGTGATAAAGTAAAGCAAGGCGCAAAAGGAAAATATATTTGAAGATTTAACATGTATATGTTATAATGAACATGAAAAGATTATAAATTGAGGTGTGTATATGAGCGATGAATATGGGAATGATTTTATAACCCTGACCGATGAAGAGGGAAATGAGATAGAGCTTGAGCATTTGGATACGCTTGAGCATGAAGATGAGACCTATATGGCTTTCATTCCGGTTTATGACAGTGCAGATGATTTGCTTGAAGATTCGGCGGAGCTCATTATCCTAAAAGTCGAAGAAAGTGACGGAGAGGAATTGCTTGTCACATTGGACAATGAAGACTTGCTAGAAGAAATATTCGAAATGTTCGTTACACGTCTGGAAGACGAAATGGAAATAGAGGGAGATCCTGATTTTTCCGATGATGAATAAAACTCCCCTGCGTGGTTTGTGATATCGTTTGTTTTTAACCCACAAAGACATGATAAGGGATTCCGCGTGACACGGTGGTTTGCAGGCCTCCCGCCTGAGAATTTGGGCGGAAGTTGGGAGCAGTAAAGCCGCGTCTAGGTTGCCCACCTGCTGATGAATGTGCAGGTTATTATCGGCGGTACACGGCTATCGCGGGGGCATTGTATATTTTCAGGAGGATACGGCATGAATATAAACAGTAAAATCACGCTGAACAACGGTGTTAAAATGCCATTGTTGGGGCTTGGGACATTCCGCTCAGCGGACGGAGATGAGGCATATAATGCCGTTACATACGCTCTTAAAGCGGGATATCGGCACATAGACACCGCCGCGGTATATGGCAATGAGCAGAGCGTTGGAGATGCAATCAAGGATTTTGGCATTCCCAGAGACGAGATATTTATCACAACAAAGCTGTGGAACGACGATATGAGAAGCGGCACACAGCGAAAAGCGATTGAAAGCAGCCTTGCAAAGCTTGGCGTTGATTATGTGGACCTCTATCTGGTTCATTGGCCTGTGCGGGGCAAATATGTGGAGTCCTGGCTTGCGCTTGAAAAGTTTTATGAAGAGGGGCTTGCACGGGCAATCGGTGTGAGCAACTTCCACATCCACCATTTGGAAGATGTGTTCGAAGCCGGCTCTGTGATCCCCGCGGTAAACCAAGTGGAGTGTCATCCCTATTTGACACAAGAGCCCTTGGCGGCATACTGTGCTTCTAAAAACATCCTGTTTGAGCCATGGAGCCCCCTTGCAGCCGGAAAGGCCTTGGGAGACCCCCTGCTGATGGAAATAGGTAAAAAACACAAGAAAACAACCGCCCAAGTTATTTTGCGCTGGGGGTTGCAGCTTGGTTATGCCAATATACCCAAATCAATCAATGAAGACAGAATCATCTCCAATATGGATTTGTTTGACTTTTCCCTTGATGAAGATGATATGAAAAAGATATCCTCCCTAAACAAAGACCAAAGAGTGGGAGCTAACCCCGAGACATTTACCTTCTAAGAAAAACGATTCAGGGTTATCGCAAATACTGGCGATAACCCTGAATTTTTGTCGCAAAAAACATATGTAAGCTTAAGGTTTGTATATCCCGCCGGCAAGGAGATGCAAGTAGGGCTCAAAGCACACACCTCTGCGCTCATTGTCCTCATAGCTCTGGCTTTTCTCCATGGAAAAGGGAACAAAAGCGGCAGCGGAGTCGATGCTTTCATAAAGGGTGTGTCCGGTCATAAGCCCGCCGACAAAGACACTGGCAAACAAATCCCCCGTGCCGTGCATGTGATACGGCAGCAGAGCCACAGCTCGCTCGGAATAGCCGTTCTCATCCAAGATGCAGTTGTAGAGCGTTTTGCCCCGTTCAATGCCGGTGATAATAACATTGGCGGCACCCAGCTTGTGTATTTTTTCAGCAAGGGTGCGGATGTCGTTCTCGCTGACCTTTTTATCATCATAGGGAGTGTCTGTCAGAACACATGCCTCTGTGAGATTTGGAGTGACAATGTCTGCGACTTTCATCAGCTCTTTCATGCCTTCGCACATCTCTTTTGTGTAGGTCTTATAGAGTTCGCCGTGATCTGCCATAACCGGATCAATCACAACAAGCTCGGGTGAAAAGCGTTTGGCAAGCTCTGCGATGAGCTCTATTTGCTCCGAGGAGCCAAGAAAACCAGAATATATCGCATCAAGCTCAAGGCCAACTTTTTGCCAGTGGTCTATATATGCCGGAATTTCGGGGGAAAAATCAAAAAGCGTGAAGCCGTCGAAGTTTGTGTTGGTGGAAAGCAGCGCTGTGGGAAGCGGGCAGACCTCCACCCCGCAAGCCGACAGTACGGGAATTGCGACGGTCAGGGCGCATTTGCCGTATCCCGAAAGATCGTGAACGGCCGCCACGCGCGGAAGATGTATGTTTTGCATACTTCGAGTCCCTTTCAAATGTATAAACATCAAGATTTTAGCAGTAAAATTATATCATGCCTGGCCACCTAAGTCAAAGCATGATATTTTGCAGCTCTCTTACCACACCTCCGTTTGAGAGCTTTCAAAAAGGGTTTTCTCTGCAAAAATCTCTGCTGTGCAGATTGGAGGTAAAGGCAAGGTAACTTGTGCTGCAAGTTCTTTGACATTCGTCTTTTGAATGTGTTACAATAAAACGAAAATCAAAAGGGGTGATGAATGCGGTGAAAAAAACAGCGCATAGTATTTTTGCGAAGATAATTATTTCTTCTCTGCTTATCCTTACGCTTTGCGTATGCAATATATATGCGTATGGAGAAGACCATGGTATACCTTCACCGCCTGAGCCCTCCGCCGAGGCGGCATATATATATGAAATGACCACAGATACGATTATATACGAGAAAAACGCGAGAGAGCAGATGTATCCCGCCTCGATTACAAAGATAATGACAGCCCTGCTGGCAGCGGAACACATTGAATCAGGGCAAGGTCGTCTCGAAGATATAATCACATTTTCTTACAATGCCATCTATGGAATCCCGCGAGACACAATGCACATCTCCATAGATGTCGGGGAGCAGCTCACGGTTTTGCAGGTGCTGTATGCAATTTTGCTGCCCTCGGCAAACGAAGCATGTCTCGGAATGGCCGAATATGTGTCGGGAAGCGTGGATGAGTTTGTTCTGCAGATGAACGAAAAGGCAAAGGCTCTTGGGCTTAAAGACACCAATTTTGTCACTGCCAACGGTTTGCATGATCCAAAACACTATACTACAGCCAAAGACCTCACGGTCATCATGCAGGAAGTGCTGAAACACGAGCTGATAAAGGAGATCATGTCCACCGCCTCCTATGACATACCTCCGACTAATAAGACAGCATCTCTGCGTAGGCTGACCAATTCAAACAAATTGATAGTGCCGGGAAGCGGACAACAAAACTCCTATGTGGTGTGCGGCAAGACAGGCTTTACAACACCTGCGGGAAACACACTTATTGTGTATTCCGAAAAAGATGGATTGAAATACATAACAGTCATACTAAAGGCCGGCCAAGGTACGATAAATGGCGATATGAACGCCCTGGTCAACTATGTTGCCGACAACTTCAAGATTGTAAATGTGGACAACTTTGTTGAATACACGGTCTCGGTGCCCACCTTCGAAGGCGGACATATTTTAGTTAAGCCGCAGGACATTTTTCCCCTGTTGATACACACAGAGGATGATTTTACGAGATTTGAAAGGCGATATGATTTGCCCACTGTGTTGAAAAAGCCCGTTACAGCAGGGGAATTCATCGGCAGGCTTGAGCTGTATGACGGATCTGTCCGAGTTGGCGGAGTTGACCTAGTGGCCGTTTCAAACTCCTTTGTCTCTCCCACGGAGCCGGAAAGCACAACTGCCCCCTCCTCACAGCCAATACAAACACCCATAGATGACAAAGAAGAACCCACACCGGAGAAGCCGATTGAGCAAAAGCGTTCGGAGTTTATTTCAAATGTGGCAAAGCTTGCCTTGATTGTTTTGTTTGTCGCCATTTTTTGTATTATCATCTACGGCATAATTATTTTGGTGTCTGTTTTTATTCACAGCAAAAGAAAAAAAGAAAACAGCTGTCGTCTTGAAGATCAAGAAACTCATGGAGCAATTGACAACAGTCATCAAAAATTTACTATGCTGAACATATTGGATGAGGGGTTCACTCCAACGCAAGATCAATCGGAGGAAGATTAGATGAAAAAGGACAAGCCCACCATACTTATTGCCGTCTTTGCGTTGCTTGGGATAGCGGCGGGTATCATAAGATATCTTCACAAAACCAAGGGCTTTGACAGCTTGGAACTCGCCGTCAGGGGCAATGTCTACAATATCATGCTCACAGGCCTTGTTGTATCCGTGCTGTTGTTGATTGTCATCACACTGATATACATGAAAAAAACAGAGCTCTTTACAGGCAGTCAATGCCTTGGGACGATTGGGCGGACCTCACTTTTATTTGCTTTTTTGAGTTCCCTTGCCATGGGAGCAGGAGCCGTCATTAAATTTGCCTTAAGTATGCCCTTTGACGGTTGGCAGACTCTTTGGGGCGTTGTCACCGGCGCTTTGATGTTTTCCGCAGCAGCCGTTCAAATAGGTGTGATCAAAAAGCTATCCCTTAGGAACTGCGGTCACAGGGTGAATGGCAACACAGCCCTTATCGCCGTATTTATGTCCTGCTTTGTACTGATTGAATTTTACAGAGGAGTGTCCACAAATCCCTCTCCCTCTTTCTATGTGTACAATTTGTTTTCTCACATATCCCTCATACTCATGCTTTTTGCGTGCGCGGGATATATACACAGACGCGCCTCTCTTTTGAGAATGTTTGTCACACTTATCTCCTTACTCTTCTTTGGCACCATGACCTTTGTCAGTGAACTGTTTTACACAATTCACACCGCATCCAAAAGAGGTTTTTTCCTGAGAGATCTGCTTTCCGGTTCGGTGCTTGAAACCGTGATGATGCTTTACGGGCTGTTTTTTGCCGTGTCTGTGTTGATTTTATTCTTTAGACCCAAAAGAGCTGCAATTATGGAGGAATAACAATAAAAGATGGTTTCTCTGAGCAAAAAGATTTTCAGCCAAGATGAATTGCTTGCGATAAAGAGAAGGTTGAAGCAGGGAAGCGCACCGGTGATGATTTGCGGTCTGTCGCCGGTACACCGAGCCATTGCTGCCGCTGCGATTCAAAATGAGCTGTTTTGCTCTGTCGCCGTCCTTACGGCAGATGAGTCGTCGGCGGCAGCATTTGCCCATGATGCGTCTTTAGTTTCAGGAATTGAATATGCCCTGCTGCAGTCGAGAGATCTTGTCTTCCACGATGTAGAGAGACTCTCGCGCGAATGGGAACACAGCCGTTGTGACATTTTCAGTAGGCTGGCCCTTGGCGAACTCAGTGCTGTTGTCGGCACGGTGGAGGCATTCCTTTTGCGCACTATGCCGCCAAAAGAGTTTGCAAAAGCGACATTCACAATAAAGCTCGGAGAAGAGCAAGACACCGCCACTCTGCCGCAAAAGCTTTTAAATCTGGGATATGTTCGAGCCGAGCTTGTTGAAGGGGTCGGCCAATTTGCCCTGCGCGGAGGCATCCTTGATATCTATCCGCCCTCTTCACCTCGTGCCGCACGCATCGAGTTTTTTGGAGACGAACCGGACTCAATGGGGTTGTTTGACACGATCTCCCAAAGACGAGTTGAAAACATAGATAAAATAACCATACCGCCGGCAAACGAAGCCCCGCCGGACCTTGTGTGGGGGGGGCGAAAAGAGTTGGCCGAACGCATAAGAGCCTTGACAAAAGGGCTATCAAGGCAAAAGACTTCGGAAAAATACTTTGACACCATTGCCCACGACAGCGAGTTGATTGAACAGGGCACGCGTTTTGCCGCAACAGACAGATATCTCTCCCTTTTTTACGATGAGTTTGCCTGTGCGCTGGATCACTTGCCCGAAAACACCGTTATCTTTATGGACGATAGCCCGCGGGTGAAGGAGCAGGTAAAGACATTTACCAGGCGTATGCAGGAGGATCTCAAGCTCTCCATTGAGAGCGGGCTTATAGGAGGACGGCAAACAGGACTGTATCTGGAAGAAGAGAAACTATATAAGCACCTTATTTTAAAATCCGCTGTGATGCTCGACTCTTTCATTACCCAAAGCTCCGAATTGCCGCCAAGTGAGATTATCAGCCTTGTTTCCAAACAACTTCCGCTTTATCCGGGAAACTTTGATGTTTTATTTGCGGATGTGGAGTATTATAAGAGCGCGGGCTATAGGACGTTGATTCTGTGCGCAAACCATGAACGGGCGCAGCATGTTTTAGCTTTATTTGATGAAAAAGATATAATTGCCATGTATGACCGCTCAGGCACAGCTCTGCCCCCCGCAGGTGGGGTGATGCTCTCGATTGGCTCTCTCTCTTCCGGTATTGAGCTGACCGGCGCAGCGCTGGCTGTCCTTGTTTATGGTAGCTCGCAAAGAAGCGAACGCAAAAAATCCATAAAGAGCTCCAAAAAAGCCAGAGATCGATTTAAATCCTTCACGGATTTAAAAGAGGGGGATGTTGTCGTCCACGACACCTATGGTATCGGTAGATATTGCGGCATCTCTTCCATGGAAGTGGACGGCATAATGAAGGATTTCATCAAGCTCTCCTATGCAGGTAGCGATGTTTTGTATATACCGGTCACACAGTTGGACGTGATTTCAAAGTACCTGGGTGCGGCAGAAGACACAGCCATCAAGCTCTCAAAGCTCGGGGGTACGGAATGGGCTAAAACACGTGCGCGCGCCAAGGGTGCGGCAAAGAAGATGGCTAAAAAGCTCATCGAGCTGTATGCACAGCGATCTTCGGTGAGGGGATATTCTTTTTCAAAGGACTCCGAATGGCAAAGAGAGTTTGAAGCGAGATTTGAATTTGAAGAGACAGAAGATCAGCTCATTTCCTCAAGAGAAATAAAGCGAGACATGGAGAAGAACATACCCATGGACAGGCTTTTATGCGGGGATGTGGGCTTTGGAAAGACGGAAGTCGCTTTCCGCGCGGCGATGAAATGCATGCTTGATGGAAAACAGGCGGCTTTTCTCGTACCCACAACAGTGCTGGCGCGCCAACACTATATGACGGCCCTGCACAGATTTAGAGGATATCCCGTCAAAATTGCGATGTTGTCGCGCTTTACGAGCGCGGCTCAAACCGCAGACACATTGAAAAAGCTCAAAGCGGGCTCCGTGGACATGGTCATCGGCACTCACAAACTCCTGGGGAAAGCGGTCAAGTTTTCCGATCTCGGCCTTGTGATTATCGACGAAGAACAGCGCTTTGGTGTCTCACACAAGGAAAGACTCAAGGAGATGTGCGTGGGAACGGATGTGCTGACGCTTACGGCAACGCCCATACCGCGCACTTTGAACATGGCGCTTTCCGGTGTCCGCGACATGTCTGTACTCGAAGAATCCCCCCAAGACAGATATCCCGTGGCCACATATGTGCTGGAATATGACAAAGTTATCGTTGCAGATGCGATAAAGAGAGAGCTTTCCAGGAGGGGGCAGGTCTATTATCTGCACAACAGGGTGGAGACGATAGATCGGACAGCTCAAGGATTGCAAAAACTAATCCCCGAGGCGCGCATAGCTGTGGGACACGGCCGCATGGACGAAACTGCTCTCTCAGAGGTCATGCGCGGTGTGACAGACGGTGAATACGATGTTTTGGTCTGCACAACGATAATCGAAGCGGGCATTGACATCCCCAATGTGAACACCCTGATAATAGAAGATGCGGACAGACTGGGGCTTGCCCAGCTCCATCAGATACGCGGCAGAGTCGGGCGATCCTCCAGGAGAGCATATGCTTATCTCACTTTCCGCTCCGACGGTGTGCTCACGGAAATCGGCCAAAAGAGGCTCTCCGCAATCAGGGATTTTGCGGAATTTGGTGCGGGCTTTAAAATAGCGATGCGAGACCTTGAGATAAGAGGGGCCGGCAATCTGCTCGGCGCGGAGCAGAGCGGACACATGGTTTCGGTGGGATATGATATGTACATGAAGCTTTTAGAAGAAGCCGTTCGAGAGGCAAAGGGTGAGCATCCGGAGGAAAAAAAAGAGTGCCGTATAGAACTTGCCATATCCGCCGGAATCCCCGAAAGCTATGTTTCCTCCTCCTTTGAGCGCATGGATTTATACCGCAGAATTGCGCGCATTGAATCAGATGAGGACATTCAAGAGATGAAAGATGAGCTTTTGGACAGATTCGGCGATTTCCCCAAAGAGACGGACACTCTGCTTGAAATAGCCCTCACGCGCCACAATGCAGCCGGGGTGGGAATATCGGAGATCACAGACAAAGACAGTGAGATCTCCTTCTATTTTGAAAATCCTGTGTTTGAAAACATATCCAAACTTTTCAATGTCGAGATGCTAAAAGGCAAAATGCTCCTGCGAGCCGGTGAAAGACCCCATCTTTCTGTGAGAGTGAGATCGGGGGACATCAGGCTTGAGATAGTCAAGAAAGTGGTAAAGACCCTTATGCTTTGAAAAGAACAGAGAAAAAGCACCGCTGTAAAGAGCCATAGATATAAAAAATGAGGCCGGAATCACATATTCATGGAACGGCAACAAAGCCATGCTAAACTGTTTACAAAGCCCCACATACATGATAAAATAATGAGAAAGTTCAAAAAGAGACACCAACTATAGAAAGGCGCAAAAATATGCCGAAAAAGTTTTTTAGGCCCTTGGCGCTGCTACTCGCGGCTATTTGTATTCTAACCCTATTTGCCGGATGCAGCCAAAAAAGTGCGACGGTATTCACCGTCAACGGAGAAAAAGTCAAGTACGAAGATTTCATGGCACACCTGTTTTTTACGAAATACGACCTTTTTTCAGGATATGTACAAAACGGACAGATGCGACTTTCTGACCTCTATATTCTAAACGAAGAGATGCTTTCAGAAAAACTGGACGATCAGATAACACTAAGGGATTATCTCAAAGCTATGACAAATGAGTCCGCCGCCGCTGCGATGATTTACAGGCAGTTGGCAGACAAACATAAACTCAGCCTCACTGCTTCCGACAAAAACAACATAGACAGCACTATGTCCTCTTGGATAAAATCCCTTGGCGGAGCCGCTGCATACAATAAATTTTTAAATGACAACAGAATGTCTGAAAATGCTCTCAGAAGATATTTTCAAGACAGAATATATATGGAAAAGCTCATGGGACTTTTTTCTGACGACGGCATTTTTGGACTCACCAACGAAGAAAGAGCAAAAGCCAAGGAACAATACGGTGAGATCTATATGTCCGCAAGACACATTCTTTTTGCGACTATTGACCTGACATACAAAACACCCTTAAGCGATGAAATCAAGGCAAATAAGCTTGCAAGCGCAAAGGAAGTGCTTAAAGAACTGCAAAAAGGTGAAGATTTTGAAGCGATGATTGAAAAACACAGCGACTCAAAGGACGGTCTTATGACCTTTAGAAAAGGTGAGATGGACGAAAAGTTTGAAAAAGCCGCCTTTGATTTGAACGTCGGGGAGATGAGCGATATCGTGGAAAGCTTTTTTGGATACCATATAATCCTTCGTGAGCCCTTGGCGGAGGATAGGCTCGAAGAGTACTATAATATCGCAAAAAGTGAAAAGTTCAGTATATTTATAAACGAAGCGGAATCAATAGTCAACTCAAAAAAGCTTTTGACAAACATAGATATCAGATAAGCAGGACTTTTTTGACGACCTTTAAAGCGCCCGCAATACAACAATTCATGTTGTATTGCGGGCGCTTTTTGTTTGTCTGAACTTTCAAGTGTTTTAGCTGCAAAGAACATGGCAACAAGAACGATCTAAAGCCGCAAAACATTTTGCCAAAAAAGATGCCATATGCTATAATAATATAAAGTGACAATAGGAGTATTGTTTTGAAATCAGACAAATTTTCAATTATAACTGCGCCAAGTGGCGCTTCTTTAATAGTTTGTGAGGATTTTAATAGGCACCCCGGCATTGTTCATGGATTTACCACCAGAAAAGGCGGTGTGAGCAAAGGCGTCTATGAAAGCCTCAACATGGGTGTGAACAGGGGAGATAAATCGGAAAACACAGACAAAAACTATGCGTTGCTTTCGAACGCTGTTGGATATGGCAGAGAGAAATTTTGCTTCACAAAACAGGTACACGGAGATAAAATCCGATACGCGGAACAAAAAGACCTCCTTTCCCCTGCTCATGCCGACAATGCCCATGAATGCGATGCACTCATGGCTGATTGCCCGGGCATTTTGCTGGTGGGCATCTTTGCCGACTGTGTCCCTATCCTTTTATTTGACCCGGTCAAAAATGTCTGTTCGGTTGTTCATGCCGGATGGAGAGGCACGGCACTGGGCATAGCGGCTAAAACAGTTGTGAAAATGGCAGATATGTATAAAAGCTGCCCCAAGGACATAGTAGCAGCAATAGGGCCCGCAATAATGCCCTGTTGTTTTTTGACTCATGAAGATGTGGTGGAGGCGATTTTGAAGGAGTATCCTGAGATTTTGCCTAAAAACGCAAAAAAAGCACAAGACGGCAGATATCACATAGACCTCAAAAGTATCAACGCGGAGCAGCTGTCCCTTGAGGGTGTTATGCAAATACATGTATCGCGCCACTGCACATGTTGTGACGCAGAGCTGTTTTATTCACACAGGAGAGACGGAGCCTTGCGCGGCTCCATGGCCGCCGTTATCGGGCTAAAGGGGGCGGGCTGATGCGCAAAATTAAATTTATAGCCGTTCCGGTCTTGATTGCAGCCCTTCTTCTCGGCGGATGTGATGTTCAAAACCCTGAGCCCGTGGATACGAAAAGCTCGCAGGAGACGGCTCAAACAGCCCTCATGCCACCGGACGCTTCGGTGAGCAGTCTCTTTGGGGTGGCATACAGCACGCAGCACGGAAACTTCAATCCCATTCTGGAACACCCAAGGATTGATGAGGCGCTGTATTCCCTTCTATACGACAGCCTTTTTAAAGATGACGGAGCTTATGGAACTGTGCCCGTGCTGTGTGAAAGCATAGAAATCAGTGGCACGGAAATCACCATCACCGTGAAAGAAAATGTTTTTTTTCATGACGGAGGCGTGCTCAGAGCCCAGGACGTTGTCTATTCGCTTAATATGGCAAGGAACAACGAAAAGTCGCTGTACAGACAAAGACTTTCGCCTATTGAAAACATATCCGTGCAGAGCAACAATGCGGTGCTTATAAACCTTTCAACCGCCAAAGGGGGAATAGAAAGACTCCTCGATGTGCCGATTATTCGCGTTGGCACCGGCATCTCCTCCGATGCGATCGGATGCGGAAGATATATGACCATAAAAGACGAGGAGATGCTCTACCTTGTCCCCTATTCCTCTTGGCACGGAGGCATACCGAAGAACCCGACGCTATCACATATATTGATGACCCCGGTGCAAGATAAGGATGTGTTGATTTACGGTGTTGTTTCAGGCAACATTGATATCATCACAGTGGACAAGCTGCCGGAAAACGAACTCTTTCTCTATTCGGATGCGGATATATACCCTGTTGACACCCGCATATTTTATTATTTTGCCTTTAATGTCAGAAGGGTTCCGTCTGCGCTCCTGCGACAAGCCATTTCACTGACAACAGACAGTGGGGCTTTGTGCGAGACCGCTTTCATGGGGCATATCACCCCCTCTTTTGGCATATACCCAAAGGACATGTTTTCGACAACGGAGCGTGAAAACAAAACAAATCATACAAAAGCCCATGAACTCATGGTGAGAGCGGGGTACACGTTGTCCGGAGGACGCTATTGGAATGCAGTCGGTGAGGAACTCGAGTTGAGCGTTCTTACAAAAGACAGCGCGCACAATATAGCCGCAGCCAATGCCTTTGCGGAAAGCCTCCGAGAATTTGGCATAGTGACACAAACGGAAATAAAGTCCAAAGCCGAATACGACAAAGCAGTGAGAGAGGGCAAATTCGACATCTATCTCGGAAATGCTGAAGTAGGCCCGGATTATGACTTTTCCTTTTTGCTTTCCGGCAGAGGAATTGGCAACTACTCCAACTTTTCCGATGCGGGACTTGGCGGATTGCTTACGGGTTTTGCCGAAGCCGGCATAGGACAGGGTCAACTGCTCGCAAGGCAGATAGAAGAGCAAATCAAAGAGCATGCACCGATCATCCCGATTGGCTATAAAGTCGAGTATGTTTATGTTGGCAGAAAGTACAGACTCAAAGACATAAAAGTAACCGCCGGTGATGTTTTTTACAATGTGTTTGAGTGGCAATCCGGAATAAAACATCCTTAGGGGAGGTTGAGCTGTGATAAAGATAGTGCAATTTGGCGACTTGCATTTGGACGGAGCCCTTGAAAACTCCAAAGCGCAAACAGCAAAACTCAGACGTCTTGGAGCCAGAAAGCTCTTGCAAGATGCAATTTCATATGCAAATCGCGCAGAGGCTGATATAATTTTATGCACGGGAGATATATTTGACAACCTGACTCCGTATTTGGAAACACAGACAGCTGTGACGGAGGCATTCGCCCAAACGGAAATTCCTATATTTGTCACACCTGGCAACCATGACTATTACAGCTTGTCCTCTCCGTGGCATGAACTTCGCTTCAGTGACAATGTCCACATATTTAAAAGCCAACACCCCGAGAGCGTGGTGCTTGAAGAGCTTGGGGTGTGTATAACCGGCATGGCAAGCACACAAGCCAAACAGGCGATGCGTCCGCTCAAGGATTTCACGGCGCCGGAGGGTTGCCTTAACATTCTCATCTCCCATGGGGATCTCACCTCATCGGAAACCGATTACTTTGCTTTCTCCAAAGAGGAGATTGGCAAGGCAGGGTTTGTCTATGTGGCTTTGGGACATGCCCATGCATTCAAAGCAGAACATTTTGAAAACACCCTTATTGTCCAAAACGGCAGCATGGAGGGGCGCGGATACGATGAGCCGGGCGAAAAGGGCCTGGTTTTTGCGACGATATCGCCATCTTTAACCAAGGCGGAACTTGTGCCGCAGGAGGGTAGCAGATGTGTGCGCACAGAGTTGGACATATCAGGCTTGGATTTTGCGGAGATAATCAAAAGACTTAAAAGAGCCTCGCCTTACGGTCCTTCCCGTACGGTCCTCCGTGCAAGGCTTTTCGGAAACGGAGAGGTTGATGCGAAAGCCATAGCCGACGAAATGGATGATCATTTGGCCTTCAAATTGGTGTCGGATGTGAACCTGTACAGAGAAGCGGATATGGAAATGGGAATCGATGAGAGTGGCCTTTCAGGAGATTTTGTCGCCAAGATGAAAGTGAAAATAGCGGCGGCCAAGGACGAAGAGGAGAGGCAGATACTGGAAAAGGCGTTGAAATACGGTCTTTTGGCTCTGCGCGGAGCCGAACAGCCGCATTTTATAAAGGAGGCGGGCATCGATGCGATATAAAAAATTGTCGGGAACATTTGGTGTTGCCGCCTCCCCTTTGGAACTTAAAGATGGCTTGAACGTCGTTTTAGCACCGAATGAATGGGGGAAAACCACACGCTGTGCGATGATTCTATCTGTTTTATACGGTGTCAGCACCTCGGACCGAGCCAGAGAGGGATATATCCCCGACAAGATAAAATATCAGCCTTGGAGCGGGAAACCCATGACCGGCACTTTGGAGATGGAGTATAAAGGGCGCGAGATTTTGATAAGCCGCGAAACAAGACGCGCCGACAGACCCATGCAGGTATTTAAAGCCATCTACACGGACACCGGCGAAGATGTCGGATTTGCAAGCGCGATGACCGTAGGCGAGGAGATGACCGGTGTCTCTGCGGATGCATTTTCTCGCAGCGTTTTCTGTTCCGGAGAATCCATGGCTGTGCAAAACAGCGAGGAGTTGGAAAGCAAAATAAATGCCATAGCGGGCACAGGTGATGAGGAGATTTCTGCCACCGCCATCATGAGGACACTGAGCGAGTGGGGAGCTGAGTTGGAAAGCCGCAGGGGCAGTGCTATAATCCCAAAACTCCAAAATGAAATCAGAGACATCGAAAACGACATTGTAAAGATAGAGACAATAAATGCGCAGATAATGGAGGTTTCCTCCCGTATCCAAGTTCAAAAGGAGCTTGTTTTAAAAAACGAAGAGCAACAAAGGCGAGCGAAACTTGCCAAACAGGTGCAGGAGTTGAAAAAAATCGAGGATGCCGAGAAGGAATTGGAGAGTGCCCGAGAAAGATACGAGATGTATGTGCGGGAAGAAAACCTTCACGGTGCGAGAGCTGATGCGAAAAAAGTCGCACATGCCTTGGATAAGTATCGTTTCGCTCAAGGACGGCGTGCCGACTATGAAATTGCCAAGGCGGAGAGTTTTCAAGCAAGGCTTTTGGCACAGGAAAACCTGCTTTTGGGCAATCTTGCGATATTCGAAGGCTGTGAACCCGAATATGCCGTTGAGACGGCACGGCGCGAATATGACGAATGCCAAAGGCTGTCAAAGAGCAAGCCAAGCACCATATATCCCGTGATTGCAGTAATTTGTGCTCTTCTCGGAGTCGGTATACTGCTCATCCCCGATATACACAGAGCTATCAAAACAGTGTTTTCATTGCTTTTGTTTTTCGGAGCGGCAATATTTACCTTTGGCACCGTCCGCAACATACTGGGCACATTGCGCGGGAGAAAAGCCGGACAAAAAATGCTGGAAAAATACGATGCGAGGGCACCTGAACAGATCTTGACAAGAGCAAAGGAATATGAAGGCGTGTATTCCGAGACAAAAGCCAGGCGCGAGGCTGAAAACCACAAAGAAAGAGCAGAAAGTGAAGCCAAGGACAGGCTGATGTTTTCGGAAAAAGCCGCGGCAGATGCGGCGGCAAGCCTCGGCATGGAGTTGGAAGAAAGCCCCGAAGAAGTCTTTTCTGAGTTGTTGCAAAAGATTGAGCAGCTCTCAAAACTTCGCGCAGAGGTTGAAACAGCGGAGACAAGGCTCAAAGCTCTGGAAAGCATGGTTGATATAGAAACGCTGAGAACCGCCGCAAAAGAAGCACAGACTTGGGGAAATGAGTCCGTGCCCCTTGAAAAAGAGATTAAAGCTCAATATGAAAGCTCAAAAAATGAGCTTTCCAAGACAGAGGCTGAAAAAGAAAGACTGGTGGGCAGGCTTGAAGGTTACAGTGACATCGGCAGCTTAAAAGCTGAGTTGGAAGAAAAGCAGGACTTGGCAGCAGCTCTCAAAAAAGAAAAAGCCGCAATAGACGCGGCCGGCGAAGTTTTAAAGGAAAGCGCCAAGGAGTTGGCAGGGAGACTCACTCCTTCCATAACCAAGAGAGCGACGGAGCTGTTTGCTGAGCTCACAGGGCAAAAGTACGAGAGGCTCCTGCTGGACAAGGATTTTTCAGCCCATGTTTTTGAAAAAGGTGAAGAACAGATGCGACAGCTGCTGTATCTTAGCCGAGGGGCCCATGATCAGATCTATCTTTCCGTACGCATTGCTCTTTCTGAGGTGCTCTTTGAAGATGAGCTTCCGCCTCTGGTGCTAGACGATGTGTTGCTGGGATTTGACGATGAGCGTGCGGAAAATGCCATGAATGTACTTGCCAAGATGGCACAAGTGCGCCAGATCATCATTTTTACATGCAGAGAACGGGATGTGAGGATCTCAGAGAAACACCGGGCAAATATTATTAAGGTAAAAGGTGATATTTAAAATATGCGTGATATGACAAAAATCAGAAACTTTTCAATCATTGCCCATATTGACCACGGCAAATCCACCTTGGCCGACAGGTTGTTGGAAGCCTGTGCCGCCGTCCAAGCTCGAGATATGACGGAGCAGTTGTTGGACGACATGGACCTTGAGCGTGAGCGAGGTATTACCATAAAAGCACACGCAGTCAATATGAAATACAAGGCAAAAGACGGTCAGGAATATGAGTTGAATTTAATTGACACGCCGGGTCATGTGGACTTCAGCTATGAGGTTTCGAGATCCTTGCGTGCCTGTGAAGGAGCTCTGTTGATTGTGGACGCGGCACAAGGGGTGGAAGCCCAGACCTTGGCAAACAGCTATCTTGCCATAGATGAGGGGCTGGAGATTTTACCTGTGATAAACAAGATCGACCTTGCCGCTGCGGACCCGGAAAGAGTAAAGCATGAGATTGAGGAGATTCTCGGCATACCCGCCCAGGATGCGCCGACAATCTCGGCAAAACAAGGATTGAATATAGAAAGCGTATTGGAGCGCATCATCACCGACATCCCAAGTCCCAAGGGAGATGCGGATGCCCCGCTCAGCGCATTGATCTTTGACAGTGAATACGACAGTTACCGCGGTGTAATTGTGTTTTTGCGTGTGTTTGACGGTGTCATGCGTGCCGGAGATGAGATCAGAATGATGGACACGGGAAAAGAATTCAACATCATCGAGGTGGGCAGATTGCTGCCCAAGGGATATGCCCCCTGCGATGCGCTTATGCCCGGCGATGTCGGATATATGAGCGCCGGCATAAAAAATGTGCGTGACACCGCGGTGGGCGACACGATCACATCCGTGGCAAACCCTGCTCCAAAGGCCCTTCCGGGTTATCGCAAGGTTTTGCCCATGGTGTTTTCCGGCGTATACCCTGCAGATGGGGCGAAATACCCCGACTTGCGCGAAGCTCTTGAGAAGCTGCGCCTAAACGATGCGGCATTTTCCTTTGAACCGGAGTCTTCGGCTGCCCTTGGTTTTGGTTTTCGATGCGGGTTTTTGGGGCTTTTGCATATGGAAATAATTCAGGAGCGCATTGAGCGTGAATATGGCATTGAGATCATCGCGACTGCGCCCAGCGTCATATACAAGGTGATGCTGACAAACGGGGAAGAACATGTGATAGACAACCCGCAAAATTATCCGGATCCGTCTTTGATCGAATATTCAAGTGAGCCTTTTGTGAAAGCGTCGATTATGACTCCGACGGAGCATGTGGGCAATATCATGGAACTGTGCCAGGAGAGACGGGGCATACACAAAGGACTTGACTATATCGACTCCGACCGCATGGAAGTGCGCTATGAGCTACCCCTCAACGAGATTATATATGACTTTTTTGATGCTTTGAAGTCTCGAACCAAGGGATATGCCTCATTGGATTATGAGATGCTGGAATACCGCCGCTCAAACCTTGTGAAACTCGACATCTTGCTCAAAGGTGAGGTGGTGGACGCGCTTTCCTTTATCGTCCATGCGGACAAGGCCTATTCAAGGGGCAGGCGCATCGCGGAAAAACTGAAAGACAACATTCCGCGACAGATGTTTGAAATCCCGGTACAGGCTGCAATCGGCGGCAAAATCATAGCAAGGGAGACAATCAAAGCCCTGAGAAAGGATGTCCTTGCAAAGTGCTATGGCGGGGATATCACACGGAAGAAAAAACTGCTTGAAAAACAAAAAGAAGGCAAGAGAAAAATGCGCAGCATGGGCAGCATAAGTCTGCCGCAAGAGGCCTTTATGGCGGTGCTCAAGTTGGATGAATAGTCTTGGTATATATGTGCACATTCCGTTTTGTGCTTCAAAATGCGATTATTGTGACTTCTATTCCTATAGAGCAGGCCGAAGTGAAAAAAAGGACTACGCAAAGGCGCTTAAAAAACGGATAACAGAAGCCGGTGTCTTTGTGAAAAATCATCTCATAGACAGCATCTATTTTGGAGGGGGCACCCCGACAAGTCTTGGCGCAAAGACCCTCTGCGATATCCTTGCGGCGATTTTGGCGCACAATGTAAAGGACGGGGCAGAAATATCTCTGGAGGCCAACCCCGGGACTGTCGACGAGGAAAAACTTTTAACCCTGCGTGAAGGCGGCTTCAACCGCATCTCCTTTGGTATGCAATCAGCAATAAAAGAAGAGCTGCACGCTCTCGGCAGGACACACAGCCACGAAGATACGGTTTTAGCCGTGAGAAGTGCCGAGGCCGCAGGGTTTGACAATATAAGTCTTGACATAATGCTGGGCTTGCCAAATCAAACGGTTGAGAGCTTGAAAAAAACTCTGGATGCCGCCCTTACGCTGCCTTTGCAGCATATCTCTGCCTATTGCCTCAAAGTTGAACTCGGCACTCCTCTGGCATTGCGGCAAAAACTTGAGATCCCAAGTGAAGATGAGATAGCGACACTCTATGAATTTTGTTGTGAAACCCTTGAAAAAGCAGGCTTTTTGCACTACGAGATCTCCAACTTCGCTCTGCCCGGGTTTTTGTGTGCCCACAATATGAAGTATTGGAAGCTGTGTCAGTATCTGGGGTTTGGCCCGGGAGCGCATTCGCTTTTTGACAACAAGAGGTTTTATTTTGAGCGAGACACCGCAGCCTATGCAGATTATGTGGGCTTCGATGCGCTCCATGGGGCCCTGGAGGAGGAATTTGATGCGCAAAGTGAGGAGATTATGCTCTCACTTCGCCTCTCCGAGGGGATAAGCAAAGAGAGACTCCAAAGCTTTGGTGCGGCCTCCCGAGACATAATGGTGTTCTTGGAAGAGCTTGTAAAGACGGGATATGCGAAGAGGACATCTGACGGATGGAGACTCTCGCGTCAAGGATTTTTGATTTCGAATACAATCATCACGCAGATTTTAGATATTTTAATCAAATAAGGGATATTTCCTATTTGCTTTGGAAAATGTGTGGGCGAAGACCGTAAGTATTTGTATGGAAACCAGCGGGCATGGATCCAAATGAATATAGGATGAGTAAAATGAAAAAAATTATATCATTTAGTCTTATAATATTAGTATGTATGTTTATTCTTATGAGCTGCACAACAAAATCTTTACCAACATCAGTTTTAGGAGAATGGACTTTAGAAACAATTACTAATACGAGCGAAGATAAAAAGGGGGAAATTATAACTGTTGGAAAAGCATATAGTAGCTTTGATGATTTTAATGGTGATAAAAAGGATTCATCGGCTCTATTTAACGAAAATGGAACTTTCGAGATATTTGGCTTGAAAGAAAGCTTTAATGGAAGTTATTCTATAGATAAGGAACTTAGCACTAAAGATGCAACCGCAATCAATCTGGATATAGATGATAAAACCAAAATAATAGCTACTTATGGGATAAGGCAATATCAAAATGATAAGGAAGTAGATTCTTTGATATTCACTCTAGATGAAAAGACATATTCTTTTATTAAATCAGCAACTAATTAAAAGATATTATAATAAAAAGCTGCTCAATTTTACAAAACAAAGTTATTTTCAAAGCAACTATAGTCTTTAAACTATGACTTTATTATGTGTGGGAGGGTGTAAACTTGAAGCGATCAGAGATAAACGCGGCGATAGATTGGGCAAAGGCACTGGCAGAGCGCATGGGATTTGCTTTGCCGCCCTTTGGTCACAGGACTCCTGCAGAGTGGCATGGAGTAAAGGACGAAGATGAGATCAAGGAGCTAATGTTGGGTTGGGACGTGACGGACTTTGGATTGAATGAGTTCGAAAAAACGGGAGCTGTTCTCTTTACGCTGCGCAACGGAGATACTGCCGGACGGGGAACACCATATGCCGAAAAACTGCTGATGTTCTTGCCCGGCCAAGGACTGCCCTTTCACTATCATGTTTACAAAACCGAAGACATCATAAATCGGGGAGGGGGTATTCTCTGCGCAACGCTGTACAATGCAAATCGCGATAAAATGCTCCCTCACGGGGCCTTTGAGACGGACAATCTCACCGATGTGACTGTCTATACCGACGGAAAGAAAAACATCCTGCCGGCCGGGGGCACTCTAAAAATCGAGCCCGGAGCCTCTGTGACACTGCGCCCATATATGTATCATGCGCTTTATGCCGATAAAGAGGGCGGCGAGTTGTTGGCGGGGGAGGTCTCCTCGATAAACGACGACAAAACGGACAATTATTTTCTAAAAGCTCTGCCGAGATTTGCCCGCGTGAAGGAAGATGCGGAAATATTATATTATCTTGCAAACGAATATCCCGGATAAACACATATACCCCACATTGTTCAAAGGGTCACATTTAAAAGTCGCCCTGTGCAATGTGGGGTATATATATGAAAGGCATTGATTTAGCGGCTTTTGACCAGAAAACCTGTTGTAACAGAGGTGAGCACAGCCGCCACGAGATATGGCCAAAACCCGACAAAGGTGATGCCGGGAATAATGGAAACAGCTATCCAGACCATAAGGGCATTTACAAGCAAGCCCGAGGCTCCGAGGGTTAAGCAGCCAATTGGTATGGTGAGGACTTTTAAAATAGGCCTGAGGGTAAAGTTTGCAAGCCATAGGACAACGGCAGCACCCGCAATGGCACCAAAATCCGCCGTTGAGCTTGGAAAAATCAGTGTGGTGAGCCAAAGAGCCAGTCCGCAGGAAATCAGTCGCAAAATATTTTTAATGGTTATAATCAAATACCATCCCTCCGATAAGATTTACTCAAAGCACATCAAAGCATCTATATTATTATACACCCTGCAGTCAAGGAACTCCACTCTCCGCCCCGCATTTTCGCGGCTGAGCTGCATGTTGCTTGACAACACGCAGCAAACTAAATTTTAGCGAGAAAAAACTCGTATTGCTTGCAAACGGCCATTGCCTGTGATAAACTGATTTAAGAAAATCTATTAAATTAAATATTTAAAAGAGGTGAAGACTATGCGCATTGCTATGCAACTGTATTCATTGAGAAATTATGGAGATTCAAAGGAACAGTTGAAGGAAACACTGAAAAACCTGCGCTCGTCCGGCTATAAACATGTTGAGACAGCCGGGTATTTTGGCTTGTCTGTGGCAGAATTTGCCGCATTGTTGGAAGAGAGCGATCTCAGCGCAATTTCAACACATACCGGGATAGAGGCAATAGCAGGCAATCTGTCAAAAGTGATAGAAGATCATAAGCTTCTCGGAGCAAAGCACTGCTGCATACCCGGGTTGCCTGGTAGCTACTACCATCGAACCGTGGCGGGGTTTACAGCTGCAGCCGAAGTCATGAACCTGGCGGCGGAAAAGCTGGCAGAACACGATATATCTTTGTCCTTTCACAATCACGGCCATGAGTTTCTACCCATGGGCGATTCTTGCGGACTTGATTACATCCTGCAAAACGCCCCTCTGGTGAATATGCAGCTGGACGTGGGCCACGCATATGCAGCCCATGTACTGCCCCAAGAATGGCTGCGCAGATATGGCGCACGCATAAAGACAGTCCATTATAAAGATGTAAAGTTCATAGACAATGTCCGTAGAGACTATCCGATAGGTGAGGGCGATGTCAACTGGAGCGAAGTTACAGCCGAAATAAAGGATTCTACCTGTGAATACATAATCGTGGAACACGAAGAATTTATAAGGGATGTATGGGATGTATGTAAGACGTCCTATGACAATATAGTCACATTTTTGGAGGGTTGAACAGATGAAGTTCGAGCTTTTTGCCGGCAACCATACGAGGAAGAATTGTCCTGTCAGCTTTAAAATACCGACTGAGACCATAAGCACAGCGGAAGAAGCAAGAAAGTATATGCTTAAAACAGAAGACGGAGCCATTTTGCCCTGTGATTGTCTCGAAAAGGACGGAAAAGTGCAGATTTCTTTTGTGGTGGACTACATAGGGAAATCTGAGAGCGTCAAACTTTCCTTAGAGGCCACAGAGGAAAAAGCACGTCCTCGATTGAGATGCGTTCGGACAGAACGCGAAGTTTCAATCTATGACGAAGACAAATTCGTGACGCAGTACTATATCGGAACGGACATACCAAAGCCCTATCTTGGACCGCTGCGCGAGCTCTATGGCTCTGACATAACAAGACTCGATTTTGAAACAAAGGAACACCCCCACCATCGCGGTGTGTGGGTTTCCCACGGTGAAGTCAACGGTGTTGACACATGGAACGAACCTGCGGGTCGTCACGGGTTTATAAAAAACCTTGAAATAAAAGATATCTATGACGGGGACTGTTTTGCAGGCTTTACGGCGAAAAATCTATGGACAGATTTTTCAGGTAAACCCCTATGTGAGGAGGAAACTACCTACACCTTTTATGCTGGTCGTCTGGGACTTACCCTGTTTGACATGTCCATAACGCTTGTTGCAAGTTATGGTGATGTCACCCTCGGAGCGACAAAAGAAGCGGGACCTCTTGCCGTGCGCATGGCAGAGAGCATAAAGGTGATGGAAACAGGCACAATGGTCAACGGAGCGGGTGGAGTCAATGAAAAGGAAATCTGGATGAAGCGCGCTCCCTGGGTGGATTATTATGGCAAAGCAAGCGGCAAAGTGTGCGGCATTGCCATTTTGGACAACCCCGAAAATGACGCCTATCCCGCTTGGTGGCATGCCAGAGATTATGGACTCATGGCTCCCAATAACTTCCATGTGGGAGGAGAGAGGGTTATTTCCCAGGGTGAATCCATGACATGGAAATACAGAATTGCAGCTCACAACGGCGATACAAAGCAGGCGGGAATAGAGGGGCTGTTTGTGGACTATATCTCCCCTCCCGAAATAAAGGCGGAGTAAACAGCTCTATCTCGTCCTCTGTATATTGTACTTAAAACTTTTGCATGATGGCAGTAAAATGAGAAAAGACATGGCAAAAAGCCATGCCCTCAAACTAATATATGGCAACAGGAGTTGAAAGAAATGGCAAAACAAATTGGATTCGCAGTGGTAGGCTTAGGCGTTGGCATGGCGCACGCCAGAGGTGCGGTCAATGCCGAGGGCGGGAAACTTGTAGCGGTGTGTGACAACAACCCGGAGGTATTGGAGAAAAGATCAGCTGAATTCCCCGACGCCAAAAAGTATTTGAACTATGCAGATATGTTGACTGACCCTGAAATAGACATTGTGTCCGTATGCACACCAAGCGGCATGCACAGTGAAATGGTCATAGAGGCTCTAAGGGCGGGAAAACACGTGCTCTGTGAAAAACCCATGGATATCACCGTGGATAGAATATTTGAAATTGAAAAAGTCCGACTTGAGACGGGGCTTAAAGTTGGAGGCGTTTTTCAAAACAGGCGCAATGCCATAATGGCACCCATCAAAAAAGCAGTCGACGAGGGGAGGCTTGGCAAGATTTTTACAGGGTTTTTCCGCGTGAATTGGCATCGCAGTGACGCTTATTTCCTGGCAGACGGCGGTTGGCGCGGCACATGGGAGATGGACGGAGGCGGTTCCCTCATGAATCAGGGCGTGCACACAGTGGATCTCATGCAGTGGTTGCTTGGTGACGTTGTGAGTGTCCGCTCGCATTTCGAGGTGCTCAACCATAAAATAGAAACCGAAGATTTTACAACATCCGTAGTCAAGTTTAAAAGCGGAGCTGTTGTGAACCTTGTCTCCACGACCTGCGCATATCCCGGGCTTGGGACAGATATCCAACTTACAGGAACCAATGGCTCAATACATATTGACGGGGAGAGATTGACTCTCTGGAAAATCGCCGGGGAGGGCATGGAAGAAGAGGAAAAAGAGATGCTTTCCATGTACGGAGCGGGCGGCAAACCCCCGGCGGCGGATCACAAAGAAGTGCGCGGTCACAGCTTCCAGGTGCAAGACATGATAGATGCACTCAGGTTTGACAGAGATCCTATGGTAGGTCCGATGGAGGCCACAAAGGCGGTAAAGATCATCAATGCCGTTTACGAATCCGGACGCACAGGAAAAGAGATATTCTTTTAAACAAGACAGATTTTTCAAAGCAAAATCCATAAGAGGATAGAAGTATAAGAATGAAACGTCTTGAAATTCAAGGCGTTTCATTCTTATACAATAAAACAAGTGCACTTGTGGCGAAGTATGCGGGCCGGTCAGAGCGGCCACTGAAAATGCCTTTAGAGCAGCTTGCGAAAAACCAAAAAGAGAGAGGTTTTGCCTCTGCGGGAGGCGAGCATATAAAAATCCCTTGCAAAAGAGCAGGTAATAGCTTAAAATATCAATATACATTGAGAAAATGGCGGCATAGTATGAAAAATGACAACATAGATAAAAAGTCAAAAATAGAAAGTGCAGTTTTTGTTCGAGCCCTTGTTTTACATATTGTTTTTCTCATACAGCTTGGCACTGTTGTCTTTGGTACGCTGCTCGCACTTGCCTTTGCGCTGTTTTAAAAAGAAATTGTCTCTTAAAAGTGAGCTGTACAAACTTCGGTACAGTGTGAATACACGCTGTATACCAAAATGTGCAAATAAAAAAGAAAACTGTATAAATTGAGGGAAGAAATGGTCTTTAGCAGCCCGCTCTTTTTATTTATATACCTACCAATCACGCTGGCGGTGTATTATTTCTTTAAGCCGGCTTACAGAAACATAGTCCTGTTCATAGTGAGCTTGGTTTTTTATGGTTGGGGCGAGCCCATATATATTTTATTGATGCTTTTTTCCATCACCGTGAATTATGCGGCGGGCTTGCTTGTGGACAAGTATCGAACCGAAGGAAAGCGAGCAAAGCGAATTTTGCTGGTCTCCGCTGCAGTTAACCTGTCCCTTTTGTTGTTTTTTAAGTATTTTGACTTCATTGCACAAAATCTGTCACTTATACCCGGCATAAAAATACCCATGCTCAACATCACGTTGCCCATCGGCATCTCTTTCTACACCTTTCAAGCCATGTCCTATCCGATTGATGTCTATAGAAACGACGGAGAGGTGCAAAAAAGCTTTGTGGGATTTGGGACCTTTGTGTCTTTGTTTCCACAATTGATAGCAGGCCCCATCATAAGGTACAAGGATGTGGCCAAACAGCTGAACAAACGCACCCACAGTTTTGAAAAATTCTCATCGGGCGCGGTGCGGTTTACGGTGGGGCTATGTAAAAAGGTTCTGCTTGCAAACAGCATAGGGATGCTTTGGGACGAGGTCAGCGCCACGGGGATTGCGGAGCTGTCCGTGCTTGGTGGTCTGCTCGGCGTACTTGCGTTTTCATTTCAAATTTATTTTGACTTTTCCGGATATTCTGATATGGCTATCGGGCTTGGGCGGATGCTGGGCTTTGAGTTTCTTGAAAACTTCAACTACCCATATATCGCCAAAAGCATAACAGACTTTTGGCGCAGATGGCATATCTCCTTGTCGTCCTGGTTTCGAGATTATGTGTATATCCCTCTGGGCGGGAATCGTGTTTCAAAGTTGAAAAACTATAGAAATATCTTCATTGTCTGGATGCTTACAGGCATTTGGCACGGCGCAAATTGGAACTTTGTACTCTGGGGCTTGTATTTTGCTGTATTGCTGATGATTGAGAAAGCGTTTTTACAGAAATGGCTTTCAAAACTACCCTCCTTTGTCGGTCATATCTACACTCTTGTGCTTGTATTTGTGAGCTGGGCGATTTTTGCCGTAGATGATGTGTCCAGATTGTCGTCGTTTTTAAAACTCATATTTGGCTTTGGAGGCGCACCCCTGTCAAACGGAAGTTTTCTTTACAACTTCAAAAACTACATTGTCCTCATAATAATCCTGTGCATTGCCTCCACACCGCTTGTCACAAAGGGGTATAAAAAACTGAACAAACGCGCAAGCACAATCTTGACACCCTTGCTGATGTTGGTTGGTTTGCTGCTCTGCACAGCATATCTTGTGGATTCCACTTATAATCCGTTTTTGTACTTCAGGTTTTAACGGAATTTGACAAATGAAAGAGCGAAACATGAAAAAGATTTACAAAATACTGCCGGCGTTGCTATTTTCAGTCTTTTTAGGGGTTGGGTTTCTTGCAAATATCGCAAAGCCCAACAGGGCATTTTCTCCGCGGGAAAACCGCACACTGCAGATGATGCCAAAGATCTCACTTGAGTCTGTTTTCAGCGGTTCTTTTATGCAAGACTATGAAAAGCATGTGGCGGACCAATTTATATGGCGCGATGCCTGGGTGGAAATCAAAGCAAAAACAGAGCTTGCGCTGCAAAAAAACGACGTGAAAGGCGTATATATCGGCGAAGATGGCTTTATAGCTGAGCGTTTTCAGGAACCTGATAGGGACAGAGTTGCCTCAAATGCCAAACGCGTGGAGGAATTCGCATCTATCTTAGAGATTCCTGTGTTCTTTACAGTAATACCGGGTGCGGTGGAGATATGGAAAGAACGTCTTCCCGTACACGCACAAAATGCAGACCAAAAGCAGATAATTGAGCTTATCGCCTCTTTGGCTCCTTCGGCTGTGTTCGTGGACAGTTACGGTGCCCTTTATGAGCGGAAAGAGGAATCCATTTACTATAAAACAGACCATCACTGGACAACTCTTGGGGCATATTACGGTTATGCGGCCTTCGCCTCTGCCCTTGAGCATGAGCTCGGCAACTACCCCGGTTCGTTTATGTCAAAAGAGGGCTTCTATGGCACTGCATCCTCCTCTTGCGGGCTCATGCCTGGCCTGGGAGATACTGTCGAACTCGCCGTGCCGCCATCTGCTTTTAAGGAGATTATCGCCTATGAGGGCAAGGAAATAAAAAAAATCCCGGCGTATGATGAGGCAGCCCTTGAAGAAAAAGACAAGTACACGGTGTTTTTCGGAGGAAACTACCCGCTTATGGTGGTAAAGTCAAGCACAGAGGGACAAAAGCTCTTGCTCATAAAGGACTCTTATGCAAATGCCGAAATACCGTTTTTGACCGCGATATTTGGGGAAATCCATGTGATTGATTTGCGGTACTATAAAGACAGCATAAGCGCATATATAAGTGAAAATGAAATCGACATTGCGCTTATCTCCTACCATCTGCCGAATTTCGTAACAGATACAAATCTTATGTTTTTGACCAAATAGGGAGGATATATGAATAAAAAACTCAAAGCGGCAATCATCGGCTGCGGCAATATCTCGGGAGCACATGGAGCGGGATACAGAGCCATCTCCGACAGAGTGAGCCTTGCATACTGTGTGGACCTCTTGCCGGAACGGGCACAGAGGCGCGCGGAGGAATTCGGAGATGAAAGCACGGTGGCTTTGACAGACTACAGGGATGTCTTAAAGGACACAGAGGTGGATATTGTGTCCATATGCCTGCCAAATCACCTGCATGCACCTGTTTCCATTGCTTTTCTGGAGGCGGGCAAGGATGTATTGTGTGAAAAGCCCGCTGCAATGAACTATGCTGAAACACTGAAAATGAAGGCCGCGGCGGACAAGTCCGGAAAAATTTTGAACATCGGTGTGGTCAACCGTTTTAACGAATCGGTGGAGCGCATCAAAGAAGAGATAGCATCGGGAAATCTCGGAGAAGTCTATCAGATATACTGCTCCTTTCGTGCCTATCGCAGTATACCCGCACTGGGAGGGTGGTTTACCACCAAGGCTCTTTCCGGAGGCGGGGCACTCATCGACTGGGGAGTGCATTTTTTGGATCTGATTGTCTACTGCATGGGTGAATTTGAACCTCAAACCGTTTCGGCTGTGTGCCATTCCAAGCTTGCAGTAAATATGGAAGACTACATCTACAGGTCGATGCACGGAAGAGACACCGATCTAAAGGGCACATATGATGTGGAAGAGTTTGTCACCGGGTTGGTGAGAGCAAAGGGAACCACCCTTTCCTTTAACGGAGCATGGGCGCAAAACATCGACGAAGACACCTTGTTTGTGGAGTTTATGGGCACAAAAGGCGGTATAAAGCTGAACTACGGTGGGCGCTATACCTATTATGGCACCGAAAACGGACAGCTTGTAGCCAAAAAACCTGAGTTCGAAATACCGAGCCCCTTCAACAAGGAGATCGCCGCCTTTGCAGACAGTTCTCAAAAAGGTGAAAAGATCCGCTCCAACATTGACAACATACTTATAACCGCAGCCCTTATGGATGCGATATATGAATCCGACGCGCTAGGCGAAGAGATAAAATTTAGAATATAAAGAGGCATTGATGAACACGGAAATTCAAAACAAATTGAAATCAAAACTAAAAAGCATTTCAAAAATTGCACAGAAAATCGAGCTGAAAAACGATGAAATTTCCCTTTATGGCGCTGCCAAGGCAAAGATTTCTGACAAAGCTGTCAAAAGCAGAGAAAACAATCTGGATGGCAAGCTCATACTGGTTACAGCCATCAGCCCGACGCCCGCAGGAGAGGGTAAGACGACGATGACCATAGGTCTTGGCGATGCCCTTGCAAGCATTGGGAAAAAGACGATGATCGCACTGCGAGAACCCTCTCTCGGTCCGGTTTTTGGTGTAAAGGGAGGAGCCACCGGAGGTGGGCTTGCTCGTGTTGAGCCCATGGAGGACATCAACCTGCATTTTACAGGGGACATACATGCGGTCACCGCCGCAAACAATCTCCTCTGCGCCATGATTGACAACCACATATACCAGGGAAATGAGCTTGAAATAGACAAGGACAATGTCGTATTCCTACGCGCTGTCGACTCAAATGATCGAGCACTGAGAAATATAGTTGCGGCACGGGGAGGCGGAACTTGCGGTATTGAACGCAACGATTCCTTTCAGATAACCGCCGCAAGTGAGATAATGGCCGTTTTGTGCCTTGCTTCGGACTATAATGACCTTAAAAAAAGGCTCTCTGAGATTATTTGTGCCTACAGTGTCCAAGGCAAGCCGGTGACGGCTGCGCAGATAGGCGCTGCGGGTGCCATGGCAGCCCTCTTGAAAGATGCTCTTTCTCCCAATCTCGTGCAGACACTTTACGGCACGCCTTGCTTGATTCACGGCGGGCCCTTCGGAAATATCGCCCACGGCTGCAGCTCCATCCGCGCCACAAAACTTGCACTGAAGCTTTCGGACTATGTGCTGACAGAAGCGGGGTTTGGGTCCGATCTCGGTGCTGAAAAGTTTATGGATATCAAATGCCGTGCCGCGGGTATTTCGCCCGATGCCGTTGTCTTGGTGGTTACGACAAGAGCCCTCAAATATAATGGAGGGGTTTTGAGAGAAAATTTGAAAAAACGCAATTTGCGTGCCCTGATGCGCGGAATATACAACCTTGAAGCCCATATAGAAGGTTTGAAGAACTACGGTGTGCCCATGATGGCCCTTTTAAACAGGTTTGAAGGTGACCACAGCGCAGAAATAAGCGCCATAAAGGGCTTTTGCGAGTCCCTTGAAGTGGACTGTGCGGTTTCGAGCAGCTTTGGCAGAGGAGCCGGAGGCGGTCGAAAAGCGGCAGAAATGTTGATTTCAATTCTCGAGACAAAAAAAGCTGATTACTCTCCCCTTTATGAGTCAGAGTGTGAAATCAGTGAAAAAATTGAAACCATTGCTAAAAAAATCTACGGGGCAGGCAGTGTTACCTATTCAAACGAAGCTCGCACAGCCATGGAACGTGCCGTAGAGCACGGATATGGCACATTGCCTGTCTGCATAGCCAAGACACAGTATTCCCTTTCGGATGACCCCACAGCTCTGGGCAGCCCCAAGGGTTTTGAACTCAAGGTCAGCGGCATCAAAGTCAGTGCAGGAGCGGGATTTATTGTCGTATACACAGGGAACATATTGACCATGCCGGGTCTTCCGAAAAAACCCTCTGCTCTCGGAATTGACCTTCGTGCAGACGGAGAGATAGCGGGATTGTTTTGATGAAAAGCTTTATAACTAACTCTGTCGACGAAACAGAAAACCTGGGACAAAAGCTGGCCCAAACCTTGGAAATAGGTTCGGTGGTAGCTCTATATGGGGAACTGGGAGCCGGGAAAACCGTATTTATACGCGGGCTTGCAAGAGGACTTGGATTTACCGGCAGAGTTACCAGCCCAACCTTTGCCATTGTAAACGAATATATTGAACCGAGCCTTGGATTGGTACTTGTGCATTTTGATCTTTACAGATTGGAAAGCAAAGACCTCTTTGATGTGGGCTGGCATGATTTTCTATCCTCGGGAGTTATCTGCGCGGCGGAGTGGGCGCAAAATGCAGGAGATGAAATGCCCGGAGATGCCATTTCTGTCTATATAGTCGCAGTTGAGGAGGACAAAAGGGAGATAAAAATAGAGGGGGCGAAGCTGTGGTGATACTTGCCTTTGAATCGTCTGCGGGACCGGCATCTGTCTGTCTGCTGAGAGACGGGGCGATTGCCGCCTTGAATTGGCAAAATATCGGCTATACCCACTCTCAAACACTCATGCCCGCAGCAGATCATGTTTTGAAAACAGCAGGCATAACAGCGGATATGGTGGATGCCTTTGCCGTTGCAAGCGGGCCCGGGTCTTTCACGGGACTTCGCATCGGCATATCAACCGTAAAAGGACTGGCATGGGCACTGGACAAACCCTGTTTTTCGATCTCCACACTGCTTGGAATGAGCTATAATCACTTAGAGTTCGAAGGAGTTTTGTGTGCGGCTATGGATGCGCGCAGATCCCAAGTGTACACTGCGCTTTTTAGCGTTCACCAAGGAAAAGTCACACGTCTGAGTGAGGATGAAGCAAGGGATGCGGCGGAACTTGCTGTTTTGATTAAAAAACAGGATATGCCCATTATGTTTATCGGAGACGGAGCCGAGATTGCCTTTCAAGCCGCAAAAAAAGTGGGAGTGGGAGATATACGCCTGGCACCTGAAAGCACGCGCTTGCAGAGCGCTGTGGGAGTAGCCCTTGCTGCACAGATTGAAGGCGTGGCTGTAAATGCCGCTGAATTGGTGCCAAACTATCTGCGACAATCTCAAGCCGAACGAGAGCGCGAGAAAAAGGAAGCTATAAAATGAAGGAAATAACATTGGGAGATAATGATGCGGGGCAAAGATTTGATCGTTTTCTGTCAAAACACCTCTCTCATTTGCCCGCCTCGCTTATTTCGAAGCTCATAAGAAAAAAGAGATTTAGAATTAACGGAGCTGTGGCAAAACACGCGCAAACACTAAATGCCGAGGATGTAATTGCAATGTACTTGCCCGATGATATGCTCCCGCAGTCAGAGAGAACAAAATCATATGAATATATCAAGTTTTTGCCTTTGCCTGAAATTGTTTATGAGGATGAAAACATCTTAATATCCGATAAACCCGCAGGTCTCCTTGTGCACTCGGACACCACGAGTGATGCCGACACCCTCATATCGCGGATATTGCGGCATCTTTATGAAAACGGCAGTTGGAATCCCGCGGAAGAGAACTCCTTTGTGCCGGCACTATGCCACAGGTTGGACAGAAATACACAAGGCCTTGTGGTTGCCGCCAAGAACGCAGCCGCTTTGCGGGAGATGAACAGCATTATAAAAAAAAGAGAGCTTCGAAGATATTATATTTGCATGGTAAAGGGCGTGCCCCATCCGCGGCAGGGAGAGCTTCGCAGCTTTATCTTAAAGGACAACAAGAGCAATACCGTCACGTCCGGCCCGCATCAATTGCCCGGCTCACGAAGAGCCATCACAAAGTACCGAGTCCTTCGAAGCGATGTGACCACGGACACCAGTCTTGTTGAGTGTGA
Organism: uncultured Oscillospiraceae bacterium; assembly: GCA_964439435.1. Lineage (GTDB taxonomy): Bacteria > Bacillota > Clostridia > Oscillospirales > QAMX01 > CAYTOF01. The sequence goes on from CAYTOF010000001.1 coordinate 58,326, forward strand.
GCTTATTACAGGGAGAACCCATCAGATACGCGCACAAATGGCTTCTGCAGGTTGGAGCCTTGTCGGTGATTATAAGTACGGAGCAGATAAAACAGTCTATGGGCAAGTCCTGTGCGCATATAAGCTTGATTTTTCGCGCATCGACAAAAACAGCATTTTGAGATATCTGAAGGAATGCAGTTTTACGGTTAAAGACATTCCCTTTGCCCCTGGCTTTATAAGATCACATGGTAAAGATATGAGTGCGGAGGCATGTGAAAAACAGAGAAGATAAACGCATAATACAGATATACGCAAAAGATCTCGTGATATTTCCTGAAAACGCGCAGATATAAAATTGTGTGCTAAAATTCACGAATATTCTTGACATTTTACCAAAAGAGATATATATTAATAGGCGCGCCGATTTTTGGCGGAAAACATTCTTTTTTAGTGAGGAGTTTAGTGAGGAGGAGGATAAATGCAAAAGGAACTTATACGTCTTGCCGACATCGTCATGAAGTATGACGGCGAGGAGGTATTAAGGTCTATAAACCTTGAAGTCAGGGACAAGGAGTTTATAACGCTGCTGGGCCCATCGGGTTGCGGAAAAACAACCACATTGCGCATCATAGGTGGATTTGAAACACCGAACTTTGGAGATGTCTTCTTCGAGGGTAAGCGCATAAACGATGTACCGCCTCATAAAAGAAAATTAAACACGGTATTCCAAAAATACGCTTTGTTTCCGCATTTAAATGTCTTTGAAAATGTGGCTTTTGGGTTGCGCTTGCAGAAAGTGCCCGAAAAAGAAATTCGGGAACGTGTGCTTGAAATGCTGGAGCTTGTAAACCTGCGCGGTTATGAAAGGCGTTCCGCAAACGCCTTGTCGGGAGGGCAACAACAACGCGTTGCCATTGCAAGAGCCCTTGTTTTGCGTCCTCGCCTGCTGCTGCTTGATGAACCGCTGGGAGCACTTGATCTGCGACTGCGCAAAGATATGCAAGTGGAACTGAAACGCATTCAACAGCAGCTTGACATAACATTTATTTACGTCACCCACGACCAAGAAGAGGCTCTCACCATGAGCGACCGTGTGGTCGTCATGGATAAGGGTATAATACAGCAAATCGGCACCCCGGAGGACATATACAACGAGCCCAAAAACGCCTTTGTTGCGGACTTTATCGGAGAATCCAATATAATCGACGGCTTGATGATTTCTGACTATCAAGTGGAATTCAGCGGCAGGAGATTTGACTGTCTCGACGCAGGATTTGGGAAAAGAGAGCCCGTGGATGTTGTCATCCGCCCGGAAGACATAGATATCATCCCCTATGAAAAGGGCCATATCAGAGGCACGATAACCAACGTGACCTTCAAGGGCGTTCACTATGAGTTTATAATTGATGTGGACGGGTATAAATGGCTCATCCAATCCACCGACTATCAGGAACAAGGCAGCGATGTTGCCTTCATCATAAACCCTGAAGATATACATATCATGAAGAAAAGCGAGTATTCAGGTGTGTTTGGCGACTACTCGTCATTCAGCCAAGAATACGCCGAGGACAGTGAAAATCCTGAGGTGCAAGATGAAAGCTAAAATTCTTGCAGTTCCATATATGATTTGGATGGCGATATTCACAGTGGCACCTCTTCTGGTCGTCGCATATTTTGCCTTTACCAACCGCGCCACAGGTGAATTTACGCTTGCAAATTTAAACGCAATCAAAAACTATCTGCCGACCTTCATAGATTCGCTCTGGCTGGCGGCGATATCCGCACTTCTTTGTCTTATCATAGGCTACCCCGTTGCCTATACCATAGCCCATGCCAAACCCTCCACGCAGCGCTTGCTGGTTTTGCTTGTGATGTTGCCCATGTGCATGAGTTTTTTACTGCGCACCTTGGCTTTGGTTGCAATTTTGGAGGACACGGGCATTGTAAACAAATTGCTGGGTGTATTTGGAATAGGCCCGTTCAAACTCATACGCACTCACAGTGCAGTGGTTCTTGGCATGGTCTACAACTATCTGCCCTATATGATTTTGCCTCTGTACAGCGTCCTCACAAAGCTGAGCCCGCGCCTTATTGAAGCTGCACATGACCTCGGCTGCAGTGGTGTGCGTATATTCACAAGGATATATCTGCCACTCACTCTGCCCGGCATCATCTCAGGCATCACCATGGTCTTTGTCCCCGCAGTGAGCACCTTTTATATTTCCAAGAAACTCGGAGGAACGGGCACGGCAATGGTGGGAGATATCATTGAGAGCCAGTTCAAAGCCACATACGATATGAATGTAGGTGCGGCCATGTCGTTGGGGTTGATGGTGATAGTGCTTATCAGTATGAGCATAATCAGTCGGTTCACAAACGACGGGGAGGTGGATTTGATATGAAGAGATTCAACTCATGCTTTGCCGCAGCGGTTTTTGTTTTTCTGTACGCGCCTATGTTGCTGCTTATCGCCGCCTCCTTCAACGCAGGCAAAGATTTATCTGTTTATAAAGGATTTACTTTTGCACAGTATGTGGAGCTTTTCAAAGACGCAAGGCTTATCGGCCTCCTCATAAATTCCTTTATCATAGCTATTCTCTCTGCGGCGATTGCCACAGTGCTTGGCACAGTTGCGGCCGTTGGCATCAGCAGGATGGGGAAACGGGCAAGGTCGGCCATGATGACGGTGACAAATATCCCGATGACGAATCCCGACATTGTGACGGGCATATCCCTCGCCCTTTTATTTGCATTTGCAGGAAAAATATTTGCAATCAACAACATCCTTGGTTTTTCCACACTGCTCATTGCTCATATCACATTTAATTTGCCCTATGTGATCCTTTCGGTTATGCCGAAATTGCGCCAACTCAGCCCCAGCCTCGGTGAGGCAGCGCTGGATCTTGGATGTACGCCCCTGCAGGCATTTTTCAAAGTGACATTGCCCGAGATCATGCCCGGCATCATAACAGGAGCAATGATGGCATTTACTATGTCCCTGGACGACTTTGTCATATCATATTTTGTCTATGGAGCCACATTTTCCACATTGCCCATCGAGATATACAGTTATACCAAAAAGCCCTTGCCTGCAAAGATCTACGCACTGTTCACCCTCGTGTTTTTTGCCGTGTTGGTGGTCATGATTCTTATGAACATCGTGCAGGCAAAAGATGCAAAAAGGAGAGAAAGCATAACAACACATTGAATATTGTACTTGCGTGAAGGAGAGTGAAAAGAATGAAGAAAATTATAATACTGTTAGTGGCCATAGTTTTGATTCTGGCAGGATGCGCCGGAGACAGTGAAAAACCCGCAACACAATCCATAAATGTCTACAACTGGGGTATCTATATCTCAGACGGCACAGACGGATATATCGATGTCAATGCGGAGTTCACAAAGAAGACAGGCATACAGGTGAACTATACAACATTTGAAACAAACGAATCCCTATATACAAAGCTGAAAACCGGCGGAGCAAACTACGATGTCATTTTCCCCTCGGACTATATGGTCTCAAAACTCATAGATGAGGATATGCTCGCACCGCTCAACTACGACAATATCCCAAACTACTCACATATAGACGAGGAGTTCAAGGGCAGGAGCTACGATCCCGAGGACAGATACACCGTCCCCTACACTTGGGGAGCCGTGGGGCTTATCTACAACTCAAAGTATATTACCAAGGATGTTGACAGTTGGGAGCTGATGTGGGATGAGGAATATGCAGGAAAGATACTGAACTTTGACAACCCCAGAGACGCCTTTGGTATAGCCCAGATTTTGTTGGGAATCGATCCGAATTCAAATAAACTTGAGGACATCGAAAAAGCCGGCGAGAAGTTGGCAGAGCAAAAGCCTCTCATACAGAGCTATGTGATGGACCAAGTCTACGGACAGATGCAAGATGAAGAGGCGTGGATTGCCGCATATTATGCCGGAGACTATCTGCTGATGTCTCAAGAAAATGAAAACCTTGAATTTGTCTATCCCAAAGAGGGCTTTAACCTCTTTATTGATGTGATGTGCATTCCCAAAGACGCTGAAAACAAAGAAGCCGCCGAGGCGTATATCAACTTCCTGACCGACCCGGAAATTGCGGGGCAAAACCTTGACTATATCGGATATTCCGCCCCAATGAGTGCCGCAAAGGAATATATGGACGAGGAGATGGCAAACAGCGATATCGCCTACCCTTCTGATGAAGTGCTTTCCAGAGGTGTGGTGTATGAAAACCTCACAGAAGAGACCACAAAACGCATGAATGAGCTCTTCAATGACATAAAAGCTTCGGGCAGTGGATGGAGCGCCTTTGTTTTTGCCGGAATAGGTGTAGCGGCAGTGGCTTTGGTGGTGTATCTCATTGTACGCAAGAAAAAACGCGAAGACTATTAAAAGAGCACAGTTTGATAGATTAAAAGCTGTAATGAGAGATGTTCCGAAAAGAAGCTCTCACTACAGCTTTTTTGTATTTGGCTTTGCATCACTCCAAAGAGATGACGCAAAAAATGCAAATAGGGGCAATCCCGCTTATATCTTTATATTTGAGTTTTGTACCACATCTCCGTCGGATTCATTTACAATGCGTACTTCGTCTTTAAAGGTATTTCCCTTGATGATAGCGCAATAAGCATTTTTGTCGATGTGAATGTGATTGTGGTCAGGGTCCATAAAGTCGCAGTTTGTGATGCTCACGCACCTGCCCTCTGAGTAAATTGCGGCATGGCCTTGGCTCACTTGGTCCCATTTTGAAAACTGGCACTGATTGAAGCTGATCTTGCCGTTGCCCCTTACATTTGCATGGGTTGTGGTTGTTTTGACACCCCAAAATCCGCAGTTGTCAAACTTGACAGGACCTTCATTCTCCTCCGAGATTTCTATTCCGGCCATAAATTGACAGTTAGACCACGAAATCCCCGCAGTCGGCATCACTTTTTCGACCTTCACAGCCAGAGGGCCCACATCCGAACCGGAATTTACAAGCAGTACATTTCCCGCTCCGTGTTCAAAGTCTTTGAACAAAAAGCCGATTTTATAAAAAATGCAAAAACAACCGGTGACGAACTGCCAATCTGTCCTGCCGAAAATAAAACCCACTGAGTTTTTCGCGGTGTATTCCCCCAAAGCCTCATCCCAAAAAGGCCACAAGTGAACATTTTCCATGCGTCCGACATCAAAGCATTTGTCTACAAATACACCTGTTTTTAGTGGCTGCGCATAAAGCCCCTTTATATAATGACGCCCTGCAGCCCGCGTGCCGAAATCAACGGCATTCCAGGGGTTTACCAGCAGCACATCCACAATGGAACAATTGTCTCCATTGCCTCGGACACACCAAGGGTAAGGGTGCAAATTTTGTTTGTCTTGCTCGGGGTAAAAGACGCTTAATCCCTTTAGAGTGGAGTTGTGCTTGAGGGTGATAAAGGCCTCGCCCTCTTCGCTGCCGGCCCCTTCAAAGGCAAGCAGCACACTTCCCTTGCATTCCGCAATGCGGGTTGCAGGTGCTTTGAACACCCCTTCCAGAGTGACATTGTCCGGAATTGTCAGGTGGGTTGAGATTGCATATTTCCCTGATGGAACAAAAACCGTGCCTCCGCCCACGGCGTTCATCTCATCAAGGGCTTTTTGAAAAATTTTTGTGTTGTCGAAAGTTCCGTCGGCTATGGCATCTCTGTCGGCTATGTTGATAACACCGCTTTTTAAATAAGACAAATCCATTTTGAGCTCCTTTTAAATTTTATCAAAGCGCATTCTGTCAAACTTCTGATCTCCTACTTGAGCTTGAGTCAAAGAAACGAAAACATTTCGTTCTTATTAAAACATTTCGCTTTTAACAAGAACCGGTCATTGAAAAGCTTTAGCAGTTGATATGGCAACCATCCACTGCTATAATTATAGTAAATATAACCGATATGTAAATACTAAAAAAGGGCAAAATTGCATGTGCAGTCATTTTGGGAAATTATCTTGGACTTTTAGGGCTGTTTTCTAAGGACACATTGACTTTAAACGGTAAAAGCGAAATTTTTACGATACTATAAAATGAGCGGAGGAGAGATTGTGTTTAACATAGGAGAAATCTATATTCCAAGGCAGTGCAAAAGCAAGAGAATATCAAGTTATGATAAAACAGGGGGTAACAAGGACCGCATAGCCATTGCAGCCGGGGAGATAAAGACCATTGCAGAGATAGAAGGTTGCGGTGTGATAAGGCATATTTGGATGACAATATCTTCAAGAGATCCAATGATACGCAGGAATGCCATATTGCGCATGTATTGGGATGACGAAAAAGAGCCAAGTGTGGAATCTCCCATCGGTGATTTTTTTGGTCAAGGATGGGGTGAACAATATAATTATGCTTCACTGCCTCTGGCGGCAACCCCTGCATCCGGGAGCGGACTTTGCTGTTATTTTCCAATGCCTTTCAAGGAAAACGCAAGGATAACCGTGGAAAATCAGTCGGAGATAGAGATGCGCGGGCTTTATTATTATATCGACTACGAACTCCATGAGCGTGAGTCAAACCCTGTACTGCACTTTCATGCTCTGTGGAATCGAGAACTGACCACTCCATTTGACGGTATAGAAGAGGAGCACAACAGTGACGGGCAGGAATACAAAAATATAACAGGCAAAGACAACTATATTTTTGCTGATATTCTCGGCAAAGGACATTTTGTGGGCATAAACTATTTCGTGGACAGCCCTACAACGAGATGGCCGGGAGAGGGAGACGATTTGTTTTTAATAGACGGCGAACTCTGGCCAGGTTCTCTGCACGGCACAGGAGCGGAAGACTTTTTCAACACCGCCTGGTGTCCAAACGAAATATACGCTCACCCGTATTTTGGCTGTGCCAAAGTGCCGCATAAATACGGATGGCTGGGCAGAACACATTATTACAGGTTCTTTTTGCAGGATCCGATATATTTTGAAAAGTCTCTTGTCGCTTCAATTGAGCACGGTCATGCCAATACACTGACCCTGGATCTTGCCACTGTTGCGTATTGGTATCAAAGCGAGCCGCACAAAAAATTTGCCCTGTTGCCTCCTGTGGAGCAAAGGCAAAACATGCCTGAAATCAGCCCGGGGGATATACACGAATGGCGTAAAGCGTGGAGAGAACTTCGTGGAAACCGTGCTCTTTGGGGCAATGAAAAATAAGAAAAGTAAAAAAGATCGTTCTTGGACAAATCTTCTCCAAGACTCGAGCTTAAAATTCGGAAAGGAGAGCAATTGGCTTTGTCGAGCACTCAAACAGACAGAGAGGTGCTCTTCCGCGGAATTTCAAAGAGAAAAGACAATGGCTTGGTTAAAGCCGCACAGATGAAGGTGAAAGATTGATCTTGGAGAGAAAAATATAGCACATGGGGTGACGGGAAATGGAACAGACGGAAAGTAAAGATATAAAGGCAAAAAAGGAGGCGCAATGGCACCATTGCCGGGAAGAACTTGAAAAGAGCGGGATGCGTGCAAAGGAGCAAGACCCTGAATTACCCAATGTTTTTTGCGCTTACAACATCCGGCTTCCCATGACAGATGGAACCGGGCTTGCAACAGACATATACTTTCCGTCTGAAATCGGACCTTTTCCTGTAATACTTGCCCGCAGCACATATGGAAAACCGTCTGCCGAAGCGGAGAGGTGGATGCTTCGAGGATATGTCTTGGTTATCCAGGATGTTCGAGGGCTTGGAGACAGCGAAGGGGAATTTGTTGCCTTTGAACCGGACGGTTGGGGCCCGGATCACACCGACGGCAACGATACGATAAAGTGGATAATGTCGCAGCCTTGGTGTAGTGGCAAAGTCGGTACCTACGGAGGGTCTGCCCTCGGGATAACACAAGTGCGCCTTGCTCCCGGCAGCAAAACTTTGTCGGCACAGACAATAAGTGCCGCAGCCTCAGATTTTTATGGAAATCTCGCATATCAGGGCGGTGTGTGGAGAAAGGAACTCTGTGAGGGCTGGCTGGCTCTGTTTGGAGAGAAGGGTAAAAAGACAAAGGAAATCTGGAAAGCTCATCCGCAAAAAGATGAGTATTGGGAACGCTACGATGTGGAGTCAAGGGCGTATGAGATCACCGCCCCGGGGATTCATTTCGGAGGTTGGTGGGATATCTTTGCCCAGGGGACAATCAACAGCTTTTTAACCCGTCAAAATAAAGGTGGAGAGGGTGCACGGGGAAATCAAGTGCTCATAATGAAAAACTGTCCCCACGGGGAGTTTCCTCAACCGGATTACACTTATAGAGAAAACAGAGACGAACTCAGAGTGTCTCATCATGAGTTCGCATTCTTTGACCATTGGCTCAAAGGAGAGGAAAAGAGCGACCTTTTAACGAAACGCGTCAAATACTACATTATAGGGGACGATTCAGATATGCAGGCGCCCGGCAATGAGTGGAGAGAAGCGGACTCATGGCCGCCCTTTGAAATTGACGAAGTGCCCTTTTTCTTGAGTGCAGATAAAAAGCTTTGCTCTGATAAAGAAGACGCAGTTGAGGGTTTCTTGACATTTGAAGCGGACCCCCACAATCCTTGCCCCACTCTTGGAGGCCAAAACCTGACGATTGCAGCCGGACCTTGGGATCAGAGAAGAGTCAGCTCCGGCCAGATCGATTTCGTAAAAAATTACAACCATCTTGAAAGACCATCGGGATGGGATGAGCTTTTGAGATTGTATGAGCAGGATGATATCTTAGTGCCAAGAACGGATATATTGGAATTTGAAACAGAGGAATTGACCACTCCCCTTGAAATTGCAGGTCAAGTACGAGTAGCACTCTGTGTTTCCACCAACGTTCCGGACACGGATTTCACAGCAAAGCTGGTGGACATATACCCCGATGGCCGGGAGATTTTGTTGCTTGACAGTATTGTAAGGCTGAAATACAGAGTGGGTTTTGAAAGAGCGGCACCCCCTATGCAAAAAGGAGAAGTCGTCCCCATAGAGATTGACCTCTGGCATACAAGCTGTATTTTCAATACCGGACATAAAATAGGACTTCGGATTTCCGGGAGCAATTATCCGAGATTTGAGATAAATCCAAATACGGGAGAGGATTTCCCTTCGGATTTGCCGATGATGGTGGCTAAAAACACAGTTCAAATGGGCAAAAACTTTGAAAGTGCACTGATCTTGCCACTGCGGGCAAGTGGAGGTATAACTGCTGGAAAGACCGATACGGCTTTTCTACCAAAAACTTCAAAGAGATAACAAAATCTAAATTTCAGGATGATTTGATGAACGTAAAAGAAGACAGCCATATAAAAAGCTCATCTGCCGGCGAAGACAGATGAGCTTTTAAAACAGTGATATCTACTCCCCTGAAAAAGGAGCCCTTCTGCCGGGACATTCGAGCTTTGGGCACAGAGAACAGTTCTCATAGGGCTCGTTGCTGTTGAAAATTATACCTGACAGGGATTTTGTGGGCAACATCAACATACTGCCTGTCAATTTAACGCCTATGTCAACTTCGACATTTCCAAGGATTGCAAAAAGATCCTTTTGACCTTCCAAAGGCCATTCTTTAAGCGAACCCGGATTCAAAGAGGACACAAATGACGTGCTTGGATAATATTTCTCTTTTACGATGCGAGACAGAGCCATGCGTGCTTTTGAGAGATACAAAAGCTTGATGGTGTCAGCTATATGTCTCTCCAGAGCATCATCAAGGGAATTGGACCAATTTTCAAGCTCAACACCGCATGTTGCCACATAGGGCACGGCAAAGGACACCGTACACAATTTCGAGGCCACAAAGGTATTTTCAATGGAAATGTTGTTGATATGTACTGTATCGCCCTCTGATCTCACAGGATAAAGGGCATGGACGGACTTGGGAGATGCGATTTTGCCGCTATCCGCAAGGAGTTCCTCCGCGATTTCGGCAATGATTGAATCATTGTCCTTTGGAACTTTGAGTGCGGTTAAAAGTTCATCAAGTGCCAGATAGGAGTCAAAATCTTTAATGATACTGTTATTCATTGAGCGTCCTTAAGCGGCTGCGATGCGGCTTTTACAAGAAAAGTTGTCTTATTTGAAATAACCAAGATAGGCTTTGTTGGCTTCGAACATCTCATCCACCATCTCTTTAATCTCCGCCAAACTGAGAACAGCCGATGTCAGCGGGTCATTTTGTATAGCATAGAGAATTTTGCGCTTGTCACCTTCGATAAAGGCGTTTACGGCAAGCTCTTCGCATCGAGCGCTGGTGTTTACCAGAACGGCAAGGTGATCGGGCAGCGGGCCAACGTGACAGGAGCGGATCATGCCTTTTTGGGCCACAACGGGGATTTCCACGCAGCAACCCCAGGGGAGATTGTCTATATGCCCGAAGTTGCGGACGTTTCCGTTGAATTCAAACATTGTGTTGTCACCAAAGACAGCATTGAAAATATAAGAGGCATATTCACCGCCGCGCTTAAGATCGGGCTTGTGGTTTGCAATGTATTCCTTTAACTCGTCTTCCCAGGTGTCCTCTCTGTGGAGATATTCGTTGAGAATATATGCGTATTCCCCGGGATTCCAACCGGTGCCATGGGTGCAATATTTTTCTATCAGGTCCGGGCGTTTTCTGAACCAGGCATTGTATTCTGAGTTGTGGCCTGAAGACTCTGTGACATAATAGTCAAAATGTAAAAACATTTCATTGCGTACGATTTCGACGTTGTATATCTCGGGATTTGTCACCGCTTCTCTTATTTGCGGATATGCATCTTTTCCTTTGACCTTGAAGTCAAGGTAGTATGCCTGGTGGTTTATGCCGGCACAGGTGTATGTGACATCCTCCATATCTGCTCCAATCCAGTGAGCAAGCATATGGGCGGTTCCCTGTACGCTGTGGCAAAGACCTGTTATGTTGGCCTTTGTCTCACTTTGCATAAGCCTGCAAAGCATTGCCATGGGGTTTGTATAGTTCAAAACTATTGCATCCGGACAATATTTTTCCACGTCACGGCAAATTTCGAGCATTTCAGGTGCGGTGCGGAGGAAACGGAAAATTCCGGAGGGGCCTCGTGTATCGCCAACGTTGATGTCGACACCATATTTTTTGGGGATTTCGATGTCTGTGCGAAACACATTCACACCGCCCGAGAGTATGGTGATGAGCACACCATCTGCGTTCTCCAGCGCTTCTTTGCGGTCGAGGGTGGCCGTCACGGTGGCGGGATAGTTGCCCTCTTCCACGATCATGTCCACGGCTTGCTTTATGTAAGAAAGGCGCGTGGGATTGATGTCCATCAGCGCAATTTCAGCATCTTTAAATGCCGGAAAAGTGAGGATATCTCTGACGAGCCCTCGAGTGAAGCCAAAACTGCCTGCTCCGATAAATGCAAATTTCTTCAAAGTCAATCTCTCCTTTAAGTGTTTTGATATTCGAAAGCAATACAATAACTTGTGTATATAATACCACAAAAAGCCGAACATTCCAACATCAAAGGAGGGAAAAGTAAAAAAGCATGTGGTTTATTTTTTTTCATATGAATGGTATAATGGATAGAGTAGTAAAAAATATAAGCAGAATCAGCATAAAAGGAGATCTCAAATGGAGAAACAAAAGACTGGGAAGATGGGTTTTCATCACATCGCCCTGAGAGTGAATGACTATGACAAGTCAGTTGCCTTCTACACAGACGGACTTGGATTTAAACCACGCCTTTCATGGGGAGAGGGAGATGGGCGCATAGTATTGCTGGATATTGGAGACGGAGGATGCGTGGAGATCTTTGCCGGAGGCAAGGATGAGCCTCAAGGAGCTTTTTGGCACTTTGCCTTTTCTTCGGAAGACCCCGATGCGGCATATGAAGCTGCGTTGAAAGCCGGTGCGGAGTCCCACAGAGAACCCTTTGACACGGTGCTCAAAGGGCCGGATGGCGAGATTCCCGCAAGGATTGCCTTTGTCAAAGGGCCGGACGGAGAGCTGTTGGAGTTTTTCAAGGAGATATAAAAGCCGACAGCGAGTTGCGCATACATGACGACACTTGCCAGATGGTGACAAGATGAAAGGAAAAAATATGAAAAGAGTGTTAGTTGGCGGAGTGCTGGATGCTTCGGCCATATCTCTTGGTTTGTGGCGCCTTGCAAATATGACTCAGCAAGATGTAAACAAACTTTTGGAGACAGCCGTTGAGTGCGGGATTGACTTTTTGGACACCGCCGATATCTACGGCGGCGGAAAATCAGAAGAGATGATGGGACAGGGTTTACGTGAAACAGGGCTTTTGGACAAAGTTAAAGTGCAGACCAAGTGTGGGATCAGAAAAGGCATGTACGACTTCTCTAAATCCCATATTATAAGTTCTGTGGAGGGCAGCTTGAAACGGCTGGGATTTGAGCGCATTGACGTCCTGCTTTTGCACAGGCCCGATGCCTTGGTTGAGCCTGAGGAAGTGGCGGAGGCCTTTGACAGATTGTATGCCTCGGGAAAAGTATCATTTTTTGGCGTTAGTAACCACAATCCCATGCAAATGGAGCTTTTGCGCAAGTATTTGCCTCACCGAATGATTGCAAATCAGCTTCAATTCGGGCTGGCCCATTCTTATATGGTGAATACGGGCATCAATATGAACACATCAAAACCGGCAGCGTTGGAGAGAGACGGTTCCGTGCTTGACTATTGTCGCTTGAATGACATCACAATTCAAGCTTGGTCTCCCCTGCAATACGGCTTCTTCGAAGGTTGTTTTCTGGGAAATTATGAAAAATACCCGGAATTAAACGAAGTTCTCGACCAGATAGCGGGCAATTACGGTGTTGAGAAGGCGGCTATAGCCTTCGCATGGATTCTAAGACATCCTGCCCGAATGCAAGCCATTACCGGCACGACAAATCCGGAGCATCTAAAGGCGTTGGCAACCTCAGTTGATATTGAGCTCACCAGGGCCGAGTGGTATGAGCTCCATATTGCGGCGGGAAACAAACTGCCGTGAATTCATACGATGCATTGTCAAGCCAAGTGCGCCAGTTCGTGTAGAAAAACCTGAATGGGGGAT
>CAYTOF010000002.1:0-3431 GCA_964439435.1 uncultured Oscillospiraceae bacterium
TTCTATCACTTTACTTTTACTCTGCCTAACCTTGCTTTTACTTTGACCGCCCACCAACCCATCATATGCGTGTGGGTGCGTCTTCTCGCAGGATAATACCGCCACCGAGCACTGCCTCATTAATATAAAATACAGCTGACTGACCCGGTGTGACACCTTTTTGGGGAGAGTCAAAAACAATGTGAAACCGTCTGTTGGTTTGCGGATACAGAGTGATGGGCACTGCGGATTTTGAATATCTTGTTTTGACATTGGCAACTGTGGGGGTGTATATATTTTCCACAGAAATGAAATTTACATCTCCAATATCAAACGAACTGCGATAAAGCTCGTGTTCTTGTCCTAAGACAACAGTATTGGTCTTGGGATCAACTGAGAGAACATATAATCTGTTGTCAGAAGAAATTCCCAAGCCACGTCTTTGGCCCACTGTGTAGTGGAGGATTCCTTTGTTTTTACCCAGGATTTTACCTTTTGAGTCAACAAAATATCCTTCGCTTGGCAATGTTTCCAGTGTGTTTCTTAAAAGAGCAACATAATTTCCGTCGGGCACAAAGCATATGTCTTGACTTTCGCGTTTGTGTGGATTTATAAGCCCGTTAGTTTGAGCAATAGAGCGCACATCATCTTTTGTCATTTCTGAAAGTGGAAAAATCACATTTGCCAGTATTTTTTGTGATAGTGTCCATAACATATAACTCTGGTCCTTAAATCTGTCTTTGGCCTTAAGCAATTCATATCTGCCGGAGGCAGCATTAAATATGTTACGCGCATAATGCCCGGTTGCGATTTTACCAATACCATTTTTTTGTGCGAATTCGAAAAATGCCGGAAACTTAATGAATCTATTGCAGTTGACACATGGGTTTGGTGTTTCTCCTTTTGCGTACGAAGACGCAAAACAGTCAATGACATTTTCTTTAAAAGCCTCTCTGACATCGAGGATTTTATGAGGTATTTCGAGAGTGTGCGCAGCTAAGGAAGCATCCTCGACAATTGTAGATTGTCTTTTTGACAAATCAGGGTTTGCACTGCATATGTCTTGGCTAAAGAGCAAAAATGTAACTCCGACAATATCTAAGCCTTTTTCTTTGAGCAAATAAGCGGCGACGGAACTGTCCACGCCGCCGCTCATGGCTATCATTACTTTGTCAGGCATCTTTCAAACTACCTTTTTTAATTCTGCAACTTCCTCTTCAAGCGTCTTTATACGATCTTTCAGCTTGGAAAGCTCAGCAGAAGTGGGGTCGGGGGTGCGGCAGTGATCCAGTTGCTCGAGAAAATCAGGCCGCCTTCCTTTGACGCGCACAACTTTAGCAGGTATTCCCACGGCGGTGCTATCCGGAGGGATTTCTTCCAAGACTACGGCATTTGCTGCAATTCTCGTATTATCTCCGACTTTGAATGAGCCGAGTATATGTGAACCAGCACCAATCATGACATTGTTTCCGATGGTTGGGTGTCGTTTTCCGGTTTCTTTTCCGGAACCTCCCAGAGTGCACCCTTGATACAGCAGCACATCATCGCCGATTTCAGTGGTTTCACCTATAACAACACCCATGCCGTGGTCAATAACTAATCTACGTCCGATTTTTGCACCGGGATGTATTTCGATCCCTGTTATAAACCTACTGAATTGTGAGATAAGTCTTGCTTCGAATTGCAACCCACGTTTGTAAAGCGCATGGGCTAATCTGTGATATCCAAGTGCGTGAAGGCCTGGATACAGCAATAAAATTTCAGCATATGATCGAGCAGCAGGGTCTCTTTTTTTGTATGCCTCCAGTAGATCTTTTAACTTATCAAGCATATTATAATCTCCATCAAAGAAATAGTCATATCCAAACAAAATAATATATGTGAAATGGATATTTGTCAAGTTAGCGTTTTTGTAAAAAATCATTGGAACTCATACTGTCGGAGAATGGATTCCAATGATCCAATGAAAGAATCGAAAGTCAAATCAATCTCATTATTTTTAGTGATAGGTAAGAAAACAATATCCGGAGACAAAAATGCCTGCCGCAAAGCGGTAGGCGAGTTGGTGCACGTGAATTTATGTTTTTATATTTGAAGTATTTGAAGAAAAACAGACTATTTGTCTTACTTGGCTTGGAATTTCTTCAGCTTTGCAAAACGCGGAAGCCCATTCTCATAAGGAGGCTTTGCCTCTCCGGCAAGCAGTGGCAATGCATAGTCAATAAACTCTTTATTTAAGCCGTTGCCTTCTTTATTTATCCATTCACGCGGGACTCTTTTTTCAGTATTAGCTACGGATTCAAGGTCCAAAAGCTCGATTTCACATGAATATCCACCGTCTCTTTCGCATTTAAAACCAACCATTTTATCGGTGATACCGGAAACAGCCAACTCAACTGCCATACGTCCTGCAAGATATGCTTCATCAACATCGACTTGAGAAGCGCAGTGAGCGGCACAACGTTGCATCAGTGAAAATTCTATACCGCGGGTTTTGCACCCGAGCTTTTCCTTGATGATATTTGCTAAAGTAACACCAATGCCGCCGAGTTGCGCATGACCGAATGAATCGCGGGCTACATTTTCATCTTGTGCAAAGACTTCAACCATGAGGGTGCCTGACGCATCAGAAATTCCTTCTGAAACAGCTACGATGCACTTGCCTTCGCTTTCATAAACGCGTGAGACATCTGAAATGAATTTATTCATGTCAAATGGAACTTCAGGCAGGTAAATGAGGTCCGGACCCATGCCATAATATGATGCGATAGCTGATGCCGCTGTGAGCCATCCGGCATGCCTGCCCATGATTTCCAGCACTGTTACCATGCCTATATCATAGACTCTTGCGTCGAGAGATATTTCCATTGCAGTAGTTGTGATATATTTTGCAGCAGATGCATATCCGGGGCAGTGGTCTGTGCCGAAAAGGTCATTGTCAATTGTTTTGGGAATTCCCATTACACGACATTCGTAATCGTTCTCCATCATGAATTTGCTGATTTTGTTGCATGTATCCATGGAATCATTGCCGCCGTTATAGAAGAAATAACGAACATCGTATTTTTTGAATATTTCAAGGATACGTTTGAAGTCCGTATCATCCTTTGAGGGATCTGCCAGCTTGTATCGGCAAGAGCCCAAAGCAGAAGATGGGGTGTTTAACAAAAGTTTGAGCTCCTCCGGATCTTCCTTGCTCATGTCAAAAAGCACATCATCCAACACACCTTTTATTCCGTGTGCGGCTCCATAAACATTTGTAATAAGATCGCTTTTCAAAGCGGTGCTTATAGCACCGTATGCGCTGGCGTTTATAACTGCTGTTGGGCCACCTGACTGACCTACGATAATATTTCCTTTCATTCTCGCATCTCCTTTAGTTAAATGATTTATATTTTCATTGTCATGAATTCAAAGGTGATTATAGCAGATAAATTGCGTCAAATCAACAT
>CAYTOF010000002.1:3441-68169 GCA_964439435.1 uncultured Oscillospiraceae bacterium
GCAAGCGCCTTTAAGTTCTGCCATTATTATACCTCCTGTGATTTTATCAAGCGTGATTATATAACATATTCCGCAGAAATACAAGTATACACATAATATGAGTGCAAACCACTTGGTTTATATAATTATATATTATATGTGAAGGGTTAATGTTACTGTGTTGGCTATACAATTTTACGAGCTTCTAAGTAATACCTTTTATCCGAAGCATTCCCGATTGAAAAAGCTTTTCGAGGCAATGTACCGCGAGAGGTGATAGTTTGAAAGAAAGAAGATTTTTCCAGTGCAGGCAGTAAAAATGCCACATTGTTGTTCATTTTTCCAAACGCTATTGTTTCAGATTCACCGTGTATATAGTCAATGGTTGCATTTCTGTCATTATGTAACAAATAGTGATCGAGAAATATTTGTAAAGCTCCACAAGCAAGAACCTCTCCGTTGCTCGGCAGATGAACTTCACCTTGTCCGTTTGCGGTAATATACTTTACTGAAAAATCTGAGCCACCCATGGCATTGATTGCCTCGAGCAGTGAGATGGGATTTGTGTTGAAAATTACTCTGTGGATGGGCTCAAATAGGAGAGATGCATCGTGAATGTTCAAAAGCTCTGCCATCGCGTATCTTGAGGGGTGAGTAAAAGCAGTCTCCGGTCCGATGTTTTTTGTCCAGTTGTCAAAACATACCCGTGCTGCTGCAAGTGAGTGATTGCCATCCCCAACTGCTATTGCAAATTCGGATTTAGATTTAGATTTGAAAAAAGAGGCTATAAATGCATTGGTATCATCATCCATCAGATAACCTTGAATGCGACCACCACCAAGCATTAACTCGAAGTCATAAAGTTTTTTATAGGCGCTCAAACCCGCTTCGATGCGTGAAAACAAGACATCCTCAAAATCGTCAATCAGCAATAATGCGTGCGGAATTTCCAAGATAGCTTTATCACGCATTTTGACTCTGGGTGGAATTCTTTCGTAAACAGTATCCTCTGTGGGACGAATAAGGGATTTGCTCTCTGCGGAAAAGTCATAATTCATAAGGTCCGCGGCGCCTATCAACCCTTTTCGCAGACCTCCGTTTGGCAAATAGCGTTTGACATATATATATGTGTTTTTGTGGTTTTCAAATATATCTGATTCAAGGTATTTTCTCATGTGTTCGTTTGCATTTTGGACGACATGGGTGTCATCTTTGTCCAGATAGACTTCAGGAAATATCATTCGCAGAGAAGATGGGGACGAGCCCACAATCCTTTCGACTTGTTGCCAATAGTTTTCATCTGAAGTGTATTGATCGCAGGCAATGACACTCCAAGAAGGCAGATATTCTTGCTTGGGTACTAATATATCAGTAGGAACAAAAAGCTCGGTTTTATATGTATTCATTGTTATTATCCTTTGGTGTCAATATATTAAAAAATAGCTGATAAACATAAAGTGCTTTTGTGAGATTAGGAGAAACACAAATGTGATGCGAAATCATCCAAAAGGCTGTTGTTGAAATCAATTTGTTGGTTTTTTTACAAATCCAATTTTCTTGTATACTTTAGCCAAGGTTTTTTCAGCTAAGACGCCGGCTTTTTGGGCACCGCCTGCATATACACTTTCAAGATAATCTTTGTTTTTAAGCAAGTAATGTGCCTCTTCGCGTATGGGACGAATAAGCGAGCACACTGCCTCTCCAACGGCTGTTTTGAAATCTCCATAGCCTTTACCCGAAAAGCTTTCCTCTATGTCGGAAATGGCAAGACCGGTCGCAGCGGAATAAATCTCAATGAGATTTGAAATTCCGGGCTTGTTTTGTCTGTCATGACGCACGATTGCCTCACTGTCGGTCACCGCACGCCGGAATGCTCGGAGAATTGTATTGTCATCGTCACTTAATGAAACGCAGCCTTGGTCATTTTCAGATTTAGACATTTTTGATAGCGGATTGGAAAGACTCATTATTCTTGAACCAATCTTAGGAATGTAGGGCTCGGGAATTGTAAAAATTTCTCCGTATAGACCATTGAAACGCATGGCAATATCCCTGCAGAGCTCAACATGCTGCTTTTGATCATCTCCAACGGGGACCACATGGGTGCCATATAAAAGTATGTCAGCGGCCATTAGAACGGGATAAGTGAATAGACCGCCATTTATATTGTCGACATTCTTTGTAGATTTGTCTTTGAATTGAGTCATACGTGACAATTCACCAAACATCGCATAACAGTTCAACACCCAAGCAAGCTCAGCATGTTCATGGACATGGCTTTGAATAAACAAGATGCAATCTTCAGGATTTAGCCCGGAGGCTATGTAAAATGCAAGCTGTGTCAAGGTGTTGTTTTTTAATACGCGTGGGTCTATGCGTATTGTGATTGAATGCATATCCACAATACAGAATATGCTGTTGTATTCCGTTACCAGATTGGTCCAGTTACGCACCGCTCCGAGATAAGACCCCAGCGTAAGCGCACCTGTTGGCTGGATTCCGCTGAACTGAATTTTTCTTTCATTGTTACTCATAAAAAACCATCCGTTCGTCTGTGATTAGTTTGTTTTTGCAAATCGGGGATTTGAAACACTTTTTTTCATGCAATCCTTTAGAGTCATACCAAGCAGCTCTATACCGCTTTCTATCTGTTCTGCGGAAGGTAAAGAGAAATTTAATCTGAAAGAGGAGGCGGCTTCTCCCGCACAGACAGCAAAACTCTCACCGGGCACCATTGCCACCTTTCTGGCAGCAGCCATGCGACAGGCTTGCGTTCCGTCTATTTTGTTAGGGAGGGAACACCATATAAAAAGACCACCGTCGGGTAATTCGCACTTAATGGTTTGAGGAAAATGCAAGCGAATGCATTCATACATGAGATCTCGCTTTGAGCGGTAGAGGGCACAAATCCGGGGTATGTGTTCGTCGTAGTCGGTTGAAATGATGTACTCATGCACCAGCATTTGGAAAAAGAGATTTGTGTGAACATCACTAACTTGCTTTGCAACAATTAGTTTTGAGATGATATCCTTGTGCGCAATGACATAACCGATTCTTATTCCAGGAGCTATTGTCTTAGAATATGAGCCGACAAAGATAGTGCGCCCTGTTTTGTCCATGCTTTTTATGGTGGGAATATCATCACCTGAATATCTCAATTCAAAATAGGGGCTGTCTTCAATAATATAAAAATCGTACTTCTCGGCGAGCTCCAAAAGTCGAATTCGTTTGTCGATGCTTGTGACAATGCCTGTCGGGTTTTGAAAAGTAGGGATGATATAGAACAGCTTAACTCGCAATCCTTTTTGAAGCTTTTTTTCGAGTACATCAAGATTGATACCATCACTATCTAAGGGGATGCTTATCAGTTCCAGATTGTATGACCTGAATGCGTTTAAAGCACCTATAAAACTTGGGGATTCACAAGCAATTACATCGTGCTCGTTGGCAAATATCTTGGCAGTCAACTCTATGCCTTGTTGTCCGCCGGATACAATTGCAATCTCATCATCTGCCGTGCCTATGTTGTACTTTTCTTTCATTCTTGTGGCGGTCAAAAGCCTTAAAGGTTCGTAACCCTCTGAGATGCCATATTGAAGTGCGCGGGCGTGGTCGTGTGAGAACAAGTTCGCTGCAATTTCTGACATCCTTGACGCAGGGAACGTTTCCGGAGAGGGATTGCCTGCGGCAAAGGATATGACATCGGGATTTTGGGTCACCTTTAGAATCTCCCTTATTGCAGAGGGAGCAAGTGAGCTTATTCTGTCTGAAAAAATCGGCATAATATCTTCCTTTTACGTTGAATAATTATTGCTTTATAAAAAATCTGTTCAATAAATATAAAAATCGGATTTCGCAAGAGCTTTAAATATTTTACCACACACATTCTATATAGGCAATGCCGAGTTAGATGAATTCATGGATGAATTAAGATTTCGATATATCATAATATCGTACCTTGTTTTAAAATACAATGTATTACATCGGGATTATTGCAATGCTCAAAAAAATAGTGTATTATATCGAGTGAACAGATGATAAAGTACAGAGACATTTGTCAATCAATCAATGAAGTGGAGAGATAGCTTGCATAATGCAGTAAATGGAATAACAATAATATTTATTTTGATAAGTGTAGGTTTTGTTTTATATAAAATCGATTGGATAAAAGATGAATCAGAGAGATTCATCACGAAATTTACACTCAAAATATCGGTTCCGTGTGCTTTGTTTTCAACTGTTGTCAAGCATCTGAAAAGCGGCTTGGAAGTGGTCGACAAAACAAATGCAATTATACCATTTATTTCCATAATTGTAACGTTGATACTGGGAATTGTTCTCGCAAAGCTGCTAAAAGCGGATGATGCGAAAAAGGGTTTAAGTATTTCGATCTTTACCTTCTCTAATACGATAATTATTGGATTGCCGGTCTGCACTTCCGTTTTGGGAGAGAGCTCAATTCCATTTGTAATAATATACTACGCTGCGAACACAATTTTGTTTTGGACTGTAGGAGCATCATTGATTGCAGCAGATAACAAAACAGGCAACAAGTTCAACATGGCGATTATACTCAAGAACCTGCTGTCACCGGCCTTGTTAGGGTTTTTTGGAGGGGCTTTGGTTGTGTTTAGTGATATTACAATACCAAAACCAATAGATGCCTCGATTGCTATGTTGGGACAGCTGAACACTCCTTTGTGCATGGTTGTAGTTGGCAGTACAATAGCAAAACTGAAGATTCGTGAATTGTTCACATTTGACAAAGCTGGACTGTTGGCTATACTGGGGCGCATCATCATTGCACCTTTGATTGCGATGTTAATCCTGGTTGTTTTTAAACAAAAAGGCATCGCAGCAAAAGTGATTTTATTGATGTCAGCAATGCCGGCTATGAACCAATCTGTTTTGGTCGCAAAAAATTATGGGAGTGACCATGTACTTGCATCAAAAATTTTGTCAGCAAGTTCATTGACAATGCTTGTTGTACTCCCACTATATAGTTTGCTGGCTGACATTCTATTTTAAATGATATCAATCGAATATAGTTGCATGTGAATGTCTTTCGATTTATATTGAAAGGACTCAAGGATGACAGGGAACAGGGCATTAATAATCGGCATACCGGAAGTGATAGTACTGGCATTGCTTGCGGGAATGTTGATTGTATTTGGAAAGAGCTTAAAAGGTATACAGACTCGAGGAATCGTTCTGACAAGTATATTATGCGCTGTTGCCGGAGCGTCCGGCGCTGCATTGCGCTCCGTTCCGGGGGTACAACTGACAAGTTTCATTATCATTATGATTGGTGTGACTCTTGGCCCGGGGGCAGGAATAGCTGCCGGGGCAACCAGTGCTCTCTTATTTGATATTTTATCTGTGATGACAATTTACACACCCTGGCGTATGTTTCTATGGGCGCATATGGGGTTGGGCGCAGCCTTGATTACCATGGTGCGAACAAAGGGGAAAGCAACATCTGCAGATTCACAAGTAGCAGCAAGCAATAGCAAATCAAAATTAAAATTATGGACTCTAACCTTTTATGGTTTTATATGGGGATTTGTTTTTGGTTGGACCTTAAACCTCGTGTATATCTTTGCCGGACTCTTGCCCTTTACGTTGGAAGTATTCATTATTTCATGTGTTGCAAGTTTTTGGTTTGATCTTTCACATGCGGTTTGCAATGCGGTTTTGATTTTGCTGTTTTCGCAGCAGTTTTTGAGGATTGCAGAAAAAGTTGGAAAGCTTGATGCAAGTAAAGTTAAAAGCGAGTAATATCTTATCTGTTATATAAAACAGATAATAAGAAAGAGGCAGAAATGTGGAAGAACTCTACCCAGGAGAACCTTTGATAATACAAGGTGATATAGAATCGATTATATTTGAAAACGAAGAAACCGGCTACAGTGTTCTGGAAGTTGAACTGTTACAGGGGGGGCGCATAACGGTTGTTGGGATCATTCCATACCCTGGGGAGGGAGAAAGAATCATAGCTGAGGGTGAGTTTGTTTCGCATCCAACATATGGTTCACAGTTCAGATGCGATGGTATAGAGCGAATTATGCCGGACCAAGCTAATGCCATATTTAGGTATCTTTCGTCCGGGGTTGTTAAAGGCGTCGGGATTGCCACCGCGCGCAGGATTGTCACAAAATTTGGCATAGATACATTCGATATAATAAAATGCAATCCCGAGAGACTGACAGAGATAAAAGGCATAACCCTTCAACGCGCGGAAAGTATCTCAATGGAGCTAAATAAAAGAATTGCAATAAAGGAGCTTATGGTCTTCTTTTCACAATTTGGATTCCCCTTAAACACAGCTCTAGAGCTTTACAGACACGCGGGAGCAACAGCACAAGAAAAAATCACACAAAACCCTTATTTTTTGGCATTGGAGCCATATTTGGTGGACTTTAGAAAGGTTGATGCCATGGCACTTGATATGGGATTTGGTGAGGACAACTTTTCACGTATAGAAGCCGGCATTTTGTTTGAATTGTTGTTTAATGAAAGTCAAGGTCATGTGTACTTGCCCTATGATAAGCTAAGGGATGTATCTGCGCAGTTTCTCAGTTTAAGTGAGGAGCTGGTGCAAACTGTCTTAGATTCGATGATTGAAAGAGATAATTTGAAAACGAGCAAAATAAATGACACGTTGGCCTGTTATACTCCGCGCATGAGAGAAGCGGAGATGTTTATCGCACAGCGAATTGTATACATGGCAGGCCAAAAGAGCAGTGTCAATGAAAGTGCAAAAGAGGGGCTTGCCAAACTGGAATCAAAGCAGGGCATAGTATATTCAGAAAAGCAAAAAAATGCAATATTAACATCCATAAGAGAACACATTATGATTTTGACCGGGGGGCCCGGGACTGGAAAAACGACAGCTGTCCGCGGCATGATTGGTCTCTTAGAACGAATTGGAATGAAAACTCTTGTTGCTGCGCCTACAGGAAGAGCTGCAAAGCGGATTTCAGAACTCTGTGGCTGTGAAGCCAAAACAATACATCGTGTACTGGAAACTGTTTTCTCAAAAGACGGCACTATGTTTCTCAGAAATACAGAAAACCCGCTTGATGCGGACGCTGTTATTATAGATGAGCTTTCCATGGTGGACTTGCCGCTGTTTTCAGCTCTGCTTTCTGCTTTAAAAAGCAATTGTAAATTGATAATGGTGGGAGATCCAGATCAGCTTCCCTCCGTTGGTCCCGGGACAGTGCTTTCAGATATATTGAAAAGCGATGCCGTTAAGATAGTTCATCTTGATGAAATATTCCGACAAGCACAAGAAAGCGATATCGTTATAAATGCCCACGCTGTCAATGCAGGAGAATTGCCAAACTTGAAGAACAACAAAAAAGACTTCTTTTTTCTACATCGTCAAGATACACAATCTCAAATAAACACCATATGCGAACTATTTGCTGAGAGATTGCCCAAACACATGGGGATAGATATATCTAACATTCAAGTCATCACACCGCTCCGACAAAGAGAGACAGGCACACAAGCAATAAACCCCATATTGCGTGATTTGTTAAATCCGATTTCCGACAAAAAAAAGCAAATAAAATTTGGCAACACCTATTTTCGAGAAGGAGACCGTGTCATGCAGATAAAAAACAATTATGACATAGTCTGGAACAACAGTGCAAGCCAAGAAACACCGGGAGTGGGAGTTTACAATGGTGATATTGGAATAATCAAGTCAATTAACCCTCATGCCGAAAAACTGACGATAGAGTTTCCGGATAAAGAATGTGACTACTCCTTTGACATGCTGTGTGATCTCGAGCATGCGTACGCCATAACGGTACATAAGTCACAGGGCAGTGAATATCGAGCTGTGATATTTTTGGCATCACTGGTACATTCCAGACTGTTGAACAGAAATCTGTTTTACACGGCAATAACACGTGCAAAAGAACTGTTCATCATCGTTGGGATACCCGAGTCTGTGGAAGCAATGGTGAACAACAGGCAAAAGAGGCGCCGCTATTCCGCACTTTGCGAACGCATCGTCGCCCTTGCTGATGGACGGGAGTTAATATAAAGTATAGCCATTACAACTTTTAAAGATTTGAGAATACTTTCAATGAAAAAACTTATCAAACAAATCCACTTGAACTTTCTGAATATTCTTTTCCCGCCACGCTGTATCATATGCGGTAAGTTTATTACAAAAGCATATGGTTTTTGTACAGACTGCGAAATTTTGACACCTAAGACAGAGGGCACAAAGGAAGAACACAAATTCGGAGATGGCAAACTGCAGTATGTAGATTTTTGTGCCTCTCCGTTCTATTATGAAAATGGGATTAGAAAAGCCTTAATTCGTATGAAGTTTCAAGGGAAATGTGCTTTTGCGGAAGCTTTCGCAGATCCTATGATGCAAGCGTTTACCAACGCTTTTAAAAACAAAGCCTATCCTCGAGCACAAGCAATTTCGTGGGTGCCCATATCAGTTGCCAGAAGCAAAGAAAGGGGATATGATCAATCAAAGTTGTTGGCAAATCATTTGGGCCGTATAATGGACTTGCCCGTATTGCCGACACTTAAAAAAGTTGTCAACAATCCCATGCAATCGTCGCTCAAGGCAAAAGATAGAAAAGGCAATGTCTTGGGAGTATATGAGTTGGATAGAGAGTTCAATGCATGGACAGAGATGAAAGCAATAATCTTAGTCGATGACATTTTCACCACCGGAGCGACTATAAATGAAGCGGCAAAAATAATAAAAGCGGGAGGAGCGGAGAACATATATGCTCTTTTTGCAGCAAAGACACGGGCATCTAATAAATCAGAACAGATTTAGAGGCACTTATATGGTTGAAAAAAACAGAAAATTAGTGTATAATAAACATTAACTCTTTAAAAGAATACCATTTACATTAACTATTTATAGACATGGGAGAATTGCATGTTTTCTAATGATGTAGGAATTGACCTTGGAACAGCCACAATGTTGGTATACGTTAAGGGCAAAGGCATTGTTTTGCGTGAGCCCAGTGTTGTTGCGCTGAATAAAGATACGGGCAAGTTGCTGGCGGTAGGTTCGGAAGCCCAGCGGATGTTGGGAAGAACACCCGGCAATATAATCGCGATACGACCACTGCGGGATGGGGTTATCTCAGACTATGAAGTGACACAGCGCATGATAAAAGAATTTATCAGAAAGGTTTGTGGATTTAGAATTGTCAAACCTCGTATTATAATCTGTGTGCCCAGTGGCATCACCGAAGTCGAGGAACGGGCAGTTTTTGATGCCGGTCTTCAGGCCGGAGCACGTCAAGTGTATCTGATAGAAGAGCCGGTTGCCGCTGCAATAGGAGCGGGCATTGACATTTCAAAACCAAATGGAAATATGATTGTCGACATTGGTGGAGGAACAACTGATGTTGCAGTTATATCGCTTGGAGGCATAGTGGAATCCTGCTCAATTAAAATTGCCGGAGATAAATTTGACGAATCAATTATAAAATATATACGCAGAAAACATAATGTTTTGATAGGCGAGCGTTCAGCAGAGGAGCTTAAAATCAAGATAGGTTGCGTTTACCCAAGGCCTGAGGAAATATCGATGGATGTAAAAGGCCGTTGCTTGATGACGGGTCTACCGAAGGTATTCATGGTGAATTCCAACGAGATGCTCGAAGCTTTTGAGGAGGTATCTGTCAGCATTATCGAAACGATACATTCGGTGTTGGAAAGAACACCACCCGAGTTGGTAGCAGATATCTCCACAAATGGCATTACGATGACCGGGGGAGGAAGTCTTGTTTATGGGTTTGACAAACTTATTTCATCTCATACAGGCATCGAAACACATCTATCAGATGATGCAGTCTCGTGTGTCGCATTTGGCACAGGGAAAGCATTGGATAATATTTCAGTGATGCAAGAGGGCTCAACAAACATCTCGAGAAAGCGCCAGATACAGAGAATGTAGCAGGAGCGTGTGCGTATATGAACATGTTGGAAAAAGCCGCATCGGAAGGTAAAAGAGTACATTTTATTGGAATAGGCGGAATAATGATGAGCGCCCTTGCGCTGGAGTTAAAGCGACGTGGCGCCGTTGTAACAGGAAACGATATAAAACACAGTGATATCGTCGGAAAGTTAATACAACTTGGAATTGATGTTCAAATCGGGCATGATGAAAAGTATGTGGTAGGATCTGATATTGTAGTTAGAAATGCAGCGATAAAAGACCAATCACCGGATATAGTCAAAGCGAAGGTGTTACACATCCCAATACTGGAACGCCCCGTTGTTTTGGGACAAATAATGAGTGAATATAAACATAGTATAGGCATATCGGGGATGCATGGGAAATCCACCACCTCTGCAATGCTAACCCATGTGTTTTTGGAAAGCGGGTTAAAGCCGACCGCTTTTCTTGGTGCAGTCTTGCCGGAAATTGGTGGCACACATATTTTAGGGAATTCAGACTATTTTGTCGCTGAAGCTTGTGAATATTGTGAATCGTTTTTATATTTGAAACCTGAAACCGCTGTTATATTGAACGTTGAACCGGACCATCTTGATTACTATTCAGGTATAAACGAAATAATTACAGCATTTAAAAAATTTGCGAAAAACACTCCGAAAAACGGTCGACTGGTGGTAAATGAAGACAACAAAAACGCCATGAAAGCTATCATGGATGTCAAACGAGATATCATCACATTTGGAATAGAATCCGGCAATGTACGAGCCTGTGACATAGCACTAGATGGGGCAGGTTCATCTTTTTTGCTTAAAAAAGAAAACAAGCTCCTGGGGAAAGTTTCTTTGAACATACCGGGGAAGCATAATGTTTACAACGCGGTTGCAGCCGCAACTGTCATGATTACATATGGTATAGATATAGAAAACATCATTAATGGATTGAACTCTTTTACAGGAATAGAGCGACGTTTTCAGAAAATCGGAACTTATAGAGATGCGCTTATTGTAGACGATTATGCACACCATCCACACGAACTTGGAGTGACATTGGAAGCGGCACGTACCATGGGATATGACAGAGTGATATGTCTGTTTCAACCACATACGTATTCCAGAACAAGTGCTCTGAAAGACGACTTTATATCTGTTTTAAAAAGCGCTGATCTCGCCGTACTGACAGACATATACTCGGCTCGAGAAACAAATACATTTAACATATCTTCTTCGGATATCGCATCAAGTATTCCGGGGGCTATATATGCCCCATCACTGGAAGAAGCAATTGATGTGCTGCAAAAAATAGCGCAACATGGAGACATTGTGCTGACGTGTGGAGCAGGATCTGTGAGCAGTGTTGCACGCAGGCTTGTAACCAAAGAAAACACACAAAATCCTTGAGATAAATATGGAGGGAAAAATGAAATTTCTTGATGAAAACTTTTTGCTCGCAGGAGAAACAGCAAGGCAACTCTATCATGAAGTGGCCAAAGGCCTGCCGATTATCGACTACCACTGTCATTTATCACCTTCTGAAATAGCGTCTGACAAGCGGTTTAACACGATTACTGAAGCGTGGCTAGGTGGGGACCATTATAAATGGCGTCTCATGCGGATAAAAGGCATTGACGAGAACCTCATTACCGGAGATGGGGATGACTTTGAAAAGTTTTATTCGTATTGCAGTGTGATAGAAACCGCTATCGGCAACCCGCTTTATCATTGGTCACACTTGGAGATGAAACGCTATTTTGACATCGACAAACCGTTAACCAGAAAAAATGCCCGATGGATATATGACAAATCAAACGAAAAGCTATCCGATAAAAAGTTTTCGGCCCGAAACTTCATTGAACGATCTAATGTTGCCGAGATCTGCACGACCGATGATCCATCCGACAACCTTCAGCATCACGCAGAAATATTAAAAAATCCCATTAACAATTGCAATGTACGGCCAACTTTTAGACCTGACAGAGCACTTTACATTGGCAGGCCGGACTTTGAAGCTTATATGTATCTATTGGCACAAGCTGCGGATTTTGAAATCAATTCCCTAAACGACATGATGGAGGCTCTTCGAAGACGCATTGATTATTTTCATGCACATGGTTGTCGACTTTCCGATCATGATTTTGCTAGGATTCCTTCCTATGTTGCAAATGAAAGCGAAGCTGCTCAAACATGGAGCGACAGGATGAACGGCAAAGAATTAAGCACGCAACAAATTGAAGGTTATATGGCCTATGTTTTGTGTGAACTGGCATCCTCTTTTTGCAAAAAGAAATGGACGATGCAGTTGCATTGCGGAGCAATGCGCGACAACAACACCAGGATGTTTAAAAGCTTGGGAAAGGACACGGGATTTGATACCATGTCCGACTTTGAAACAGCGCAAAGTATCTCCCGTCTGTTAGATGCGATGGATTCTAAAAATGTCTTGCCCAAAACAATTCTATACTCACTAAATCCCAAAGATTATTATGGGATGATCGCTCTTTGCGGTTGTTTTACAGAAGCAGGTGTGGTCGGAAAAACTCAATTTGGGTCTGCATGGTGGTTTATTGATCACAAAGAAGGCATGGAACTGCAGCTTAGGAACACTGCCAGTCTAAATTTACTTTCTGTATTTGTCGGTATGCTTACAGATTCCAGAAGCTTTTTGTCATATCCAAGACACGAGTATTTCAGAAGAATTTTTTGCAATCTTGTTGGCTCTTGGGTGGACAATGGCGAATTTCCAAAAGATATGGAATTATTGACTGAAATAGTTGAAGGTGTATGTCATAAAAATGCAAAAACATACTTTGACTTTTAGCTCTGAACTTAACTAAACAAGCAAACAAAAAGGTTACAACAAATTTTCCACTGTGTAACCTTTTTGTAATTGAATAGGACAAAATCATAGTATATAATATCAATGAGCAATTATTACACATCAATTGGACTTATAAACGGTGGGCATTTTTAGCACCAAAAGAAGATCGGTTAACGAGCAACTTAAAAGAATAGAGATCGAAGGGTAAGGTATTATACTTTCATGACAAATAACTCCTATGAGAAGGAAGGGGAGAACGGGATTTGAATGATTGGAAAAAGATCCTTGGGCAGCTTCCCGCAGAACAACTGCAAGAGCAAAAGATGCACACTACAGAAATCCGCATAAAGGCGAAAAGAAAAAATACCATTCTGGGTATAAGCCCCGCTTTGTTCTGGATAAATATCAGTGTGTTTTTGCTTGTAGTGATTTTATCCACATTCTGGATTATAACCGTCTCAAAACAAGTGAGAGATTATGATAGAATCTATCCGGGTGTATCAGCATTGGGTATAGATTTGGGAGGAATGACAATTTCTGAAGCTGTCGATGCAATCGACGAATATAGCGACAACTATTACTCGGGAAAGCAAATTATACTGAACTATCAAGATAAAACAGCTACAATAAATGCAAGAAATGCAATTATCAGTGTAAAATCAGAGCAGGTGGCGCAAAACGCCTATGAATTTGGCAGAGAAGAAAATCTTTTTGAAAAACACAAACTCATTAAATCAACAAAAAAAGTTGAAATTCCTGTCATCACTGACCAATCGAGCAATATAAAATATATTGAAGAAGTTGTTGACTGCTTTATAGAGCAAGTAAATCAAGAATACCGTTTCTACAGCGTGGTGTATCTCAGTGAGTCGCTGGAAATAACACGTGGACAAGATGGGATAACAGTACGAAGGGAAGAACTGTTAAACAAGGTCAAAAAAATGCTTTCAGAGGGAGATTTTCGCACGCTTGTTGTAGAACCGGATATTGAAGAAGCTCTTGAACCGGATGTAGATTATATAAGGACTGCAATTTATGTTTCGCCCACAGATGCCAAACTTATAAAAACAGGTAAAAAGACATACAAGATTCAAGAAGAAAGATTGGGAAAAGACATTGACATTGATCAGATTCGTGCGGATTTTGAAGATGACAGTTGGTCAGTGAGAAGTTATCCGTACATCAATATCGAACCTATAACAGCTGAAAAATATAAAAGTCTTTTATTTCGCGACACACTTGCAACTTATAAAACATATTTAAATCCCGACGCTGAAAACAGAACAACAAATGTTAGGCTGGCTACAGAGGCAATCAACGGGGTTGTGCTGATGCCCAAAACCGATCAAGAAGCAGGCGAAGTATTTTCATTTAATGCAATTGTGGGAGAGCGCACCGTTGCAAAAGGTTATAAACCCGCTCCAATCTTCGCGGCAGGGGAAGTCGTCGATGGAGTTGGCGGAGGAATATGTCAGATTACATCTACACTCTATGTGACCACACTTTATGCGGATCTTAAAGTTGTCGAGCGTGCACCCCATGCCTTTGCAGTGTCCTACGTGCCAAAATCGTGGGATGCGACCGTACAATATGGTTATATTGACTACAAGTTTGAAAATGATACAAAATATCCATTGAAAATAATTGCTGAATTAAACGGCAATACTTTGTCCATATCTTTTGTTGGCACAAACGAAAACCCCGGTAAAACAGTTGAGCTTAAAAGTGAAGTTCTGAATGAAGTCCCATTTGATACAGAATACAGCCGAAATGAAGCTCTTGCCCCTGGCATGTCTCTCGAAACTCAAAGAGGTCAAAACGGATATCGATGTGAATTATACCAAAGCATTTATGAAAATGGAGCTGAGGTGGAGCGACGCCGAGTTAATGTGACAACCTATTCGCCGCAAACGCGAAGAGTAGAACATGGTTAATTGATTTGTATATAATATAATGGTACAAAGAAAACCACTCATATGAGTGGTTTTCTTTGTATGACTGTTTTCCGGGAAACAGTCAATTTATTCTGAACGTCACAACTTCATGAGGTTTAATAAAGAATGAGAAACTATTATCTTCGCAAGAGACGATACTCTCAGTTTCCATCGGACGTTCTGTCATATCACAGACAACAACAGACGAGAAGTCAAGGCTTAGAGTGAACTTAACCTCTCCTCTTCTTGACTCCGCTTCATATGCACGCAAGATGAGACCATTGCCGTCTTGAGCCGGTTTGATGGCATCTAAAACAATGTTTTCGGCATTGCATTGTACAAAAGAGAAATCGCGGGTGATGTCGTTGTTGGGCGATGCATAATCCACGGAAATGGCGTTTTTCTTATCCATGGCTCTTATAACGCAGGTGCGGATTGGAAAGTTCAATGCGAAGGCTTCTTGGACGACTCTGCCTTCTCTCCAATCGCCTTTATGCGGATATAAGCTATATATGAAATCGTGAGTTCCCTTGTCAGCTACCATATCCGGAACTATGGGAGCACGAAGCAAGCTTATACTCATCTTGGATTCATGTATGTTGTAGCCATATTTTGAATCATTCAAAATAGCGACACCGTATCCACCTTCGGATAAATCAGCCCATTTGTGCGCACACACTTCGAATTTTGCTCGGTCAAAGGAAGTGTTTTTGTGTGTCGGCCTGTAGATAGCACCATGTGCAATTTCGTATGCTGCGAAAGGGGATCTCACCGCCACATCGAAATCAGCTTTTAAAAGCTTTTCTGTTTCTTGCCAATCAACATGAGTGATAAAATCTATCCTGCAGCTACCGGCGTATAGCGTCACATCTTGAGTAATAAGACTTTTGTTGAAACGCTTGACTATTTCCAGCACACCGCTGACAGGCGTGCTCTCGACTACGCGGATAGAGACAAGTTCTGCGTCCCAACGTTTTTTCACATAGTTGGATTCAAGATTCCAAGCACTCTCATGGACGGGCTTGTCTGCATAAATGGAAAACTTATTGCCAAGTCCCGAGAGAATATCTCTTTGCTCGTCTTTGTCGTAAATAGAGCTTATATTGCCGTTGTCATCAAAAACTACACGCAGTTTTTCGTTTTCAAGCAGTTGAGTAGAAACAGTGACTTTTGAAGCAACATTTTCCTCCCGAATTAGATCATAGATACGAAAACTCATCGCCGGAACTTCTGCAATGAATGACAGATGCTCACCGTCTTGATTGTGGGGCGCTGTTTCTCCCGCATATGCAGGAGCAAGTCCTGCCTCTTTGTTGAGTATTTTAACGCGCTCGCGAACGTTTCCGGATGTCAGGTTGAAACATACAATACCATTTTCGGTGTAGCGACTTGCCATGGAGACAAGGGCCTCATTCAAAATTTGCTCGCCAATCGCAGCCATTTCGTTGTATTCATCTGCTGTATTCAAATAAACTTCGTGAATAGATGTTCCGGGCAATATATCGTGAAACTGATTAATCAATAAGAGTTTCCAAGCTTTTTCTAATTCAGTATCAGGTTTTAGACCGTTTGCCGTTCCATGCAAAAAGCATAGCATCATCTCAGCTCGTGATAACAGAAGTTCGCCATAACGGTTGAATTTTTTCACGAAGCCTTGGCTTGTAAATGTTCCGCGATGATTTTCATAGTACAGTTCATCATCAATCACGGGAAGATTATCATATGCCTTTTCGGCTTGGTTGAAAAAATCAATTGGAGATCCAATATGTGATTCAGGCAATCCAGGTATGCGTGATATGCAAGCAGCATTTTCTAGCATTTCTTCGGTTACGCCGCCACCACCATCACCATATCCAAACATTCCCATAAGAGTATTGTTGATGCCTTTTTGCTCGTTGAATGTCCAGGCATTTGCGATTTTTGCTGCATTATACTCGTCGCCGTAATGTGTCCGCTGCATATATGCCAGTATTTCACTGCCATCAATGCCGCGCCAACGAAAAAGAGTGTGTGGGAATTTATTTGTATCTTGGTTGGAGAGTTTAGCTGTCACAAAATATTTCATGCCGCTCTTTTTGATTATTTGAGGGAGTGCGTATGAAAAACCAAAACAATCCGGCAGCCAATAAATCTCTGATGAGACACCAAATTCATTCATAAAAAACTCTCTACCGTACAGAAGCTGTCGAATGAGAGATTCTCCTGAAGCGATGTTGGTGTCAGCTTCAACCCAAGCATCTCCGGCTGTTATGATTCTGCCGGCAGCGATCGCCGGTTTGACTCTTTCGTATAATTCTGGATAATGAGTTTTTAAAAGTTCATACAAATAAGCTTGGCTCTGCGTCCAAACAATATCAGATCTGCGTTCAATGAGCTCAAGATTGTTTGAAAAAGTGCGAGCACATTTACGAATAACCTCTTTGACTGTCCACAAC
Source organism: uncultured Oscillospiraceae bacterium (assembly GCA_964439435.1). Lineage (GTDB taxonomy): Bacteria > Bacillota > Clostridia > Oscillospirales > QAMX01 > CAYTOF01. Next base: position 20,562 of record CAYTOF010000002.1, read on the forward strand.
CAAGCAACGTCAATATGGCTGTGTCCTGTCATTATCACTTCTCCGCGGGGCATATGCTTGATAGAATCAATCATATCCCATAATAACTCTTGAGCTTTGGTAAATGAGGCTCTTGTTGTGCTTTCATCAAAATCAAAGTCTATTTCATGCAGGGAGTCATCCAAAGCAGCATAGAGTTCGCGTTTAATATCCTCATCCGTTATGTAGTCAAGTGCTTCCATTATAAGTGTGACATCCGTAAAATAACTGTCAACAATTTCATCCAGCAAAACTATTCTTGCTTTGGATAAAGTGTATGCTACAGAATTGCGTCCGGCTAAGACATGGTCACAAAAACCACCGGAATTGACCGTAGCTTCCAATTCTATTTCGACCTCATCAGGTATTGGATTGGGGGCGAATATGCGTTCGCGATGCACCCACCCATTTGCCATATTTGAGCTTACAGAGCCCATGATTTTGCCGTTCATGCGGACGATGACTTCGCCGCCAATGTTGAATTCAAAATATGTTTTGCCGTTTTTGAAATGTTCAGGTATTTTAAGAGATGCAGTAAACCACGTGGTTTGGTCATAACCTGTAACCCATGAATCTCCAAGCTTCAGTTCCGATTGGGTATCATCAGCTACATCAAACACCCCCGGCTCTGAGTGAACTCCTTTTTTCGCTGACCAATGCACAATGTCGATACTGTCGACAACAACATATTTGGGGATTTGCTTCATAAGGTGAGCCAACACAGCTTTTTTTTCAGTCCTCACACTCAAACCTCCATAAGATTTTATAATCCAGATATCTCTGACAAGCGGATTATACCACGCAAAGATATGTTTGTCCAATGCATAAAACGGAATTTATTTGGCATACCAAATATAAAATTATTATGCGAAGCAAAATGCTTGGGTGCATATTAGAAACATGTTTTAATATGCAGCTTAGTGCATGTGTTGCTTTATCGATAGTATAAAATCATCATATAATTTGCATGTGATTATGGTTACTTATGGTGGCGCTTGGTATTTTGCTCGATTAGCTTTAAAATATGGTATACTGATAATTGATAAGCTGCACTGAATATGTTATCATATACAATTAAGCAGAGTATATTTATTTATGCTCTAAATATCATCGGTTTTTAAACACTCGAATTGTGAACGGTGCATACTTAATTAGAACTAATAAAATAAAAAGGAGACAAACCATGAAAACAATCCCCGTTAGGGACTTGTATAAATACTCAAAAAAATATGCCGGAAGTACCATAGCTCTTGCGGGATGGATTAGAACCATCAGATCATCAAATGCATTTGCATTTATTGAACTCAATGACGGCAGCTGTTTTAAACCGATCCAGGTAGTTCTTGATGTCAATAAGATCACAAATTACCGTGAGATTATAAAAATAAATGTGGGGACAGCTCTGAAAATTGAAGGTGAGTTCATTTTGACTCCCAACTCAAAGCAACCCTTTGAATTGCATGCACAAAATGTCGAAATTGAAGGACCTTCCGCACCTGACTATCCTTTACAAAAAAAGCGACACTCGCTTGAGTATTTGCGTTCAATTGCGCATCTACGTGCACGGACAAATACTTTCAGTGCTGTCTTTAGAGTGCGTAGCGAAGTATCTTATGCGATACACAAGTTTTTTTATGAGAAGGGTTTTGTCTGGGTACACACCCCCATAATAACCGGCAGCGATGCTGAAGGGGCCGGTGAAATGTTCAGGGTAACAGCACTTGATCTGGAAAACCTTCCCAAAGCCGATGATGGTTCAATTGATTATTCAGAGGATTTCTTTGGATGTGAAACCCATTTGACAGTGTCGGGGCAATTGGAAGGCGAGACAATGGCCATGGCTTTCGGAAACATATATACTTTTGGGCCCACTTTTCGCGCGGAAAATTCCAACACACCGCGTCATGCAGCTGAGTTTTGGATGATAGAGCCGGAAATTGCATTTGCTGATTTAGAAGACAATATGGATCTTGCAGAAGAGATGCTGAAGTATATTGTCTCTTATATACTTGAAAAATGTGCATATGAATTGGAGTTTTTCGATAAATTTCTCAGTCCGGGATTGTTAGATCGATTAAATCGTATTCTCAAAGCGGATTATCACAGAATATCATATACGCAAGCCATTGACATGTTGCTCAAAAGCGATAAAAAGTTTGACTATCTTCCCTATTGGGGTTGTGATTTGCAGACGGAACACGAAAGATATCTTTCAGAGGAATTATTTGACGGTCCTGTTTTTATTACTGACTACCCCAAAGAGATTAAAGCGTTTTATATGCGTTTAAATGACGATGGCAAGACAGTTGCTGCGATGGATCTATTAGTCCCTGGAATTGGGGAAATTATAGGTGGGAGTCAGCGTGAGGAGAGACTTCCGATATTACAAACACGAATCAATGAGATGGGACTTGATGAAAAAGACTATTGGTGGTATCTTGATCTCAGGAAATATGGTGGTACAAAACACGCGGGATTTGGGCTGGGTCTTGAGAGATTTATCATGTATGTAACGGGAATATCCAATATAAGAGATGTAATCCCATATCCCCGGACAACCGGTAACGCAGAATTTTAAATACTTTGCTGGAGGGTAGAGTTTATATGAAAAACAAAAAGCTAAATGATCTGGTCTTGACAGCAATCCTGTCAGCATTGATTGTTGTTATGACAGTTGTGCCATATACCGGGTATATAAGTTATGGTACTTTTTTGGAGATTACAACACTGCATCTTGTAGTGATTTTAGGTTCAGTGTTTTTAGGTTGGAAACATGGCGCCATATTAGGGGCGGTATGGGGACTGACCAGCTTTGCGCGTGCTTTTACGAATCCATTGTGGGCGTTGTTTACAAACCCACTCATTTCGGTTCTCCCACGAATCATAGTTGGAATTGTTGCAGGTTCAGTGTCAGCGGGATTGTTTAAAACGCGTTTGAATAAATATTTATCTATCAGCTTGTCGGCCATATGCGGAACTCTCACAAACACAGTATTGGTACTGACTGCAATATATTTGTTTTCCGGATTACTTAATACATATACTGAGTTTTTTGAATTATTCAAAACAATCATAATGACAACAATTAGCATAAATGGTTTGGTCGAAATTATTGCAGCAGCTATTTTGATCCCTGCAATTTATTTTCCTATCTCTAAAACTACACATACAAGAGAAGAATAATATAGGAGCCCACACATGGCAAAACGGTATAGCGAAAATTTTGAAATCGAATTAAAAAATGAGTATGCTGAGCTTGAAAGAAGGTTTTTAGAATTTAAGAAAAATGGAAAGAAATTAAATATTTCTCGCGGTGTCCCATCAAAAGCACAGCTGGACCTATCGCAGGAAATGCTTTGTTGTCTGAAATGCCCCGAAGATTATTTTGACGAAGGTACAGATACTCGCAACTACGGTTTCCCTGATGGCCTCCCCAGTGCAAAATCATTTTTTGCTCCTTTGCTCGGTGCGCCCGAAGAACAGATAATTGTCGGTGGAAACTCCAGTTTAAACATGATGTATGATATGGTGATCCGCGGGCTATGTTTTGGATTTGCCGGACAAAGCCCCTGGTCGAAACAAGGAAAGATAAAGTTTATATGTGTTGTACCCGGATACGACAGACATTTCACCATATGTGAGCAGTGTGGAATTGAAATGGTTACTGTTTGTATGACATCTGAGGGACCGGATATGGATGCAATAGAACAGATTATATCGGACCCAGCGGTAAAGGGGATATGGTGTGTTCCGAAATATTCAAATCCTGATGGAACAATTTATTCACCGGAAACAATACAGCGTTTTGCAAAATTAAAACCGGCAGCACCGGATTTTAGAATATTCTGGGACAATGCATACTGTGTGCACGCTTTATACGAAGAAGAAAGTATCCCCAGTATTTTAGAGCTCTCAAAAGAGGCCGGGAATGACAATTTGGCTTTTGTGTTTACTTCAACATCGAAAATCAGCTTTGCCGGTTCAGGAATTTCTGCTATGGCCGCCAGTCCGGACGATATAATGCATATAAAAAAGCTGCTCTCAGTTCAATCAATATGCCCTGACAAAACAAATCAACTTAGGCATGTGCGATTTTTTAAAGACCGCGAATTGTTGCAGGAACATATGAGAAAACATGCAAATATCATACGACCAAAATTCGAAACTGTTCTCGAAATGCTCGAACATGAAACTGATGGCTTGCCTTTTGTGAAATGGAGCAAGCCAAAGGGAGGTTATTTTATAAGCCTTGATGTTCTACAGGGAACTGCAAAACGCACAATTGAACTGGCTCAAGAGGCAGGAGTGACTTTGACACCTGCCGGATCGACATGGCCATATCGAAAAGATCCGAAAGACAACAACATAAGAATCGCACCTACATATCCGGAACGAGATGATATACAAAAAGCCGCTGAATTATTGTGTATCTGTTTAAAACTCGCTGCAATTGAAAAACTAAACAATTCATAAGCCAAACAGAAAAGCAAAGGAGTTGTATATGCCTCATCAAATATATAGAGACCCCTTTTCTCAAAGATGGACAAGTAAAGAAATGCTGCAAATTTTTTCTGAAGATGAAAAATTTCGGACTTGGCGTAAGCTATGGGTCGAATTGGCACGAGCTCAGCAAAAGCTTGGTTTGAACATTGCGGACGAGCAGATCAACCAGTTGGAAGAGCAAAAAAATAATATTGACTACGATGTAGTAGCGCAACTGGAAAAACAAGTGCGACATGATGTGATGGCGCATATAAAAGCATATGGAAAGGCATGTCCCGACGCTGCGGGTATTATTCATCTTGGTGCGACAAGCTGTTATGTTGGTGACAACGCAGATGTCATACTAATCCGAAAAGGCTTGTCGCTCCTTAGAAGAAAACTTCTTACTGTTATAGGAAATCTTGCTGAATTTGCCAAAAAGTACAAATCAATGCCAACTCTTGCCTACACTCATCTTCAGCCTGCACAGCCAACTACGGTTGGCAAACGTGCTTGTTTGTGGTTATATGACTTCTTAAATGACTATAAAGAGATGAACCTACGAGAAAACACATTGAAGATGCGTGGAGTTAAAGGCGCATCAGGAAGCCAGGCTAGCTTTTTAGAGCTTTTTGACGGAGACCATCAAAAAGTAAAGGATCTTGAGAGGTTAGTCGTAAATGCTTTCAATTTTAATGCAGCGGAGCCGGTAACAGGTCAGACTTATACGAGAAAAAACGATTATTATATTTTGTCCTGTTTGTCAGGCCTTGCACAAAGCGCATCAAAGTTTGCAGCTGACCTCAGATTGCTGCAATCAATGAAGGAAATTGAAGAACCTTTTGAATCCTCGCAAGTTGGCTCTTCCGCCATGCCATATAAGCGCAATCCAATGCGAAGCGAACGCATCAATGGAATAGCTCGTCATCTTATTTCTCTTACTCAAGATGCTGCGAATACAGCTGCGACTCAATGGTTTGAACGAACTTTAGATGACTCTTCCAATAGAAGGATATTTATACCTCAGAGTTTTCTTGCTGCAGATGCCATTTTGGAGCTTTGTGCCAATATAACAGCAGGTCTTGTTGTATATCCAAAAGTCATAGAAAAAAATTTACTTGCTGAATTGCCCTTTATGGCAACTGAAAATATATTGATGATTGCAGTTAAGGCGGGAGGGAATAGGCAGATTCTTCATGAAAGGCTCAGAGTGCATGCGATGGCTGCCGGTAAAAAAGTAAAAGAAGAGGGTGCTTCAAACGATTTGATTGAAAGAATAGAAAATGATAAGTTGTTCAATATAACGAAAGAAGAACTATATAGTTGTCTTGATCCGATTAAGTATATTGGTCGCAGTCCGGAACAGGTGGATGAATTTTTGGCATGTCATGTCAACGTTGTTGTAGGAGGGTTGCATGCCGCCTCAGCAGGAGAGTTGAGAGTGTAGTGGAACACTACTATTAGCCGGGGTGAGTACGATTATGATTTCAAAAAGGTTATAAAACGAATATATTATTTCTTGATATTACAAAGACACTGTGATATAATCTATCCGTATTAAGATAACAAAACTATGAAAAAGAGATGAGGGAATAATTGTGGAAAAGAACAATGCACAACTTGGTAAAATTTTAGTTACCGTGGCTTTCATGCTTGTATTGGCATCTATAACGTTCTTTGATACGGCAATACTAGTAATCCTTGTGGCACTTTTTGTAATAGCTTATTTGAGAAAAGAAGATCAGGACAACCTCTTGTCTTTACTGGAAGCGGTATATGTCACTCTGGCTTTCCAAATCATCAGGTTGATTGAGTATGCTGTTGAAAGCAGCATTAAACAGATTATTGTGTGGGCGGGAGGCAATGCATACGGTGTTGTTAATGATATCTTTACTGTATTAAGATTTCTCATAACAGCCGGATTTGCATTTATTGTCATCATAGCACTGATTAACGCTCTTGGCAAAAAACCAACAAAAACACTTATAGTTCACAATTTGGCTCTAAAGTCATTTGGCTTGTTTGTACCAAAGCAGGTTGACTATTATCAACAACAACCCTATGACGTTGCTGCAAATCAACAGTATGCTCCGCCACAACAAACGGAACATACAGAAAACCAACACGCAGTACAAGAAACAGGTGAATGGACCTGTGCTTGCGGTCGAACTAATACCGGAAGGTTTTGTGCGAGTTGCGGAAAACCTAAAAGCTGATAAAATGAGGGAGGATGAGATTCTTGAATTGTAAAAACTGTGGCAATGAAATTGCTGAAAACTCTGCGTTTTGCCCCGAATGTGGCACCAAGGTGAGTATTGAAGAAAAAACGCTTGAAGCAGTTGCGGATGTAACAAATATTGAAGAGCAGAGTATAGACACGGAGATAGCAGCGACAGAACTGCCCGATTCAACAAGTGATGAATCTGTTGGAGACTATTCTCAAGCAGGAACGTCTGAGGCAGCACCATGGTACGAACAACCGGCAGTTGCACCGATTCCTTGGTATGAACAGCCGACACAGCCCGCATATGGCACACCGCCACCAAGTGTGGCACCACCACCTGTTACACAGGAAACACCTGCACTGTCTACGGCTCAGCCCGTAAGTAAACTCCTTTATATTCTGATGATGATTGTCAATTCTATTCCTTTAGTTGGGTTGATTGTACACATCATATGCATGATAACCGCAAAAAACAAAAACTTTAAAAACTATTGTGCTGCTGTTGTAATTTTGTGGATAGTAGGAATTGTCCTTTCGCTTATAGCGGCTACAATACTTTACTTTGTTTTCAAAGACTTTTTTGCAGAAATCATGGAAAAGTTTTCTGATGGCAGTCTTATTATCAGCATCAAACCCTTATCGTAAAATCGAAAACGCTAACTATAAGCACGGCTTGGTTCAAATCGAGCCGTGCTTAGCAATTTCATCAGAATAATTATCTCCGGCAGAAAAGGAAACTGAATAAAATGAGGAAAAATGTATTGGTTGCCCAATCGGGAGGTCCTTCACCCGTTATTAATGCGTCTCTTCAGGGAATCATCGAAGCCTGTACAGAATACCCAAATACTTTTAACAAAATCTATGCCGCTTATCACGGCGTAGAAGGCGTTCTTAAAGAAGAGATGATAGATATCTCCTTAGAGGACAGAAATGAATTGAGCCTTCTTAAAACAACGCCCTCTGCGGGTGCAATAGGTACGTGTAGGTACAAACTAAAAGAAAATAATATCAAGGATTATGAACGGATTCTTGATGTGTTTAAAGAACATGATATAGGCTTCTTTTTTTATATCGGCGGAAATGATTCGATGGATACAGCGGATAAAATATCAAAACTATCAAAAGACAGAGGCTATGAACTCCATGTTATAGGTATCCCCAAGACAATCGACAATGACGTAGGGGATGCGGATTTTCGAATGCTAGATCATACACCCGGATATGGCAGTTGTGCCAAATACTGGGCATATTTGGCACAAAATGCTGATGAGGAAAATCGTGCAATTTACACATCTGAATGCGTGTCTGTATATCAGGCGATGGGACGCAAGTCCGGATTTGTAACTGCTGCTGCCAGGCTCGGCGACCCAAATAGAAATATCCCAATGCTGCTGTTTTTTGCTGAGACTGGGTTTTCCCTAGAGCAGCTGGGTTATCGTGTGAACGAAATGCTGAGACAAGCCGGAAGATGCATAGTTGTTGTGAACGAAGGTTTTGACATTGGCGCAATTCAAGCAAGACATGATGGTTTTGGGCATATTGAGTACGGTGCATCCGGTAAAACAGCGATGCAAGCGGTTGTAGATTATCTAAATTCTCAAAAACTGCCTGTTGGAGGCCAAGCAACAGGCCAAATACCGGGAGTGCTTCAACGTTCGTGTTCGTTGTTTATGTCAGAGGTTGATATGGAGGAAGCATATAACGTAGCAGTGCATGGTGTAAAAATTGCATCAGAAGGAAGAGCGGGAGTAATGGCCACCATCCAACGGAAAGATGCTCTTGTTTATAAAGCGGTCTACGCAGATATGCCTCTTGCATCTGTTGCGAAAAGTGAACGATTTTTACCTGAAAAATGGATATCAAAAGAAGGCACTGATGTAAACGATGAATTTGTAAAATATGCAATGCCTTTAATCGGAGAAAGAGATATAGTAATACCCAAAGAAAATGGACTCCAACGCTTTGCCAGGCTAAACTATAATTTAGTTCCCCGGAAATTGCCGAAATATGTACCGCAAAACTATGAATAGGAATGGTTTATATGAAAATAGATACGAAAAACAACATCGCTGATTTGATGCGCCCGATATGGAGAGACGGAGGGACAGCATATAGGGAATCGGCAACACCCTTTATAAACAAAGATGGAATAATCGTCGTTGAGCTACTATATGAACCTAGGCAAATTATTTCCGTTACATCCGCAAATTTGACAAGAAAGTACGTTGAGGGTACTGACTACATAAAAATCAAAAACGGAATAGAAATAGCCCCTGATGGCAACATTCCATTTATGAGTCGCAGTGAATTGTATCCCGAACAGAAGAGCGATAAGAGTTTTGGAGGTAGATGTGTTCCATTAATTGCCTTTTCGGAAGGGCATGTTTTTCACGACAGACAAATTAGCATTACATACTCTCATGATGATAATTGGGAAGGCCCGATGCCTGTTGGTTCGGCGAACAGTCTGCCTAGGTTGAGTGAAAAGATAAGGAGCATGAAACCTCTTAAGATATTGATTTACGGAGACTCGATTGCTACTGGTGCTAATGCAAGTGGTGTCATGGGAGCTCCGCCATTTCAAAAAGCCTTTGGGGAATTGTTTGCTGAAAAGCTGTCTCTGGACTATGAACTTAAAACAGAAGTCATAAACACATCTGTAGGTGGGACAGATAGCGCCTGGGGGCAGAAACACAGCAGCGAACGCGCTGCAGTGCATCGATCGGACTTGGTTGTTATTGCTTTTGGTATGAATGATGGCAGTGGACATGTTGACGCTGATGTCTTTAATGAAAACATAGCTGGAATAATAGAAAATATTAGAAATAGCAAGAAAGACACAGAGTTTATACTAGTCACCCCAATGTTGGCTAATCCGGAAGCCTGCCTGTATGGGACACAAGATATTTATAATGCATCTTTGAAAAAACTCGCAGGTGATGGAGTGGCAGTCGCCGAAGTCACACCTATACATAGGTATCTTCTGTCCAAAAAAGCTTATATCGACATGACTGGCAACAACGTAAATCACCCAAACGATTATTTACACAGAATATACGCACAAATACTTTACAATACATTGTTAACTTGACATAAGTTGTGTAAATTAATGCGATTTATTTATTGCAACATGCTTCAATAAGAGCCTTTGCCGCATGCGAATATCAAGTGCGGCAAAGGCAAAAATACTATTGACAATGACAGAACTATAGGATATAATTTTATCACACTAAATCGATAAACAGATAAAGGAATTGATTATGACAGAGAGGAATCAAGCTAAATGATTGGAAAAGAGTTTACAACGCCTTCAGGAATGAATGATACATTTGGAAATCGTTGCCAGATGATGAGGAGTGCAGACCAAGCTTTGATGAAATGTTATCGTAAAAGAGGCTATTATGAGGTAATGACTCCTTTGTTAGAACACTATGATGTTTTCACAAAAGCAGTAAGTGCGCTCAAAGATCAAAATATCAGAAAGATTACTGATGGTGGCAACATTTTTGTCATTAGGCCTGATTCTACAACTCCAATCGGCAGATTGGTCGCAACAAAATTGAAGGAAGAAGCTATGCCATTGAGATTGTGTTATAGCCAAGATATAATTCGTATAACCAATGGCTTGAACCCTGGCACCGCCCAAATTCGTCAAAGTGGAATTGAATTGATAGGAGCTACGGGTCTTCGGGCTGAATTGGAAATTGCGGAAACAGCTTTGTCGTCCTTAAAAGAACTTGGGTTGTCGGGATATAAATTGGAACTCGGCCACGCAGGAATATATAAATCATTAGTAAATGCTGTTGATTTTACGGATGAAGACGAAGAGCTATTAAGAGAACTGATCGATGAAAAGAATTATCCTGCAATAAATGATTTGCTGAAGCCCTATCGAGTAAAATACACTGCGGAATGCGAAACCCTAATGCAGCTGCCACGTCTTTTTGGGGATGTAAGGATACTTGACACCGCAATAGAAATTTTTGAAAATGCAGGCGCAAAGACAGCTTTGAAATATCTTTATCAATTATATGCAGCTCTTTCCACTCTTGGATTGGATAAAAATATTGTGTTGGATCTGGGATTATCCGGCAATATGAATTACTATACAGGCATTATTTTGAGCGGATATGCATCAGGTGCTGGAGAACGAGTTTTATCAGGTGGCAGATATGATTCACTATACAGCAACTACGGACTTGAGTATTCTGCTACCGGTTTTGCAATCAATCTTGACGCAGTTTGCACTGCTCTTGAAAACTCCGACAAAACAACACCGCAACAAAAGTCGGATGTGATGCTATTTTACACCGAACCTTATGTTGACGAAGCTTTCAATCTAATGAAAAACATGCATAGAAGAGGGTTGCAGGTTGAGTTCTCAATGGCTGGGGATAGGTTGGCCTCCATAGAAATAGCAAAGCGAAAAGGTATCGATGAGCTGCATTGTATAGACGGTACAGGAGATATATTATCTCTCACAATTGAAACGGATAAAGAGGTGAATACATGAAACCATTGAGAATAGCGGTTACTAAAGGACGTTTGCTCGACGAGACAATGCTTTTGTTTGAGAGAGCGGGCATTGATTGTTCCGGGTTTTCATCTTCAGATAGACGTCTTATATTACCTATAAGTGACGGAGAGATAGAAATTATACTCGCTAAAGCTCCGGACATCATAACTTATGTTGAGTATGGTGTTTGTGATATGGGTATCGTAGGGAAAGATATAATAATGGAGTATGCCAGTAAACTTTATGAAATATTGGATCTTAAAATCGGAAACTGTTATTTTGCGGTCGCAGGCCTACCGGAATTAAAATTTGCACCAAATGGGAGGAACAGACGCGCTGCCACTAAATATATGAATGTCGCTAAAAGACATTTTGACAAACAGAGAAAGGATGTTGATCTGATTAAAATAGAAGGCTCTGTTGAGTTGGCACCGCTTCTTGGTCTTGCTGATATGATAGTGGATATAGTTGAAACAGGGAAAACTTTGCATGCTAATGGGCTTGTTGTTTACGAAAAAATACATCCCATATCAGCTAGATTGGTCGTTAACAATGCATCAATGAAATTACGCAAGCAGGAGATTGAAACCATTGCCATGAAGCTGGAGCTTGCAATAAACATGGATAAACAAGGTGTTTGAATATGAGAGAGAGCCTGAAAATCAAAATATTGACAGAGAGAGATATTTACGTTGCTATCGACGAACACAGAAAAAATGAGAGCGCGATAAACATTGAAGTCGAAAAAAAAGTCGAAGAAATAATCGCTGAGGTGCGTCTAAAAGGTGACGAAGCAGTTTTGAACTTTGGAAAGAAATATGACGGAATTCGTCCTGCAAAGATTGAGGTCACTTCGGAGGAAGTGGAAGAGGCTTATAAAGAGACTGACAATGAACTTATTAGAGCTCTGAAACATGCTGCACAGCGTATTGAAGAATTTCACAAAAATCAAATTGAGCGCAGTTGGTTTACCGTGTCTGATGATAAAACGATGCTGGGGCAAACAGTACGCGGACTCGATCGGGTGGGTGTTTATATACCCGGAGGCACCGCTGCATACCCATCCAGCGTATTGATGAACATAATACCGGCGCGATTGGCTGGAGTGGGAGAAATTATAGTCGCAACTCCACCTTTTAAGTCAAAGAAGGCAAAAATTGGAATATTATCCGCAGTAAAAATTGCCGGAGGAGGAAGAGTATTCCAAATTGGCGGGGCACAAGCCATAGCAGCTATGGCCTATGGTACAAATACCATACCGAAAGTGGATAAAATCACAGGCCCGGGCAATGCTTATGTTGCCATGGCAAAGGCCAAGTGCTTTGGTGTTGTTGACATAGACATGATTGCCGGGCCAAGCGAAATTTTGATAATCGCAGATGGCGGAGCAAATGTACGATATATTACCACGGATATGCTTTCTCAAGCAGAACATGATGAGCGTTCAACAGCGATATTGGTGACAAACTCCGGAGAGCTTGCGCAAAATGTACGCACAGCTCTGGATAACGAACTTAAATATCTGGATAGAGCTAAAGTCGCAAGAAGCTCTATTGAAAACAACGGATATATTGTTGTTTGCGATAATCTTGAAAACGCCTGTGAAATCGCAAATAATATAGCGCCGGAACATCTTGAAATCTTAACAGCTGATCCTTTGAATATTTTTCCGCTAATAAGAAATGCAGGTTCAGTTTTTATAGGAGAATTTTCTCCGGAAGCACTTGGTGACTATATGGCTGGGCCAAACCATGTTCTTCCTACCGGTGGAACGGCTCGATTCTCCTCTTCTCTAGGAGTGTATAGTTTTCAAAAGAAAAGCAGTTTCGTTATGGCTAGCCAAGATCTCCTGCAGAGCCTTTCAGAGGATGTGGTGACAATAGCAAATTATGAAGGTTTGAAAGGACATGCAAATGCAGTTTTATCAAGACTTGGCAAAAAAGCGACGGAGGGATAAAATATGCAATGGTCGTTACCGGACAAGGCTTTAAATATAAAACCATATACCTTTGAAGATACTGCATCCAGTTTTATAAAACTGGATGCAAACGAGAGCTTTATTCCAATCCCCGAACACCTCAGGAAAAAAATGGCTGAGATCGCCTTGTGCACAGATTATAACAGATATCCAGACCCTTTATCAATGGAAGCAGTCAGCGCTTATTCAAACTATATAAAAATTCCTCAAAGCTGTATAACTGCCGGTAATGGCTCTGACGAACTAATATCATTGATTGTGGGAGCTTTTTTAAACAGTGGATCCAGCCTTATGGTTGCACAGCCGGATTTTTCAATGTATAATTTCTATGCTGGTTTAAGTGAAGTCAAATGTATAGAAATTGAAAAACTAGACGGTGTCAGAAATGATGTAGATATGTTAAGAGAAGCTGTCCAACAGTATCAACCCAATGCAGTTATTTTATCAAACCCGTGCTCTCCTACCGGAAACGGATTGGTACGAGCAGATATAATGGACCTCGTAGACACTCTTTCGATATTGTGGATTATTGATGAAGCCTATATGGATTTTTGGGACCAAAGTATAATTAAAGAAGCCATTTCAAGGCCTAATGTGATCGTATTGCGCACATGCTCAAAAGCTTTTGGAATGGCTGCGTTGAGATTGGGGTTTGCGATATGCAATGAGAGGCTTACTATGGCACTTAGATGCGTAAAGTCACCGGCAAATGTCAATGCTTTAACTGATGCGATGGCTGCAGTTGTAATATCTGATCATGGTTTTGTTTCAGAGTCCATTAAACTTGTCAAAAAGAATACACAAAGACTGTATGCGAACATAGCCAAGATAGCAAGCAAACATCATCTGTTCATCGTCAGTCCTACAGTCGCGAACTTTGTTTATATAGTTCCCAGGACAAAGAAAATTGGCACCGAACTATGGGAACACTTAAAAAAATCCGGAATCGTAATAAGAAGATTGCCAAAAGGACTTCGAATAACGACAGGTACAGAGGCAGAAAATCAAATCGTCATCGATGCAATTGACAGATATGCCTCAGTTCAAAACTAAAAAAAACCTGAGGTGAATAAAATGAGATACAGTGAAAAACATAGAAAGACAAATGAGACAGACATAACAGTTAAGTTAAATATTGATGGAGAGGGCAATTCAGAGGTCAATACCGGCATCGGATTTTTCGACCACATGCTTCAAGCAATGGCCTTTCACGCAAAGTTTGACCTTACAGTATTGGCTAAAGGTGATTTGCATGTAGATGATCACCACACGGTAGAAGACACAGGCATTTTAATTGGCAAAGCTTTGTTGGAGACAATTTTAGACTCCCCAATTGCCAGATATGGAAATGCTTTTATTCCTATGGATGAAGCCTTGGCATTTTGCGCACTTGATATTAGTGGCAGGTCGATTTTTGTATTCCATGACCGAGCATTATCCCAAATGCCGTCAAAAGATTTTGATATGGTTCTTATAAGTGAGTTCTTTATGGCTCTTACCAGAACTGCCGGGCTTACTTTGCATATGAAAGTGGAATATGGCTCAAATGCGCACCATATCGCAGAGGCACTGTTTAAAGCTTTTGGAAAAGCGATTATGCTGGCATTAAAACCATCCGCAAACGTTGAGTCATCTAAAGGAGTTTTGGACCTGAGTGAGCACAATATTTAGAGTGTAGCCTTTATAATCAGGTCACTATATGATATAATGTCCGTGATGAAAATCAGTTATTTTGAATTGCTAATGAGTTCATAAGAAATATTAATGAGGTAGAACTTGTGATAAAAAGGATTATTCCTTGTCTTGACATATCAAACAATAATGTTGTAAAAGGTATAAATTTTTTAAATATAAGTAGCGTTGGAAACCCACAAGACACAGCAATAGCCTATGACAAAGCGGGAGCAGATGAGCTTGTTATACTCAATATAGACGGATCTGTCGGAGATAAAAAAAGATTTTTAGAAATAATAAAAAGTATAAAAAATAAAGTTAAGACTCCTTTGATTGTCGGAGGGGGAATTAATACTCTGGATGACATAGGAGCTTTTTTGCAATCCGGAGCAGATAAAATTTCTGTCAATACAGCTGCAATTATGGATGAATCTTTAATCAGCAGAGCTGCGGAAAGATATGGTAGTAATCGCATTGTTGTAGCAATAGACGTGAAGCTTGTTGGAGGTATATATAAAGTATTTATAAGCGGAGGGCGAAAAAGCACAGGTATTGATGGAGAAAAATGGGCTAAAAGAGCAGAGGAACTAGGTGCAGGTGAAATTTTATTGACAAGCATGGATACTGATGGTACAAGGTATGGATTTAATCTCGATGCTATAAATACTGTATGCAAAGAGAGCAAAATCCCAATAATAGCATCGGGAGGAGCCGGAAAAATGGAACATTTTTCTGACGTGTTTACTAAAACTCAAGCCTCCGGTGCTCTTGCCGCTTCACTTTTTCACTACCAAGAGCTGGAAATAGATAAACTAAAAACGTATCTATCTACCAGAGAGATTCCTGTTAGAATGGCAAATTGAATTGTCGGGGGATTAATAGATGTGTACAATAAATATAGAAAAGATATTTGAATCAAGAGATCTTATTCCGGCTATAGTGCAGGACAACAAAACCAATCAAGTATTGATGCTGGCATATATGAACCATGAATCCCTTTTAAAAACAATCGAAACCAAAAGAACATGGTTTTTCAGTCGTTCCAGAAACAAACTGTGGAATAAAGGTGAAACATCCGGAAATTTTCAAGAGGTTGTTTGGATTTATATAGATTGTGATGGCGATACTTTACTTGTAAAAGTTAATCCTACAGGGCCCGCATGCCATACGGGTGAAGATACCTGTTTTTATACCGAGCTTAGATAATTATTGTGGTATAAGTCGTAACAAAAAGGATGAGTAGTAAGATGGATAAAGTTTTTAGTCAGCTTTCAGAAATAATAAAAGACAGAAAAGAGAATCCTATAGAAGGATCATATACTTTTTATCTTTTTGAGCAAGGTCTTGATAAAATATTAAAAAAGCTTGCTGAGGAGTGTGCTGAGACCATAATTGCAGCAAAAAATGGCGTAATAGAAGAAATCTGTGCGGAAGCTTGCGATCTAATATACCATTTACTTGTTATGCTTGAAGAGACAAATACACCGCTTGAGGATATTATAAATGAGCTGTCAATTCGGACCCAGAAGATAGGTAACCTAAAAACTATAAAAAATGTTGATAAACATACATAAATAGGATTGCAATTGCATATGCATTGCAAATAAAAGGGGATATATTTATGAAAGACATTTTGCTAAAAGATTTTACTCCGGAAAGTGAACTTGTTTTGCCTGAAACCCAAAAAGACACACCTCTATTCCCGGTTATTGACGCCCATACACATTGGGGGAGGTTGTTGCTTGGGGACGACTATCCTGCCGCCTACAAAACCTCTGATATAGTAGAAATGTTAAAAGCTCGGGGTCTTATAGGTATTGTTAATGCTGATGGCGCTTGGGGCGATGAACTGGACAAAATGTTGAGCAAAACGGATGAATCAAATGGGTTCATAACGACTTTTGCCAGTGTTGACGTGACAAGGATGTACGAAAAAGACTTTGAAAAATATGCTTATAATACAATAAAAAGAGCTGCTGACCTCGGTATCAAAGGATTAAAGTTTTGGAAAGTGATTGGTCTTGTTTATAAAGACCAAGATGGGAATTATATTCGGCCGGATGACGAAAGGCTCAAATGCATTTGGCAAACAGCCGCAGAATTATCTTTGCCCGTGTTATTTCACATAGCAGACCCCACCGCCTTCTTCAAACCCATTGATGAATATAACGAGCGTTACGAAGAATTGGGCGCTCATCCCGACTGGGCTTTTAATGCACCGGATCTATATTCCTTCAATGAGTTGATGCAAATGCAATATAATATGATTAAGGCAAACCCGAAAACCAACTTTATCTGTGCGCATGTTGCAGGTTATAGTGAAAACTTGAGTGCAGTTGGTTCTTGGCTCAAGCAATTGCCAAATATGTTCATAGATATTGCAGAAAGAATTTCCGAACTTGGACGACAACCTTATACTTCTAAAAAATTCTTTACAGAACATGCTGACAAGATACTATTCGGAACAGATATGACACCATTGGATTTCGTCGGTCGTTATGAGATATATTATCGATTCCTTGAAACATTTGACGAATATTTCAGATATGATATAACACCCAATGGAAAGCAAGGAAGATGGCGTATCTATGGAGTAGGTCTGTCCCCTGAAGTGTTAGAAAAGATTTACCATAAAAACGCAAAACGACTACTTAATATTTGAAAGGGCGTATAGATTTGAGTACAACTTATTTGGAGATGAGCGCACAGTACGAAGCAATCGAGCAGACTTATGATTATGCAAAAAACAGAGTAGGTATTATAAAACGGTATCTCTCTGAAAAAGCGTATAAAACTGTTATTTTCATAGGGAGCGGGTCAAGCTACTGCGTATCTAAGTCGCTGGAATCTATTTACCGCAACCTTACGGGTGCGGCTTCCATGAGTGCTACAGCAGGAGACATATATCTCAACACAGAGAGATACAAAGCTCCGGCCGATGAATGTCTAGTCATTGCAGTTACGCGTTCGGGCAGCACCAGTGAACTGCTCGGAGCAATAGAAAAGCTAAAAGCTGTGGCGCAAATTCGAGTGATTGCTATAACATGTGTTGATGAGTCGCCTATTGGAAACATGGCTGATATTACTCTATCAATGCCTTGGGCATTTGATGCAAGTATTTGTCAAACACGGACAGTTTCCTGTTTGTATGCTGCGGGAGCTGTCATTGCTGCTGGGTTGGCAGATCGCTTAGATGCGATAGACGAATTCGGCATGACAATCGGGCACTTCAAAAAATATGCTGATCGCTTTGAGCAAGAATTTTTGAAGCTCGCAAAAGAAAGATTTGACAATGTTGCTCTACTTGCCGATGGCGAAGAAGCGGGCATGGCTGAAGAAGGAGCCTTGGCATTTAAAGAGATGGCACAAGTTCATTCAAATCAATATGGCTTGCTTGATGCAAGGCATGGACCAATGGTTCTGATAGGCAAAGGTACTCTTGTGATTGCTTCGCTTAGATCGGACGGAGAGCATGAACGCAAGATGGTTGAAGATTTGATAAAGAAAAATGCCACTGTGGTCACATGTACAGACTCACCTCAAAGCATCAATAAAGTATACTTAAATGCATATTTCGGAGAAAAACTTGATATCATCGGCAGAGCGATTGCGGTTTTGATGATTTGTCAGTATACAGCTTATTATAAAGCGGTGGTCAAAGGACTAAATCCGGATAGTCCTGCCGGGCTTGATGCTTGGATTAAGCTTTAAACAATTGTTGGAGGGTATTTTGAAAAATATCGAAGTATTGGCAATAGGTGAGTTGAATGTGGATCTTATTCTGACCGGACTTGGCAGTATGCCGATACCCGGCAGAGAACTTCTTGCAGAAACGTGCTCACTTGTAATGGGAAGTTCCACTGCCATTTGTGCCGCAGGGCTTTCTAAACTGGGTTTGAAAACATCTTTTGTCGGCAAAGTCGGAGATGACGATTATGGAAGGTTTGCCACAGAAGCGTTGAAAAGCTATAGCGTAGATATGTCCCACCTTATCGTTGACAGAGACATACAAACAGGTATAACTGTCTCTATTTCGTCGCAGGATAATAAAGACAGAGCGATGGTGACATATTTGGGAGCAATCGACTCTTTGACAACTGCGGATGTGTCTATGGAATTGTTAAAACAAACACAGCATATTCATGTCGGTTCTTTCTTTCTTCAGAGCTCTTTGAGAGCAAATCTAGCATCACTATTTCAAAAGGCACAAACAATAGGAATGACCACTTCACTCGATGCCGGTTGGGATGATTCAGGCAATTGGGACTATGGAATAAAAGATGTATTATCATATACAAACATATTTCTACCAAACGAACTGGAAGCTGAAGCCATATCGGGGAAAAAGGACGCAAAAAAAGCCGCTGAATCATTGGCTGAAATATGCGAAATATGTGTCGTGAAATGTGGACCCAATGGCGCAATAGTTTCGAGTAAAGGGGAGACACTCTCTTTACCTACATATGATGCGGTAGTAAGAGATACAACCGGTGCCGGAGATTCGTTTAATGCGGGCTTTATTTTCGGTTATTTGAAGGGATTTGACTTGAAAAAATCAACTAGGATTGGCAACGCTTGCGGTTCGGTAAGCGTTACAAAATACGGCGGAGCTTCTGCCTGCGCATCGTTGGAGGAGGCAATGTCGGTGATTGAACTGGGATATGTTGCCAAATAGCAACATTGTAAATTACCTTGACTTTTAAGCATAGATAACTACACGCTAGCGGCCGGATACATCTCTACTAAAGTTGTATCCGGTTGCGGTATTGCCTGGAGGGAAAGTGACAAAAAGAATTATTTTGTGCATACTGATTTTGCCGTTATTAGCATTGATTGGTTGCAGCGGCCATACTATGTCTGCAAACACACTTGTGCTTGATGGCCAAGTGATTACAGTTCCCTACGTTGTAAGGATCGATAACTATGAAGTGAAAGCAGATGAATATAGATATTATTACCTTAATCTACTAAATGAAAGAACAGCTGATACCGATGATAGAGACTGGTCACATGATGAATCGAACAATTTCAAGGACACAGTTTTAGAATACCTTTTACTTGAAAGGGCAGCACATATTTATGCTACCGATCTTGGTATAGTGTTTACAGATGAAGATGCTGTTCGTGCTGAAAGCGAAATTGAAGAATTGAGACAAGGTGCAGGAGGAAATAAAGAATTCTTATCGGAATTAAGTGCAGAGTTTTTAACAGAAAGATTATTGCTCGAACAGATAAAAGCGGAAATCATCTATGAAAAACTATATAATATGATGTTCGACGTCGGGGGAATATATGAAATAAGCGAATCAGAAATGTTGGACATCGTAAAGGAAAACTATGTTTGTGTCCGATACTTGATGTTGTCAAAAAACAACGAAAATCATGATTCTGAGGAGTTTGCCCGAGACCTATTAGAGCGAATAAATAACGGCACAGATTTTGTTACTCTTGTCAACGAATATGGCGAAGACTTGAGGATGCTTAATAATCCGGATGGGTATTATTTCACATATGGGATGCTTGATGACCATTTTACTGACATTTGCTTCAGTCTTGAGGTAGGTGAAATAAGCGAGGTTGTTGACAGTGAAGGCAAACTATATATTATAAAAAGACAGCCAATTGACGATAGTTATGTTAAAGAGACCATAGATGTTTTTATAAAAGCCTATAAGATGAACATCTTTCAAATGGAACTACAAAAGATTTCTCAGAAACTCAGCATTGAATATTCGGATATTTACGAGGCAATATCGCCCTTTTCGATGTCATAATTGAGACATGGGCAAGTAGTGTCAAAAGATGACGAATGGATATCGGAGGACAGATGAAAGCAAGAGGTATAGTGAGACGGATAGACGATTTGGGAAGAGTTGTTATACCCAAGGAGATAAGGCGCCTACTGAAAATTCGCGAAGGAGATCCACTTGAGATTTTTACCGGCAAGAATGAGGATATTATACTGAGAAAGTATTCCCCGATAGGTGAAATTGCTCCTTTTGCATCTCAATTATGTGAAACAGTTTCGCGCATATCAGGTTATACCGTTGCAGTGTCGGACCGAGATGCAATAATTGCTATTTCCGGACCATCACAAAAGGACTTGGCTGACAAGAAAATCAGCTATGAGCTCGAAGCAATTATAGATAACCGTCAAAGTCATTTTGATAGAATAGGGGGAAATGGGATTAAGATAGTACAAGATTATTCAAGAAAAAGTGCATTTGCCGCAGTGCCTATTATCGTTCTTGGGGATATTACGGGATGTGCTCTAATTATCGGAGACGAAAATGATATTTGCACTGATGCGGAAATGAAACTTTGCCAGAGTATAGCTGGATTTTTAAGCATGCAAATCGAAGCTTGATAATGAGGATAATAAGAATGATGAGTGAAAGAGGGTTTGGACAGTACGCAAACTCTCTTTCACTCATCATGGTCTGATAGAGGTGAAGTTGAATCTTTGTTGATTGATAAAAGTTGAATAAAAAGAACAAGGACTCGCAAAGATAAAATTATTGAGCCAATGAATTGCCTCTAATTAAGGAGTTGTTTTTATAAAGAGCTTCAGAGAGCTCTATTTTTATAAACCGGAATTTTTCTATTCCTTCGACCTGTAGTTTAACAGAATTTATTTGTGGGAGCGCAGTCAAAGAGTTAACAATGGAATATATAGACACTTCAGCAGATGCTGAATCTTTAATTGTGTCCAACTGCGTTATCTGCGAAGATAAACACAGAGAAACTTCGCCATTGTATGTGGATATTGAATTTAGAGATGTACCTGATGGGAAATATCGGATAGATCCGTTTTCATTTGATTGACCTTCAAGCAGAAGCTTTACTATGTATTCAATGGGATCTTGGTCGGCAAAAAGCACGACAGATAAACTTTGAGGAAACAATGCTTTTAGATTTTCGTCAGGATAGTACAGGATAAACACATGCTCGTTCTTCATGTAAAATTCGCTGCTGCTGATAAATGAACTCAGAGAGACAAAATCTGTACTGGAGATAGGGTGAGGGGAGTTTGATATGCGAAATGAAAAGCTTGTCAAGCCATTGATACCGGTAAGTGAGCGGATAATACAATAGTCTGCTAAGCTCATTTCATAGTTACTGAGACTTGAGTATTCAGAAGATAGATTAATAATCAATTTGGTATCTGTTAAATTCAGGCTGTTTACTTTCAGACCCGGCGGAAAGGGGTTGAGGAGGCTTGAAGTGTTTGGGCCTGCAAATAGTTGCCTCAGTAGCTCGTGGATTAATCCGATTTCTGTCGTAGATGGTATATATCGCTTCTCATATTCAAATATGCTATTCACATTATTCTCTGTTAGAAAATAAAGATGATATTTTTCTGACTTGCTATCATGGTCAGGAAAAAATACAGCCATATAGACAATTGCTGTTAAAAAAATGACAGCAAGTAAAATTATCATGATGCTATAGGTTTTTTTCATTTTTAATCACCTATATAAAATGTGTCGTTAGCCGTTTCATTGGTACAATATTATTAACTGAGTTATCAACTGATTTTATATTCATCTGCCTTCTCGTAAAGAGGGAATTTGACGGTGAACCGAGCACCTCCATTTGCACGGTTTTGTGCTGTAACGGTGCCATTACAGCTCTGTACTGCAGCAGCCACTATAGATAATCCGAGGCCGGTGCCACCGGTGGTCCTGGCACGCGCTTTATCCACTCGATAAAACCGATCAAATATTCTGCGCAAATCCTCTTCGGGGATACCCTCACCATCATCATCTACGATGAAAGTAGCATTACCGTCATGTCCGTACAGATAAACACGAACTTCATTGCCTTTCCCTCCATATTTTATGGCATTCTCTATGATATTGTAAAAAACTTGATATATAAGATCATAATTTGCCAAGACAATACAATTATCTGCCAACTCATGTCGGATTTTAGAATCAGATGCTGATGCCAGTGGTGCAAGCATCCGGCATACATTTTTAGCAATATAAGATAGGTTTAACGGAACAAGATCAGTATTACTAGATTCGTCGTCATAGCGGGTAATCTGCAAAAGTTTACCGCTTATTCGCGTAAGCCGCTCTATCTCGTCATTTATATCCAGTAAAAACTCTTTAATGCTCTCTTCATCTATATCCGGAGTCTGTAATATAGAATCAGACAATAATTTTATGGATGCCAAAGGAGTTCGCAATTCGTGTGAAGCATCAGAGACGAATCTTCGTCTCTGCTCCTCAGTTTTGGACAACGCAAATGAAAGGTCGTTGAGCTCGGAGGCCAATACTGCAAACTCATCACTACCTTTGGTTTGAACATCTGCATTATAGTCACCTGTTTTAATTTTTTCCATACCTTCAATTAGAGTACGAGCGTTCTTGTTGAAGCTGATGTATAAATAGAAGCCAAACAGCAATGGAACAGATAAAAGTAATAATGAGGTGAAAAAAAGTATATTGCTGATATTTGAATATTCACTTCCTATGTTAGGATCCTCTGTGTGCAAATAGATTACTCCTGTGATTGAATCGCCTTGTAAACGAGGTACTGCAACATCGAAATAGAATACACTTTTATGATAACGCATGGAAAATGCATCATTTCCTCTAAATGCAGTGTTGATTTCGGGAGTTATTATTCGAAGACCAGCTTTGTTGTTTTTGCTATTGCTGTCGTAGAGAGATTTACCCGTATTGTCAGTTATGATTAAACTCATGGTGTTTTCGGTCTGTATTTCAGATAACAGGGATGAAAAGACTTCGGGATATCTATCTTGAGGGTAAGTATCGGCCAGGTGAGAAAAATGATTAGCAAGGGTTAGAGAGCTTTGCCTGTAGGCAAGCTCAATTGCTTTTTTCAAACTGATTGGATATACCACTGTAAGGCTAATCAAAAAAGCGATTGCTATTACAGTATTTATCAGCAAAAACTTCAAACTAGATTTTGAAAAAATCCTTTTCATTAGTAGCCTACTTGAAAGAATAAGGCATGACCGGGTATCAAAAAGGTGAAACTATATCTTGTAATAATATCCAACGCCCCACTTAGTAAGAATATGTACAGGTTCTGCGGGATTGCTTTCTAATTTTTCACGAAGCCTTCTTATGTGTACGTCAACAGTCCTGATGTCACCGGGATAATAGTAACCCCATACCGTATTTAACAAAGACTCGCGGCTGAAGACGCAGTTGGCAGAGCGCATAAGCAACTCAAGCAGATCGAATTCTTTGGGGGTTAAGTCAACCGCTTTGTCATTTGCATAAGCGAGTCTCTCGTTCAAATCAAGAGATATGGCACCACCTTCAAGCTTGGATGTGTCCTCAGCTTTGGATGTTTTTGCAGCAGAGCGCCTCAAAATAGCTCTGATACGAGCTTTGAGCTCAAGCACATTGAAAGGCTTGGAAAGATAATCATCAGCACCGTGTTCAAAACCAAGGAGCTTATCAGTATCTTCACCTTTCGCGGTGAGCATGATTACGGGAACTTTTGAAAACTCGCGAATACGCCTGCAAACCTCCAAGCCGTTAATTTTAGGCAGCATAAGGTCCAATATTATAAGATCATATTCTACCTCACTTGCCAAAGCCAGGGCCTCTTCGCCATTGAATACGGCATCTACATCGTATCCCTCGTTTTCAAGGTTAAACTTCAGTCCTTTGACGAGAAGTTTTTCGTCATCGACAATTAAAATACGCATGTCATTTACTCCTTTTTGTTAATAATTAAATATGGTTCAACTGACAAAAACTGTCCTAATCCGATTCCCTGAATAAGGGATACTTGCTCAATTGATTCAAAAGAACCAAGTTCGCTTCGCAGAGTAAACACTAAGTTGATGTCTATTAGCTTGCCTAAAATTGATTCCAATTCTTCAGAAGATGCGGAGTTTAGATCGAATATTGCCAGGTGCGATCCGGCTTGTGGTCTGTAGGGTGAAAAATTTTGGTCATTTATAGATTGGTATGCACCAATCATATGCAGTGAACTATGGGCATATGCGAGAGAACCAAGAAAAAGAATTGAGACTATGATAATTGCCATTGAAAAAGATAAACGCATACTATACCTTTATGACTGTGCAACAAAATGAGGATAAAAACGGAAAGAAGAGATTTTACAAATGAGCGTTGAAAACAGATGTCAATTTATGATAGAATCTTTAATGGGTCTCTAAGTTGTTACAGAGCATGAACCAAATGACTATATTATTATAGCACATTTTCAGAGGTTATGTATGAAAATAATGAAAAAGTTTTTCCTGATATTTATATTTCCTTTTGTATTGATATATAGCGTCAGCATTCCGAGTCGGGCAGATGAAATAACTGTTGCTGCCCGTGGTGTAATTCTTGTTGAAGCAAACACCGGAGAGGTCATTTTTGAACAAGATGCCGACAATCGAATGTTTCCTGCATCATTAACAAAGCTAATGACAGCATTGATAGTTGCCGAAAAATGTGAGCTTGATGAATTAGTAACTGCCAACCCCACGGCACTTAAAAATCTTAATCCAGCGGGAAGTTCTGCTAACATAAAAGAAGGGGAAATTTTAACTGTTGAGCAATTGTTGTATTGTGCACTGGTCTCTTCCGGAAACGATGCTGCGAATGTCTTGGCAATGCATGTTTCAAATTCGATTGAGGGCTTTGTGCAACTGATGAACAATAAAGCGTTTGAATTGGGATGTCTTGGTACAAACTTTGTCAATCCCCATGGCTTACATGATGTAAGTCATTATACTACAGCCCGAGACATGTATATTATTACAAGAGAGTTTATGAAACATTCATTTCTCATGAAGATTGCCAATACTGTTTCACATATTATACCTGCCACCAACAAAACTCCGGTGCAACGAATTCTGAATACAACAAACTATTTAATCTCAGGCATACAAACAAATAAATACATATACAGTTATGCCAGGGGGATTAAAACCGGAACAACGACACCGGCCGGTTACTGTCTGGTATCCACTGCTGAAAAAGGCGGACTTTTCCTTGTCTGCGTGATTATGGGCTCGTATAAAGACAGTGTCTCGGGAGACATAATGAGTTTTGTGGAAAGCAAAAGATTATATGAAAATGCATTTAATAATTTTGCCTACAAAAAACTCATTGAGACCGGAACCCCAATTGTAGAAGTTGAAGTTACAATGTCTCAAGAAGCAGAAACTGTTATCGCAATAACACAGAGCTCGGTTGAATATTTACTTGGCAGTGATTTTGACAAAAATGCTGTTGTCATCACACCGTATCTTTATTCTGATTCTGTCGAGGCGCCTATTATCAAAGGACAGGTTCTTGGGGAAGCAGATGTATCATATAATGGCAGAAGTTACGGGCGCATTAAACTTATCGCGCTTACAAGTGTTGAAAGATCTAATTTTATGCATATCATGGAAAAAATCAGGGCACATCTAGATAGACCGATTATATTCATTGTTGCATTTGGAGTTGTAGCAATAGTACTGTTCTATATCTTTATTTCAGTTTTGGTCAACAGAAAAAAAAGATTGAGAATGATAAAAAGAAAAGGGAGATACCTTTAATACATCATGATTAAACAACAGTTTTCATCCACTGTTTTATGAAGCGTGTACTTGTGGTATATGGATTGTATTTAAATGATTGACATTTCGGTAAATAATCTTAAAAAGAGTTTTGGAGACTTTTGTATATTTGAAGATATAAACTTTGAAATATATGAAGGTCAAAAAGTGTCTATAATTGGTGAGAACGGTGTCGGCAAAACCACGCTGTTACGTATACTTGCCGGCATTGAATCATTTGATGATGGTAACCTTACATTGAGCAAGTTTAAAACCTTGGCAATGTTAGATCAAATTCCTTCTTATCCGAATCGCATGACTGTAAAAGAAGTTATGGAAACAGCCTTTGAAGAAGTCCATCTGCTCAAGAAAAGACTACAAGAAATCGAACAAAAAATGGAATTTCATCATGATGATTTGCTGTTAAAGTCATATGCAGTTTATTCTGAAGATTTTGAGAGGTTGGGAGGATATGAGACTGAGTTTAAACTGGCCAAAATTTCTAATGGTCTCGGCATACACGCAACTTTCTATGATCGACTGTATTCTGAGTTATCGGGCGGGGAAATGACAAAAGTAAATCTTGCTCGGATTCTGTTGTCAGATGCTGATATTTTATTGTTGGATGAGCCGACAAATCATCTTGATATTGCCGCGCTTGAATGGTTAGAAGAATTTATCCATTCTTTTAAAGGCACAATTGTGACGATATCCCATGACAGATATTTTCTGGATCGAATAACGACACGAACAATCGAATTATCCGAAAATTCTGCGAGGGTATGGGAAGGAAATTATAGTTATTATCTGTATCACAAAGAAGAAGAAAACATCAGAATTGAACAACAATATAATAGAGGAATAAAAGAGATAAAAAGACTTGAATATACATCCAGACGCATGCACGGATGGGGAATGGGTAACAGTAGACTCATGAGACGTGCTTTTGCTTTGGATAAACGAATCGAAAGATTGAAGTCTGACCTTCCCGCTCAAAGCAAAAACAGAGCAAAACTAAAGGCCGGTTTGATTGAGGCAGATCGAACCGGGAATGACGTTTTGAAAATTGAGCACTTATCAAAGAGCTATGACAGCACTGAAGTGTTAAAGGATTTAGATGCCGAAGTAAAAAGAGGGGAGACCATTGCTATTATTGGTAACAATGGAACAGGAAAAACGACCCTGTTAAAAATACTGATGGGCGAAGAAAATCCAACCGAGGGCAAGATAAAATGGGGGAGCTCTATTGAATTGGCATATTTACCACAAAAAATTAAATTTGATGATGAAAACAAAACAATTTTGGAAACAACTATGAGTGAGTTGGGTTTGACTGAGCCATCTGCTCGAAACAGACTTGGTGTCTATTTGTTCAGAGGAGATGATGTGTTTAAGACAATAAATGTTCTTTCGGGCGGCGAAAAGAGCAGATTGTGTCTGTGTTTATTACTTTACAAAGAAATCAACACCATTTTGTTGGATGAGCCAACTAATCATCTTGATGTGTATTCGCGAGAATGGCTTGAAGATACACTGGGAGAGTTCGAAGGAACAATGATATTTGTCTCACATGATAGATATTTTGTTTCAAAATTTGCCGATAGAATATGGGAAATAGACAACAGCAATTTAATGGATTTTCGAGGAAATTACAAGGAATTTAGAGAATATAAAGAAAGATTAAGAGCAACTCAAGTTGAAGACATAAAGGCAATAGATATTGGTACCAAGAGGATACAAATAAAAGATGAGGAGAAAAATGAAAAGATACTGCGCCAAGAAATAAGCGAGCTTGAGGTTCTAATAAATAAAGCTGAAGGCGAAATAGCCCTTCTTTCAGAAAATATGATGAAGCATGGAAACGATTATGAATTGCTCAGTGAATTGAATGAAAAATACGAAGTGTTTCTTGATGAAATAAACAATTTATATGCAAAACTTGAATCAGTGAGCAATGAGCTGGATGAATTATCAGAGGTAACGCCATGAAGACAGCAAGAAAAGATGCGACGGTACATGGGAAAGTAAAGAGCAATTCTCTCAATTGGATATTAATTCTTATAAGTATACTTGGAATTGTCTACTTTGTTGTTCTTGATAAGAGCACGCGATTATATACTTTCTTTTCGTTTTTTATGAAGTTATTTTTGATGTCTTTTGTGATATATAATTTATTTATTATAGGAATAAAAACCATTAAAAATAGCAAACAGAAGTCAAAAGCTAAGAACATATTCAAAAGGTTACTCATAGTGCTAAGCACCACTATGAGCATTGGCTATGCAACTTTCCTCCTGTCCTTTATTGTATTCCTAACTTTAAACATCCACTCTGCCAAGACAGATGCATCTGAAAAAATAGATTATATAATTGTTCTTGGGGCAGGATTAAATGGCGAGATACCATCCCCTATTTTACGAGACAGGCTTGATAAAACAATCGAAGTTGCTAAACTGATTCCAGACATATATATTATTGTATGTGGTGGGAAAAGCCCCGGGGAAGACATCGAAGAGGCAATAGCTATGAAACAATACTTGTGTAATCGAGGTGTGAAACCAGGCAGAATAATAACAGAAGAAGAGTCTCGTAACACTGATGAGAACATCAGCAATGCAGCGAAAATTATCGAGCAGCAAAACGGCGGCCGCGAAGTGTTGATAGTCACATCTTCTTTTCATATGATGAGAAGCAAATTAATCGCAAAAAGGTATCAGTTGAATTCTCATTCAGCTGCTGTCACATCCAAACCGTCAAGCTATCATTATTATTTACGTGAGTATTTCGCAGTGGTCTATTATTATGTGTTTTAGAGATAAAAAAGTACATAAAAACACATCTGATATACGCCATCAGATGTGTCTTATTGTATTAACGATGTTTTGTGGAGTTATTTATCCCAAATTTCAGATAGGGAGTATTTCCAGCAGTCCTCTTCCGGTCTGACAAGGTAGAGACCGTTGGTAAAGTCCGGGAAAGCTTGAGGAGCTCCACCCAGAGCAATGGAGTTTTCGCTGAGAGGGGTAATCGCAGCCCAAGTTGCAAAGTCATACACATCAATGGGTGTTTCTATTCCTGCCAAAACACTTTCAACAAAGGCCCGCAATACGAGATAGTCCATACCGCCGTGACCGCCTTTTATTCCCTCGTCAAGAAACCATTTCCAAAGAGGATGTTCATATTTTTCGAGATAGGGCTTGAAGTCTTCCCATTTGTGTTCCGGGCTGATGCCGTCCAGATAGATCTTGTAGTTTTCCTCCATCCAAAGCCCCTTGGTGCCTTGGACATATCCGCCGCGGGAGTAGGGTCTTGGCAGTGTGGTGTCGTGAGATATCACGAGTGTTTCGCCGTGTGCACATTTGATAATGGTGGTAACCACATCACCTTGTTTAAAATCAAATCCATCATGTTCGGATCCGGGCATATTCTCGGAAATCCAATTGCCGAGGCCCCGAGATTTTGAAGCCACGGAAACGAGGCTAGTAAAGCGATTGCCTCTGTTGATGTTTAAAATTTTTGCCATGGGCCCGGCACCGTGGGTGGGGTAGACATCCCCGTTCCTGTGCATATAGTTGTCAAGACGATAGTGATGATTGATGTGACCCATTGCTACCTCAGGACGTAAGTCATGCTGGTATCCGCACCGACAATGTATGATTTCGCCAAACACATTGTTTTTAACCATATTTAGTAAAGCTAGTTCTTCACGCCCGTAATTGGCATTTTCCAGCATCATGCACGACTTATTAGCTTTCTTGGAGGCGCGTATAAGCTCCCAGCACTCTTCAACGGACGATGCTCCACCAACTTCACTTGCAACGAACAAACCGGCATTCAGAGCGTCTATGGCAATGGAAAATGTGTTTGCCAAGATGTGGTTATAAGAACCGCGTCCAAGCCATTGAGAGAGAGCAAATCGCGATAATCAAGTGTTGAGACGGGAGCAATGCCGTATTTATCTTTTACGGCATTGAAACCAAGGTCGGCCCTTTCTTGTATCACATCGCAGACACCGATGACTCGTACGTCCTCCATTTGAAGCAAATTATCAAGCATTCCACGTCCACGTCCACCAAGCCCTATTACAGCCATTGACAATGTTGTTTTCATAAATCCTCCTTTGGCATCCCTATCAAAATCAATTACAACACAAGTGCACCGTAAGAAACGGCGGCTTGAGCAACAAATTCAGCTGTTAAATTTGAAGGAAATAGATATGCTCGTCCATTATAAACTCTCAGCACTAATTCAGCAAGAGCATCACTGTCACAATCGAAAGCGACAGGGCAGGGAGCAAAAACGATTCCTTCTTCGAAGGCATCAATGTCAAAACCGGAACCTACTGTAATAATTAACATGTCATCTGAACCGGCTTCGAATATATTGCTTGCAAATTCCGTATCTGCACTTATTTTTATCGAAGGTTCAAATGAGATACGATCTGAAAAAATCTTACGTTCGTTTACAGCAAAATCCTTGGTATTTTTGGGAAAGTCGTTATTTGACAGAATTGTATTTTGGGAAACAACAGACAACGCCCGAATATGAGCCGGCGTTGTGCCGCAACATCCTCCAAGCAATCTAGCTCCGGAATCTATCATATCAGGAAAAATGGAGACAAATTTATCAGGAGACATATCATAAATGGTGTTTCCTGCACCATCTTCCCGTGGCAATCCCGCATTTGGCTTGACGAGCAATGGGATATCGGCATAAGCCTCCATTCTTTTCAACAAAATAAGCGCATCCTTTGGCCCGGAAGAACAATTGAGTCCAAAAGCAGAAGCGCCCATTGATTGTATAATTGAAAGACAAACCTCCGGCAAGGAGCCACTTAATGTACGGCTGTTGCTTTCAAAGGTCATAGAACAGAGAAAAGGCTTATCCGAGATGGATTTTACAGCTAAGAGCGCAGCTCTTGCTTCGGTGAGATTTGTCAATGTTTCCGCAACAAAAAAATCTACACCTGCTGCTTCCAGCACTAATGCTTGCTCAAGATAAACATCAAAATAGTCACTAAAGCTGAACTGTCCGTAGGGTTTTGGAAAAACACCCAGTGAAGACAAATTGCCACCAACGAAAGCGCTTCCACCTACAGCATTTTGTGAAGCGACTACCATTTGGGTGTTAAGTTTTTCAAGCTCACTTTCCAAATTATATTTCGCAAGTTTGATTCGATTAGCACCAAATGTCGGGGCATAAACCATTTCGCTTCCAGCAGCGACATATGCACGTTGCAAATCAATGAGCAAGCTAGTATTTTCTGAGATCCACTTCTCTGTGCAGACACCGGAAGGCATCCCTGACTGTTGAAGATATGTACCGGTAGATCCATCCAATATGATGTTACGGTCAAAACTGATAGTAAGTTTCATGGTTTCACCTGGATTAGTTAATCTGAAAATCGAGCTTTCACAAGCAATCACATTTGTTCAGGTGCGGAAATCTTAAGCATTGTCAATACATTTGATAATACAGAGCGGGTTATTTCACATAAAAGCAGACGAGAACGAGCAAAATCAATTTCTGAATCCTTTATTCTGACTTCTGTATAAAACACGTGGAAAGCTGTCGCCAAATCGATCAGATAGCGCGTAAGCCTAAATGGTTCAAGGTCTCGAGCAGCCAATTTTATCTCTTCGGGCAGTTGCGCGATTGTTTTTATAAGAATGCGTTCAGAAGGCTCACTTAATCTGTCAATGTCTAAGTGGTGAATGTCATATGCTGTTAAGCCGTCATGCTCCAAGTTTTTCAATAGAGAACAAATGCGAGCGTGCGCGTATTGAACATAATAAACAGGGTTATCGCTGTCCCGCCTAATAGCAAGGTCAAGGTCAAAGTCGAGGTGTGTGTCGCTTGAACGGGAATTGAAAAAGAATCGCGCGGCATCTACACTAATTTCATCGAGTAAGCCGGAAAGTGAAATAGCTTTCCCGGTTCTCTTTGACATGCGAACGACTTCTCCACCGGATATGAGCCTAACAAGCTGGTATAAAACAAAAGACAATCTTTCAGCTTCTATTCCCAAGGCGGCAACACCTGCTTTAAAGCGCAAAGCGTGGCCGTGATGATCTGCTCCCAATATATCTATGGCTGTATCAAAGCCGCGCTCGAATTTATTGCGATGATATGCAATATCCACGGCGTAATAGGTTGGGTAACCATTGGATTTGGTTATGACTTCATCTTTTTCCATTCCATAATATTTGCCTTTGAACCAGAGCGCGTTGTCATTGTTGTAGAGTACTCCAAGACTATCAAGCAGTTTGATTGTATCCTCCACATAACCGGACTGATGCAAGCTTGATTCAAAAAACCAATTGTCATAGATTACTTTGTAGCGAGCCATATCCCGTTGCATCGAATCAATATTTTTCTTCAATGCAAAATCACGCATAAACGAACGACGTTCCGCAGGTTCTTTCGATATCAAAGAATCTCCGTATTGATTTAAAAGCTCGCCTGCTATTTGTTTTATGTCCTCTCCTTTGTATCCGTTTTCAGGAAAATCTATATTGTCTTCTCCGAAAATGAGTTCAAGATAACGCGCTTCGACTGAAAGCCCTAAGAGTTCAACTTGATTACCTGCATCGTTGACATAAAATTCACGCCAAACCTTATATCCTACTCGTTCTAAAATGGAAGCCAGAGAATCGCCCAAAACACCGCCACGTGCATTTCCCACATGCATCGGACCGGTTGGGTTGGCTGAGACATATTCTATAATGACACGCTTTCCTTCACCAATGTTATCATAGCCATATTTTTGTCCCATTTCACTCGCAGAGGACAAAACTGACTTATACCAAAGAGGCGAATAAAAAGCATTGATAAATCCCGGTCCAGCAGCCTGAACATCTTCAAACAGTTTATGTGGCTTTACAAATTTGATTAGGGTGTCTGCTAAGGCTTTGGGGTTTTTTCGGAGTAACTTAGAAGCGACAAGAGCAAAATTTGAAGAGATATCTCCATTTTTAGAGTCTTTGGGAATTTCTGACGAAGGAGGTGAGAGCTCTACTGATTGTAGTTCCCCTGCTTCAACAGCCAGCTTATATGCAGCAGCAACTACTTTTGAGAACTCCTCTTTCGCATGATGTACAAAATTGTAGGCGGACATTGAAATCTCCTTTATTATATCTTTGGCAATATCATGTAAAATAGCAATATAAAAACAGAAATTTGTATAATTTATGGATAACTGAAAGGAAACACAAGGCAAACATAAACGTAACTTATAGGTTTGCCGATGAATTTACTACTACGATGGAAAATCCATTATAACCAGCAAAGGCGTTGTCTATTTCTATCGAATAGTCTACATTGAGTTGCCCGCCGTTTTCATCCAGTGTAGATTCCACTGCTGAGGCATTGACTCCAACTGTAATTGCTCCAACCGGTGTTTCATAAAGAGAAAGGTGCTTTTGCCCCTGTTCAAATACCATATGAGAGCTGACAAACCCTCTTCTCTCTACAGTGACTTTATTGTTTTCTACCATCACGGTTGTCTGTGTGCCGTCCATACCGGTCAATTCGCTTTCTGCATAGTGAAGGCTGTAGACGCCATTTTCAAATGAAAGACTGCCGCTTGTAACAAATTCAACCGTATCATTTTCGTCGTCTATTTGGCGTCTGTCACCTTTTATGGATATTATTACCGGTATTTTATTATAGTTGTCTTGAAAAGAGGTGTGCTCCATATGATCTCCTGTTTTGTCATTAATGTGAGTGCATATTCAAAAGTTGTGCTACTTCGGATTTATTTTTGTATGGTAAGATAAAATAAAAACCAAAGCTTAGCATTCAGTAATTTTCGATGTTAATTTTTATGGCATTTATCTTTTTATCTTCTTTCAGAAAAATGCTTGCGGTTTTATTGAACTCATTGGGATCATCACTTGTATAAAAAGTAAGATTTCCCAGGAAAGAACTGCAAATACTTTCCATTTCAAGATTGGTTTTATCGCAAGAGAAATTTCGAGAATTTGACAACTCAGAATGCAATTGAATTGCTGCTTCTTTCCCCGAATCAACTAATGCTACCTCATCTCCCAAAAATTTGGCTATCGCATCTGAAAGCAGTGGATAGTGAGTACATCCAAGGATAAGGGTGTCAACTTCTGCAGATCTTATCTCTGTCAGATATTCACGAACAAGTGTTTTTACGATTATATCGTCAGAATCTATTCGCCCGTTTTCGACAATAGGGACAAACAGAGGGCAGGCAACTGATATAGTTTCACACAGAGGATTGATTTTAGTGATGTATCTTGCATATGCACCTGATCGTATTGTTGCAGTAGTAGCAATAACAGCGATTTTTTTATTCAAAGTGAGGCTCAAAGCTTTGTTTGCAGCAGGTAAAACCACGCCGGATATGGGTATATCAAATTCTGATTGCAAGATATCAAGAGCAGTGGCACTTACTGTGCCGCAGGCTATAAGAATATGTTTGATGTTTTTTGAAAGCAAAAAACGGACATTCTCTCTTGCATACCTAAGAATCGTTTCACGAGAACGCGTTCCATATGGGACACGCGCAGTGTCACCAAAATATATGATATCTTCATGTGGTAGTATATGGGTAAGTTCTCGGACTGCGGTAAGGCCACCGAGCCCACTATCAAAAACACCGATAGGTCTTCTGTCAGTTGAAATCATGTCTAACCCTCAATTGCAAAGTAAATCAGTTTTGTAATAAGGTCTTTATATGGCAAACCAGAATGTTCAAATAGTTTTGGATACATTGAAATATCAGTAAAACCCGGAATTGTGTTTATTTCGTTAAAGACAATCGCATTGTCTGAGCGGCGCATAAAAAAGTCAACACGTGAAAGGCCACTACAATCGAGCAATTCATAAATTTGCAATGCTGTATTAGTTAGACGCTCTTTTGCTTCTAAAGGAATGTCAGGGTCGATGATTAGACCACTTGTGCCGTCAATGTATTTTGATTCATAGGTATAAAACTCTCGTGAAGGGATTATTTGACCGATACAAGATGGGATCGGATTTTTATTGCCAAGTATGGCTATTTCAAGTTCATAGCCGTCGATAAACTCTTCCACCAAAACTCTTTGATCATAAATTGCTGCAAGCTTTAAAGCAGTATGCAGGCTGTTTTTATCCTTAGCTTTGGAAACTCCCACCGACGAACCGGTATTTGCCGGTTTTACAAAAACCGGGCATCCCAAAGTGAAGAATATATTATTTGCGAAATCGTCACTGTATTGTTCGATCTGTTCTTTTTTAAGGGCAATAAAACGAGCTTGCTGTATGCCTTCATGGGCACAAATGAGTTTTGTGAAAATCTTGTCCATACATATGGCGCTTGCTGTCATTTTGCAGCCGACAAATGGAATGCCTGCAAGCGTAAGAAAGCCCTGTAGAG
The DNA here is from genome assembly GCA_964439435.1 of uncultured Oscillospiraceae bacterium. Classification (GTDB taxonomy): domain Bacteria; phylum Bacillota; class Clostridia; order Oscillospirales; family QAMX01; genus CAYTOF01. The sequence continues at coordinate 56,390 of CAYTOF010000002.1, forward strand.
CGCCATCTTCACCATTTTCGCCGTGTAATAAGGGAAATACACAATCAGGTCGTTTAAAAGAATCGCGAGATGGAGACCACAACATCAAATTATTATTTGGCAAATTGGCCCAGTCTCCATTTTTTATTTGATCAGGGGAGGCATCGGTTAAATACCAGTGTCCTTCTTTGGTTATTCCTGCAGCTGAAACCTCGAAAAGAGATTTGTCAATATTTTTAAGGACAGAGGCGGCGCTGGAGCAGGACACATCGTGTTCCGGAGACATACCTCCAAAAAGGACAAGTACCGAGAGTTTTGACATCACTATTACCTCCCAAATCATTCATATTATAATATCATATTATGAATTCGGACGCAAGATATGTAGTCGCTTAGGTTACCGTTTGTATGGCAAATAAAACACAGTAAGGTATAATTGTTAGTTGATTTATTTCAAGCCCATTACGGCTTCTCTGAAAACATCGCCACGATGTTCAAAATTGGAAAACATATCAAATGAAGCGCTGGCAGGAGACAAGACAACAACATCGCCCTTGTTTGCGTGTTTATGTGCTGACTTTACTGCGTCAATCATATTTTCTGAAAATATTATAGTGGTATGTTGCTTGGAGTAGTGTGTCGAATTTTTTATTGCGTTTTCTATTTCAGATGCCGTTTCTCCAATCAGAATTACGCATTTTGCTTTCTGAGCAAGGAAGTCTCCCAATTCAATAAAAGAGGTGTTTTTATTGCTTCCGCCGACTATAGAGACAATACCGCTTTTAAAGACAGACAGAGCTGCAATCGATGTAGCGGGGGTAGTGTCTTTAGAAGAATTATAGTATTTTATATTATTTAACTCTCGCACCAGTTCAAGGCGGTGTGGTACTCCGGGAAAAATTCTTGCTACATTTGCAATATTGTCATGAGAAGCAAGCTCTTTAACTGCGGCTGCCGCAGCCATGTAGTTTTCTGCGTTGTGTACACCTGGAAGTTTTATTTCTGACAATGGTATGATTTGTTTTCCTTGAAACGTTATCACATCATCTTCAATATAAAAATCAGCCCTACTGTCGGTTTTTGAAAATGTAATTGTCTTTCCGTGAGACAGGGGCGCAAAAGACGACACTGCCTTACAGTCGAGATTTAGCACTAACACATCAGAGGGTGATTGATTTTCGAAAATATTCATTTTTGCACGCACATACTCTGTCATTGAGTTATGGATATCGAGATGATTGGGAGTAATATTTGTGACAACAGCAGTGTTGGGGGAGTGAGTCATGTCCATTAATTGAAAACTGGACAACTCCACTACACAAATATCATCTTTTTTCATATTAGGTATTTCAGATAAAAGTGGTTTACCGATATTCCCACCCAAAAAAACATTATGGCCAGTATCCTGTAAAATCAAAGAAATTAAAGTTGATGTTGTTGTTTTTCCACTACTTCCGGTAATTCCTATAGTTCGGGTCGGACATAATTCAAAGAACAAATCCATCTCAGTGGTTATTTTTGTGCCCAGTGCATGTGCGCGAGCCAAAGCCGGTGAATTTGGCAAAAGGCTGGGTGTGCGAAAGACAATTTCCTCATTTAAATTTGACAGATAATCGGGACCACTGACAAATCTAAAATTATACAATGCCATATACCTTGCAAGATGAGAGAGTGTGTCAATTGATTTTCTGTCATAAACAGTGATGCTTGCACCGACATCATGGAGTAATTCAATAAGGGGTATATTGCTGATTCCAGCACCCACTATTCCGATGTTTTTGCCAGAGAGTGAAGAAAAATAATTAGCAAACTTCGACATTGCGCATCCTTCCTTTTATGTATTGTCATTCAAAAATAGCAATGCACATCATGCTGCTTGTTTTTAAGTGAATTATATCCTTTAAATATAAAAAATTCAATGTGTAATATACTTACCATTTTGACAAAAAGGTAAAACCGGCACAGTGGCGGCCGGTTTTTCTAATTGAAAGATATTAGAAATATATAAATCAGCTGGAGTGATCTGTCGAAATCGTATAAAAAATGTACATGTGCAGTTTTTTAAAAAGCTGACAGTATGTTAAGCCCTATAGTAGCTATTACGAAAACAACGCCGGCTACGATAGTCAGCTTTTTCATTTTGGCATCAAAGTCACCGGTCTTTGATTTTGACAGGAAGGATTCCGCCGCCCCGCCTATTGAACCGAGTCCTTGTTTGCTTCCGCTTTGGAAGAGTATAGTAAGCACCAAAACAATAGAGCAAAGGAGCTGTATAATTGTAATCGCAATTCTCATTCAAAACCACCCTTGAAATATTTAAGATAATAAAGTATTCTTGTAGTATGATAGCATATAATTAAGCTATGTGCAAGCAAAACAGGAACAATTTTATTTAAATGGCACTTTCGTCAGTTGTTATTTTCCTATATGAAAACTTATGGTATTGCTTTTTAAATTATGATAAACTTATGATGCGCAAAACACAGTGATTTGTGAAAAATTAGAGGAGGAATTTTTGATGGAGTGCAAACACTTTACAGTACATGAAGAAGAGGGTAAATTTGCATGATGGCCGGCAAATCATGGTATCTGATCATTTGGAGAAGAAATTGTCGTTGGGTTCACGCAGGGAACTTTGGAAAAATCACGGGTAGAAGATGAGCATAAAATAGATTATTCAAAACCGAGTTATTCAAGACAGAGCCGTTCTCTTGATGGCGAAAAGACTTGGATGATAGAAGAAATACCTGAACTTGGTAAAATCTCAAGGGATAGAATAACTGTTTTTAGTGGCAAATTAGACTTTTTGGATGCCGAAACAGCAATACGCTTTGTGCTTAAGGGTTTGGAGGCTGGGGCGATTTCACCGTTTTTCTATTCTAAAGACAGATGCAAAACATGGATTGGACCTTTTGAAACGCCTTCTATGGGTCTTTCGGGCATTTCTGCACGTACAGAGATTCTGCCTCTTTCGAAAAGTGAAGCATTGTTGTTTTTTGCATGTCCAAAAGCAGACGGACGGGAAGAATGTGCAGCTGTTGCAAAAATCAGCGAAGGAGGCCGTAGATTTGAGTTTTTATCTTATATCGGCGAAGAACCTCCGGGATTTACAATAATGCCTTCCGCCATCCGCCGTCAGAATGGCGAAATAATTGTTTTATTACGAGAAGATGACAGATATGACAATCCGAACCGAGGAGCTAGATTCCCTCAATTCATAAGCGCGGATGAGGGAAAAACCTCCGTCAATGAAATTTTCTACAGATGGTCGTTTATACCTGACATATGGATTTAGAGACAGTCCCCAAGGTGTAGCAATAAAGTACTCTGACAATGAAGGAAGGACGTGGAGCAAACGTTATATGCTGAGAGATGATGGTGGAAATTACGATTTGGGATATACACGCATAACAGCACTGCCAAATGGGTAGGTCAATGCTAACAGCATATTATTATAACACCCATTTGGATGGTGTGCGTGATATTTCTGCGACGATATTAAAATCTAAAATTCGTTTTATGTGAGACAACCAGATTGTTATTTAAAAATGACAAATCAAAATTCAAATTAAATGCAAATCCAAGCATTGATAAAGATGAAGCCGTTTGGAGGTTAATCTACAAGTTGTGCTGAAAAACCGCTTGCATTTGATCTGTCTTTCAGGGCCATTATAGTGTCCATGGAGATATAACGAATATTATATCTCCATGGACATTTCTATATTTAAGATAAATTAACACAAAAAGCGCCTCTGGGTTTTATATGAATGCCTTTCGCAGCATTGTCTATTTTGAATATGCCCAGTCTGTAAAATAAACACCAAGTGATTCAAGCAACTCCAGTTTTTGAACTTCGCACCTCTCCATAATTCCAATCAACGTCTTGAAATTCGGACTCTCTGTGCCGGCAGCCAATATAATTGAGACTCTTTTACGTGCATGTGTGACCGCATCATCTAAACCTGCGGTGTTAAATGGATTCTGTTTTTCTGGGTCAAAGGCGGGATGGTAGTATTTAACTAGCTCTGCATAGTCTGTATCATAAAGTTGAAATATATCTATCAAACTTGAAAGAGATCCGGTTATGACATCTGGAGCGCTTCGATAAATACTGCCATATTTTGAAACCAAGGCATCCATTTTCAGGGCATATTGAGCAAAATTGTCAATGGAATTTTGGTTGATATAGTTTTCATATTCTAAATTTAATGCGCTGATGATTGTCAAAGCGCTTGTGTCATAGTCATGTTTTAGTTTAAGTGTATATAAGGAAAAAAACAAAAAAGAGACAACAAGTAATATCAATGAAAATATACGCACAAATAAACCTGCTGTTTTGCTTAAAAACCTCTTAGAATACAACCACATCAAAGTTAAGGGGAAAAGAATGGCAATCAAAATGACCACAAAAAAAACTTCATGATTTGCATAACTAAAAAACAAATCAAAAAAACTGCTTTTATCCTGTAAAGAGAGTTCGTATGTTTCTTTTATGGGGTAATATAAAAGCAGAAAGATTGGCACAAATACAGTAATTAAATTCAATAAGATGCTATGGAGTCTTCTATATGCGATAATACCTGCGACAACAGCTGAGAAAGCACAGAACAAATAAACAAGGTATTCAGGCTGTGGATATATTCGAAACATGACGAGCAAAGTGACCATCATTAGGGCTATCCCGGAGACATTCATAAAAAAACGATTGAAGAGCATAAGTCCGTCAACAGACAAACCTGAACCTCTAAAGATTCTGCGATATTTCTTTGCTATTGCTGTATGAGGAGGTAAAGTCTTTACAGCTTCACGTTCAGACATACCTTGGTCAATTAGCACCCCAAGATCTCTGCTTATGTCGCCTCTTATTTGCTTTTCAATATAAGTTTCCTCTTGATGATATGGCACGTCACGGAGCACCAGCATCGTGTATATTTCAGCAGGCGAATGGCGGGGCATATTGATACCTCCCGCTAATATTGATCGTTTTTGACATATTATCATATTATACCGTTATAGTCAAATTTGGCCAAATATGTTATAATATAGGCGATGTGGAATCAAAGAGTTAGATAGATCAGAGGAAAATATGGCCAAGCAAACAATAAATGAATTTATTATCGATCATGATGAAATAGATGTCGCAAAACAATATGAGCAGATGTCCTATGTGCGAAACTTGAATCAGAACATACACAATGGAAGTCCCTTGTGCTATATCGAGACATTTGGATGTCAGCAAAATGAAGCAGACAGCGAAATCATTAGAGGTATGACAACTGAGATGGGATATAAAAATGCCAAGTGTGCACAAGAGGCTGATTTGATCATATTCAACACCTGCGCTATTCGTGAAAATGCTGAGAACCGTACATACGGAAACATTGGATCTGTCTTAAAATATAAAAGACAGAACCCTGAATTGATAATAGCGGTTTGTGGTTGCATGGCAGGACAAAAACATACTGCAGAAAAAATAAAAAAGAGCTATCCTGATGTGTCATTGGTTGTCGATACACATGCATTATACCTTTTCCCTGAGCTTCTGGCAAAAGCACTTATGGACAACAGTCGAAGCTTTGCCTCCGGCAATGAAAAAGGCAGTATTGTCGAAGGAATGCCCAAGGAAAGAGAGCACAATGTCAAAGCATGGCTGTCAATAATGTATGGTTGCAATAACTTTTGCAGTTATTGTGTGGTGCCATATGTGCGTGGACGCGAACGAAGCAGATCCGTTGATGATATCCTAGCAGAGGCAAAAACCATTATTCAAAGCGATAGGAAAGAGATAACATTATTGGGGCAAAATGTAAATTCTTACAGAGGAAATACTAAAGGATTTGGATTTTCAGATCTTTTAAGAGAAGTAAATAGTCTTCCGGGAGAATTCTTAATCAGATTTATGTCGAGCCATCCAAAAGATGCATCGCATGAGCTTTTTGAAGTGATGGCAGAATGCGAAAAGGTGGCTCCGTTATTGCATTTACCTTTTCAATCAGGAAGCGACGCTGTGCTGAAACGAATGAACAGAGGCTATACTGCGGGGTATTATCGAGAGCTAATAAATGCAGCGCGTGAAGCAATCCCAAATCTCACTGTCACAAGTGATGTTATCGTTGGGTTCCCGGGCGAAAGCGAAAAAGACTTTTTAGATACAATGAAGCTTGTTGAAGAACTCGAATTTGACTCACTTTTTACCTTTATATATTCACCACGTAAGGGAACCGCTGCTGAAAAAATGATTGACACGACACCTGTCAGTGAAAAATCACGGAGATTTTCAGAGCTATTGGAATTGCAAAACTCCATTTCGCATAAGAAACACTCACTGCTAGTTGGGAGCACTCAAAGAGTCCTTGTCGATGGCAGAGCAACAGAAAAACCGGGATATCTAACTTCGCGTACACCAGGTGGAAGACTTGTAATATTCGAAGGGAAAGATGAAAGTATTGGACACTTTATAAATGTAGAAATAGTTAACAATTCAACTTGGTCTTTTATAGGAAGATTGCCGATAAAGAGGACAAATTAGATGAAATCAAAAAATGAGACATATACCCCTATGATGCGTCAATATCTTGCGATAAAAGAGAACAATCGAGATGCTTTTTTGTTTTATCGTATGGGTGATTTTTATGAAATGTTTTTTGAAGATGCGGAAAAAGCATCAAAATTACTTGATCTTGTGCTTACAGGTCGTGACTGTGGAACTGATAAAAGAGCTCCGATGTGTGGCGTTCCGCATCATAGCGCTGAAGGATATATCAACAAATTGGTTTCAATGGGCCATAAAGTTGCAGTTTGTGAGCAACTGGAAGATGCAGCAGTAGCAAAAGGACTTGTAAAACGCGATGTTGTTCGGAAAATCACTCCCGGCACAGTTATGAGCACCAGTGTATTGGAAGAAAGAAAAAACAACTATTTGGCATCGATTGTTGTTGAGAGTGATCACGCCGGTCTGTGCTTTGCTGATGTGTCTGCCGGCACCCTGCGGGCGACAGAAATTAAATCGGATAAAAAAATCATTCAAAGCATATTGGATGAAATTTCAGCATATGCACCAAGTGAAGTAGTTTTAAATGATGGGGATGAAAAGGTAGCTGAGCTATTAAAAGAGCTTTCAGAGCTTTCAATATACTGCCACCTGACAGACGAATCTTTGATCGATGAAGCTAAATATCTTGATAAAATTCCGGGTTTGAATAACAGCGCGAACAAGATTTCAAACGTGACAAGGCAAGCGATTTCTCAATTGTATTTTTATCTTGACGACATAGTTCGAGATGACTTAACACATATGCGAGAAATTGAACTTTATGGAATAGAAAGATATATGGATTTACCGTCGAAAACCCGTAAATCCCTTGAATTGACCGAATCGCTTTCCGGAGGGACGAAAAAAGGGAGCTTACTAAGCACACTAGATAAAACGAAAACCGCGATGGGCAGTAGGTTATTACGGACCTGGATAGAGCGCCCATTGGCGGAATTACCGGAAATAACGAGAAGGCAAAATGCGGTTTCTGAATTATTGACTGATACTGTTTTAAGAAGTGAACTTTGCAACAATCTTGCCGGCATACAGGATGTCGAAAGAATCATGGGCCAAATTGCCTATGGAAGTGCAAATGCGAGAACGCTATTGGCACTTGGGAAGACAATTTCGGAATTGCCAAAAATTAAAATATTGATTGCTGATATGAACTGTGATGAACTCCGCGGAATCCATAATAATCTTGACGAGATGCCTGAGTTGCGTGATTTGTTAAACGCAACAATTGTTGAAGAACCGCCCTTGTCTGTTCGTGAAGGCGGGATAATAAAAGATGGCGTAAATGAGCAACTTGACAGACAAAGATATATTGCCCAAAATAGTAGAACCTTGATTGCTGAACTTGAGATCAAAGAACGTGAACGAACAGGAGCAAAAAATCTTAAAATAGGATACAATCGTGTATTTGGTTATTATTTAGAAATATCAAAATCTTTTTCCGGAGAAGTGCCTGAGGACTATATAAGAAAGCAAACGATTTCCACAGGGGAGAGATATATTACACCGGAATTGAAAGAACTAGAGAACACGATATTGAATAGCGATGAAGAAATTCGGACTCTTGAATACGAGATTTTTTGTAGTTTGAGAGATACAGTCAAAGAAAAAAGTGCAGATTTGATGGCTACCGCGGCGGCAATAGCTCGTTTGGATGCTCTTGCAGGACTTGCACAAGCGGCATTTGAACTCAATTATGTTAGACCCGAAGTTGATTTATCAGATGATATACACATACACGACGGAAGACACCCTGTAGTTGAATCTATGTCAGGACACTCCTTGTTTGTACCCAATGATACTTTTCTTGATTGCAAAGATAATCGCCTTACAATCATTACAGGTCCCAATATGGCAGGGAAATCGACCTATATGCGGCAGACCGCTTTGATAGTGATTTTGGCACAAACAGGGAGTTTTGTGCCGGCTACGCAAGCGCGAATAGGTCTGGTAGATGGCATATATACAAGATTTGGATCATATGATGAGCTTTTTGCAGGACGTTCGACGTTTATGGTAGAGATGAGTGAAACAGCACAGATATTAAATGATGCAACTAAAAAAAGTCTGCTGATATTTGACGAAATAGGTCGCGGCACATCCACTTTTGATGGGATGGCAATTGCTCGCGCAATACTTGAATATATAGTAAAATCAATTGGTGCTAAGACAATGTTTTCAACCCATTATCATGAATTGACAAATATTGAAAACGCTCTGAGCGGTGTAAAAAACTACAACATTACTGCTAAAAAACGAAATAACGAAATCATATTCTTGAGAAAAGTGGTCAGAGGAGGAGCAGACGACAGTTATGGAATAGAAGTCGGACAACTGGCGGGACTACCTTCTAGAGTGATTTCGAGAGCAAAAACCGTACTCGAAGAACTTGAAAGAAATGATGAAAGAGGAAACTTAGCCTCAAAAACGCCAAGCAAAATTACTGAAAAGCAAAACCCGACGCAGTTTTCTTTAGATGAAGATAAAAAGGAAGTTTTATTAGAGAGACTGGCAGCGTTGCAACCTGAGGTTATGACACCACTTGAAGCGATGAATACCCTATATAAATTATCCAAAGAAGCAGAAGATCTTATTCAAGATATTTAAATATTATCAGACATTGAAAACAACTATTTTGTCAGAAAGGAGGGGAAAAATGGAGAAGATAAAAAAACTTTCCAGTCATATGACAAACCTTATAGCAGCCGGGGAAGTCGTGGAGAGACCGGCTTCAGTTGTTAAGGAACTGGTAGAGAATTCCCTTGATGCAAAAGCTAAAAATATAACTATCGAAATACAAAAAGGCGGAATAACATATATACGTATTACTGACGATGGCCACGGTATTGATCACTCTGAAATTGAGACGGCATTTGACCGTTATGCTACAAGCAAACTATTCAACGAAGAGGACCTCCTTGAGATAAACACGATGGGGTTTCGCGGGGAAGCTCTGGCAGCAATTGCTGCTGTGTCTAAAGTCTCTCTGATATCAAGAACAAAAGAAAATGAATTTGGAGGAAAAGTCGTTGTAGAAGGTGGAAATAAAAAAGAGAATACGAGCGTTGGTTGCCCACTTGGTACCACAATTATAGTTAGAGATTTATTTTACAACACTCCTGCACGATTTAAATTTTTGCGAAAAGATTCCACAGAAGGAGCATATATACAAACATCTCTAACAAAGCTTTCCCTTTCAAGGCCTGATGTAAGTTTTAGTTTCATAAAAGATGGAAAAACCATATTCCATACTCCGGGAGATCATTCTCTGCACACAGCAATTTATTGTCTCATTGGAAAAGAAATTGCATCCTCACTAATTGAAATAAGCTACAAGGTTGATGATGTAATTGTGCACGGTTTTGTTTCTCAGCCTACTGTATTTAGAGCCAACAGGTCTTCTCAACATTTTTTTGTAAATCAAAGGCCTGTTAGAAATCTCACAATTCAAAGCGCTCTGGAGGAAGCTTTTCGAGGACACTTGGTAACCGGAAAATTTCCCATTGCATTCATAAATATTAACGTTACACCAAGCAATGTGGATGTCAATGTGCATCCGGCTAAAGTTGAGATCAAATTTGCTTTTGAAAGGCGAATTTTTGAAGCTGTTTATTATGGAGTAAAAACAGCGATAGCTAAGCATAACGAAAACGCCATATCTGTTCACAAAAAAACAGAACAAAATGCATCTGAAGTAAATAGCAGTGATATTGGAAAATCTGAGATCACGGAAAAGAACTTGGATGTAAAAGCTGATTCGATGATGAGAGAAGAAAGCAAAATACATAATACTTATAGCATGGCTTCAAACACTCAAATTTTCGAAAACAATAATAAAGATATGCGGACTTATCAAGAGGGGATTTTGAATTTTCAAATCAAAAGGAATGATGAATCAAGACCTGAAACGGTCTTGGCTCAGAACGCTTCTTTTAAGCCCATATATGTTGATGTGTTCGATGAACAAAGTCAAGAAGACACGCACAAAAGCAACGAAGACTCAGATAATCTGAAAGAAATGCCGATTGGCCCATCGAAACGTTTGAGTGATGATAGTAATATCAGTGTAAAAAGTGCTGATGTTGATGAAAACACGGATGTTTTCAGAGTATTGGGAGAAGTTTTTGGGACCTATATTCTGATTGAAACAGATGACGAATTAATTATACTGGATAAACACGCTGCTCACGAGCGCATAAAGTACGATGAAATAAAAATGTTAGATGAACATGTTTCATCGCAGACGTTGCTTGAGCCTGTCATAACAGTGTACCCTGCGGAAGGAAAGGAGATGCTGTTGGAGCATATAGGGATGTTAAACAAACTCGGATTCGAAATTGAAGATTTTGGTGGAGCAAGTATTATCATTCGTGCTCTGCCTGATTATTATGATTCTGAAACAGCAATTACAGCAATTTCAGAAATTGTTGAAGCATTGAATATGAACAAAACACCTGAAGACAAAAAAGAAAATATTATTAAGCTGCTTGCTTGCCAAGCGGCGATTAAAGGAGGCAGTGATTCAGACATTATGGAACTTGAGGCACTCACAAGAGCCATTTTGTCCGGAAAAGCAATGCTTTATTGCCCTCACGGTCGTCCGATTATTGACGTTATAACGAGGACTGCCTTGGAGAAGAAATTTCTCAGAATAACATGAATGTAAATAGAAATAAAGCAGACAAACGGACAAAAGACAAAATAATATGTATTGTTGGGCCTACCGCGACAGGGAAAAGTGAATTGGCTGTCGATATGAGCATGGAGATATCCGGAGAAATCGTATCAGCAGACTCAATGCAGTTGTATAAAGGCATGGATATAGGAACAGCCAAAGCCGATGCAAGAGCCCAAAGCCTTGTCCGACATCATATGATTGATATTTTAGATCCATTTGAGGATTGTTCTGTACAAAAATATGTAAACTTAGCTACTGCCACAATACAAGATATACTACAACGTGGAAAAACTCCGGTTGTTGTAGGGGGTACCGGCCTTTTTGTGAATGCGATTATTAAAGGAAACAAATTCGCCCCAACTCCCCAAAACAGAGAATTTCGAGAGATGATGCTCGCCTTTGTCGAAAAGAAAGGAACGGATGCACTTTATACTCTATTGAAAAGAGTAGACCCATCAAGTTCCTTGAACATCCACGAAAGCGACATAAGGCGAATCATAAGAACATTGGAAGCTTGCAAGGAGCTTGGCTATCCTGTAAGTTGGTACAATAGCTTACAAGAAGAGCGCGAAGAAG
>CAYTOF010000003.1:0-53100 GCA_964439435.1 uncultured Oscillospiraceae bacterium
TCTATCACTTTACTTTTACTCTGTCTAACCTTGCTTTTACTTTGACCGCCCACCCTTTTTGCCCTGATGTGCGCTTTTGAATTGTGTTCTCTGTTTCGCTTCTTGTCACGGTTTCAATTCTGTGGTATACTCGTGTCAAATCGGGTCTGTGTGCTTTACACGCAAGCACATATTTTACCGATAATTGAAAACAAGAAAGGAAGCACAACATGGCAATTGTATTTGGCGAAAGAGAGTATAAAAACTTTGGCAGAGTCCTGGCCATAGAAAACGGACATGCTGAGATTTTGGTCACCCTCGAGTGCGGCCCGCGTATTATAAAATACTCCCTTCCGGGCGGAGAAAACTTCATGTATGAAGACAATAACAACGAGATTATCGAGTCCGGGCCTGAGTTTGACTCATATTTTTACTCCGATGCTTACTGGCGCACCTATGGAGGTCACAGGATTTGGCTGACCCCCGAGGCAAAACCTGAAACCTATTATCCCGACAACGATGAGGTAAACTACACCGTTTCAAACAATATATTTACCTTCACCCCTCCCCCGCAAAAATCCAACAATGTGCAACACACCTTGGAACTTGTGGTATCTGAAACTTCGTCGGATGTGCGTGTCACCGCATATGCCAAAAACACACACACCTTTCCCCAAGTCTTTGGCATTTGGCAAGTGTCGGTCATGTGCGCGGGCGGCACCGCCATTGTCCCGCAGAACAAAAAGGATACAGGCCTTTTGCACAACCGCACTATGTCCCTTTGGCCCTATTGCAATATGGCCGATCCCCGAGTCACTTGGGGCAAGGAACTCATCTCCTTGCGTCAAGACCCCAAAGTTGACCTGCCCTTCAAATTTGGCATCTCCTGCGAAAGAGGTTTTTCCGCATATCTGTGCCATGGCGCCCTGTTTGTCAAGAGATTTCCCTATTATGCAGGTCTTAACTATCCCGACGACGGATGCAATTTTGAGATATATACAAACAGGCATTTTCTCGAGCTTGAGAGCCTTGGCAAATTAGCTGCGGTGGCGCCCGATGAGACTATCCTGTCCAGCGAAGAGTGGAGCTTGATTCCCGGGGTCACCCCTGTCGCTGCGGACGATATGACAGCCCTTGAAGAATTGACCGCAAAACTGATAGAAAAATGAAGTTTCGACCCTGTATAGATCTGCATGGCGGCCATGTCAAGCAGTTGGTCGGGAAAACTCTGGCAGACAACCTGCAAGAGAACTTTGTCTCAGAGCAAGATGCCAAATACTATGCCGATATGTTTCGCCGAGATGAACTGAATGGCGGGCATCTGATCATGCTCGGAAGCGGAAATGTGGAACAAGCGCTCGGTGCACTCCTCTCTTTTCCCGGCGGTATGCAGATAGGCGGCGGTATCAACTGTGAGAATGCGGAGTTTTTTTTGGAAAACGGAGCTTCCCATGTCATCATAACTTCGGCACTTTTTGAAGGCGATAAGTTTTCAAAAGAAAAGCTCCTCGCCATTATGAATCTGGTCGGCAAAGAGAGGCTTGTTGTCGACCTGAGCTGCGTGCGAAATGAAAGAGGATACTTTGCAGCCAAAGACGGTTGGAGAACAACAACCGATTTTGAAGTCACCGCAAACTCACTTCATGAGCTTTCTAAATATTGCAGTGAGTTTTTGATACATTCAATTGACGTAGAAGGGCAAATGGTCGGCCCGGACTATGCTTTGGTGGAACTGCTCACGGCATTTCGCACCCATGGCAGTACTCCCATCACATATGCCGGCGGCATATCCAAATACGAAGACATAATCGCATTTGAATCCGCCTGTTTGGGCTTGCTTGACTTCACCGTGGGCAGCGCCCTTGATATTTACGGCGGCGATTTGCCCTACTCGCTTTTGGCAAAATCATTCCGTTAAAGCCTTTGTTCTCCACTTAATAGGTGTAAAACAAGGCAAAATACCGGTATTCACAAAATGTTTACTTTAATTTGATTGTAATACATGCAACTTTATGATAATATAAAACTGCAACAACAATATATAGGGGGAGATTCCATTGATAAAGTGCATTGTCGGCTTGAAAGGTACAGGTAAGACTAAACAACTTATCAGCATGGTCAATACGGCAGTTACAGAAGAGGCCGGAAGTGTAATATGTATTGAAAGAGACCCCAAGCTGACATATGATATCAGCCATCGGGCAAGATTGATAGATACTGTCAATTATGAGATAAAAGGTTTTGAGGGGTTTGCCGGTTTCATTTCCGGTCTGTACGCTCAGAATTACGATATCACATCCATCTTTGTGGACAGCCTTTATAAAATTACAGGCAGCAACGATACAGAAAAAGCCGGGGAGTTCTTTGAGTGGCTGGATAGATTCTCGGAACAGACAAAGATAAAATTTGTCATCATGATCAGCGCCGATATAGATGACATACCCAAACAAGCGCGCCGCTACCTTTGATATCAACACACCAAAAAGCATTTGTCGCTCTAATTAAAATTTCCGATAATCCCTTTAACCCGTGTCACTCGAGTTAAAGGGATTTGTTTGTCGCGCAAAATGCAGTTGACTTATATTCAGTCCCGGTGTATCATAACTCCAACGAAACTAAATCCTTTTTAACATAAGGGAGAATTATATGATCGGGCCGGAGAGATATGCTGTATTTTTAAGTGTCGCGAAGAACAAAAGTATCACCAAGGCTGCTCGCCAGCTGTTTTTGTCACAACCGGCAGTGAGCCAACACATCTCAAAACTGGAAGGCGAACTGAAATGCAAGCTGTTTGTACGTTCGCCAAAAGGCGTTCATCTGACACCCGAGGGGGAAGTCCTCTTCTCCCATATTTCCCGTGCCTTTGAGGAGATAGAGGCCGGTGAAAAGGCATTGTTATCAATGCTCGGTCTTGAGAGTGGAGAGATACGCGTCGGTGCCAGCGATATGACTTTGCAGTATTTTCTGCTACCCCACCTTGAGCGCTTTCATTTTTTGCACCCGGAAATAAAAATAAGCGTGACAAATGATCCTACCCCCCGCACTTTGCAACAGATAGAGCAAGGCACCATAGATTTTGGCGCCGTCAGCGAACCCTTTGCAAAAGTTCCGGGCCTTGTTGTTCACCCCGTAAAGCAAATCCGCGACACTTTTGTCTGTGGCTCAAAACTTTTTCCTTCAATTCAAAATCCTCTTCCCCTAAAGGAGCTGGAGCATTTGCCCATCATATGTCTTGAGAAAAACACCAGCACACGAAGGTTTTTGGACGATTTTCTGGGAGATAACGGTGTTCTCCTCTCCCCTGAGTTTGAGCTGGCCACTTCCCGATTGATTGTGGAATTTGCGATTAGAAATCTGGGCATAGGTTTTGTCGTCTCCGATTTTGCAAACGAAGAGATAAATGCCAAGAAGCTTCACAGGGTTGCACTCGAGGTAAAGCCTCCGGCGCGCAATATATGCATTGTTCACCGCAAACGTCCCCTCTCTCAAGCAACTCAAGCTCTGCTGTCCATCATTTTGTCATAAGCTGTGCTAATCTCTAAGATAACTACTATCTATTTTACTTATGTTTCATTAAGTGTTAAGATATTGATGTAATAAAGGCGGTTTTTGCCGCAAAATCTTTTAAAGAGGTGAATTTAAATGGTAACCGCGATAGTGGGCGGAAACTGGGGAGATGAAGGAAAGGGCAAGATGACGGATTTGCTTGCCTGCGATGCCAATATAGTGATTCGTTTCCAAGGGGGAGCAAATGCGGGACACACAATAATAAATGACTACGGTCGATTTGCCCTGCATATCTTGCCCTCGGGTGTTTTCAACGCCGAGGTTACCAACCTTATCGGCCCCGGCGTCGCTTTAAATCTCGACAGCTTTTTCAAGGAGCTTGCCCAGCTGGAATCGGCCAAAGTGCCGACTCCGAAAATCTTTATATCCGACAGAGCGCAAATTGTCATGCCCTACCACATAATGGCCGACACCTTGGAGGAAAAGCGCCTGGGTTCAAGGAGTTTTGGCTCGACAAAATCCGGTATAGCGCCTTTTTATTCCGACAAATATCTGAAAATCGGCATACAGGTTTGCGAAATTCTCTATGGCGATCTCCGCTCCAGAGTTGAACGCATATGTGAAAGTAAAAATATCACACTGACCGCCCTGTATGGAGATGCCGCGGAACTGGAGCCCGATAAACTCATCGCCTATCTTGAAGGATATCGCGAAAAACTCGCGCCCTATGTCCGTGACACCGCCCAAATTCTGCATGCCGCAGTTAAAGCTGACAAAAACATTTTGCTTGAAGGGCAACTCGGATCCCTGCGTGACCCCGACAATGGGATATACCCCTTTGTGACCTCCTCCTCCCCCCTTGCGGGCTTTGCAAGTGTCGGAGCGGCGGGTATCCCCCCTCATGCAATTAAAAAAATCATCACTGTGGTCAAATCCTATTCCTCCAGCGTGGGAGCGGGTGCCTTTGTCACAGAGATTTTCGACGACGAGGCACATCAACTGCGGGAACGCGGAGGCGACAAGGGCGAATACGGAGCGACGACCAATCGTCCACGCCGCATGGGTTGGTTTGATGCCGTCGCCAGCAGATATGGCTGTCTTTTGCAAGGAGCCACGGATGTAGTGCTCTCTCTTTTGGATGTACTTGGATATCTTGACCAAATACCTGTCTGCACAGCCTATGATATAGACGGCACCATCACACGGGACTTTCCTGTCACGCCCTTACTCAATCAGGCAAAACCCGTATACAAATACTTGGAGGGCTGGAAGTGCGATATAAGAGGCATAAGAAAATATGAAGACCTGCCAAAAAACGCTCGGACATATGTGGAGTTTGTTGAAAACGAGCTTGGATTTCCTATCACCATGATCTCAAACGGCCCCAAAAGAGAAGATATCATTTTCAGATAAAGCAAATATACAAAAGCCGCAATTTCATTTTTGAAATTGCGGCTTTATGTCTGTATTTTTATTTATTCGTCCCAATTGTGCCATACGTTTTGAACGTCTTCATTGTCATCCAGCATGTCAAGCAACTTGCGCATGCGCTTGACATCCTCTTCGCTTTCCAGCGATACATAGTTTTGCGGCAACATTCTGACTTCCGCCTCGGCAAACTCATATTTGTCCTCGAGTGCTTCCCTCACAGGCCCAAATTCCTCGTGTGCCGTGATTATTTCAAACATATCCTCATCGCTTGAAAAATCTTCGGCTCCCGCTTCAAGGACCTCAATCATGAGCATGTCCTCGTCTTGACCGGTATTTTCTATAATCAACAGACCTTTTCGGTCAAATTGCCAGGACACACAGTTGGCTTGCCCGAGGTTTCCGCCGTTTTTATCAAAATAGTGGCGCACCTCCGCTGCCGTTCTGTTCTTATTGTCTGTCAGTGTCTCCACTATTACGGCAACCCCTGCGGGTCCATAACCTTCATATGTCATGCTCTCATAATTTGAGTCATCACCGGTGCCTGAATATTTTTGAATCATGCGATTTATATTGTCATTTGGAACGTTGTTTGCCTTTGCCTTTGCGATGATATCGCGGAGTTTGGCATTAGTTGTAGGGTCAGCGCCGCCATCTTTTACGGCAACTCCGATTTCTTTGCCGATTTTCGTGAATATCTTTGCCCGTTTCGCATCAGATGCTTCTTTTTTGTGTTTTATATTGCTCCATTTAGAATGACCTGCCATTAAACCACCCTTATATTTCCCAATAGTTATGCAATCTACCAATTATTATATACAATCCAAAGGTTTTAATCAAGTATTGGCCTCCCAAAAACAATGTTTGGCCAAAATACATGTCGGAGAGCTTATATAAGCTCTCCGACACAGTAAAACCATTTACTTTATTTTATCGTTTTGGAATTAATACATCCCCATGTCGCCGCCCATGCCGGGTGCGCCGCCGCCAACAGGTGCCGGAGGTTCAGGCAGGTCGCCCACCAGAGCTTCTGTGGTGATCAGCATCGCGGCAATACTCGCAGCGTTCTGAAGTGCGGATCTGGTAACTTTGGCCGGGTCAACGATGCCGGCTTTAACCATGTCGACATAGGTTTCGCTCAGCACGTCAAAGCCGTAGCCGACTTTTTTGGAGTTTTTAATTTTTTCAAGAACGATCGAACCTTCAATGCCGGCATTGGCTGCAATCTGTTTGATTGGCTCTTCCAGTGCTTTTATGATGGTCTTCACGCCTGTGCGCTCATCGCCCTCTGTTGTTTTGAGGAGCTTTTCCACTGCTGCAATAGCATTGATATAAGCCGCTCCGCCGCCGGCAACGATGCCCTCTTCAACAGCGGCGCGTGTGGCGTTCAGTGCGTCTTCTATGCGCAGTTTCTTGTCTTTCATCTCTGTTTCGGTAGCGGCACCGACTTTTATGACAGCAACGCCGCCGGAAAGCTTGGCAAGGCGCTCTTGCAGCTTTTCCTTGTCAAAATCAGAGGTTGTGACTTCGACTTGAGCTTTGATCTGGTTGATTCTGCCTTTGATGTCATCGGAATCTCCGGCGCCGTCAACAATAATCGTGTTTTCTTTGGAAACTTTAACTTGCTTTGCACGACCTAGCTGGCTGATGTCCGTATCTTTAAGCTCAAGGCCGAGCTCCTCGGAGATAACCTCTCCGCCTGTCAAAATGGCAATGTCTTTGAGCATCTCTTTGCGCCTGTCGCCAAAGCCCGGTGCTTTTACTGCGATGCAGGTGAGAACGCCGCGCAGTTTGTTGACAATGAGCGTGGCAAGGGCTTCGCCTTCAATGTCCTCGGCGATGATCATAAGTTTTTTACCGGCTTGTGCCATTTGGTTCAAAAGAGGCAAAATATCCTGTATGTTGGAGATCTTTTTGTCTGTAATGAGGATGTGGGCATCATCCACCACAGCTTCCATTTTGTCAGAATCTGTGATCATATAGGGGGTGATGTATCCGCGGTCAAACTGCATGCCCTCGACAACTTCGCTGAATGTGTCCGCTGTTTTGGATTCTTCGACAGTGATAACACCGTCATTGGAGACCTTGTCCATTGCCTCGGCAATGAGGTCGCCGATAAAATCGTCTCCCGAAGAGATAGCCGCGACTTTGGCAATGTCGGAATTGTCCGTAACCGCCACTGAATTTTCTTTAATTGAGGCCACAGCCGCATCCACTGCTGCCGCTATGCCCTTGCGCATGATGATCGGGTTGGCGCCTGCGGCGAGGTTTTTCAAGCCTTCTCTCATAATGACCTGAGCAAGCAGCGTCGCTGTCGTCGTGCCGTCGCCCGCCACGTCATTTGTCTTTGTGGCGACTTCTTTTACAAGCTGTGCGCCCATGTTTTCAAATCTGTCTTCGAGTTCAATTTCCTTTGCTATCGTAACACCGTCATTTATAATCAGGGGAGCGCCGAACTTTTTGTCCAATACAACGTTTCTGCCCTTCGGCCCCAGTGTAATCTTAACGGTATCTGCTACTTTATTCACGCCGTCTTGCAGAGACCGGCGCGCGTCATCACCATGAATAATATTTTTTGCCATATCTTATTACCTCCGTTTATCTGATTTGCTTACTCTACAATGGCAAGAATATCGTTCTGACGAACGATGTTGTATTCTTCGCCATCAATTTTAACTTCGGTGCCGGAATACTTGCTTGTTATGACCTTGTCGCCTGTTTTGACATACATCACAACTTCTTTACCATCCACAACTCCGCCGGGCCCTACTGCGATAATCTCGGCAACAGTTGGTTTCTCTTTTGCTGTGCCTGTCAATATAATACCGCTCTTGGTTTTTTCCTCGGTTTCAATCATTTTTACGACAACACGATCTGCCAAAGGTTTTAGTGTCATTTTTGCTACCTCCTATAATAATCTTCCTTAACATTTGGCACTCAGTGCCCCTGAGTGCTAATGTATATATGATAATCTATATAGCCATTTTTTACAATCTACATTTTAACCAAATTTAAGCGCGTTCGGGGGGTGATTTTCAATATCTTATACATTTTGCACACAAATTTTGTCTAAATGGTGATTGATCAGCTCAAAAACATCGTATTTTTCCGGTTCGTTTATGATTTCATGGCGCAATCCGTCAAAAATCTTCGTCTCTGTCTTTGCGCCAAATTTCAGGAGCAAATGGGAGATCGCCGCCACACCTTTGCCAAATCCGCTCACGGGATCGTCACTTCCCGCCACCAGCAACACCTTTTCGTCTTTTATGGCGGAGAGGTGTTTTTTCTTATTGCTATAGGCCATGCCGCCCAGCAAATCTCTGAACCCGCCAAGGGTGAAGATAAACCCGCAGTTTTCGTCATTTATATAGAGGTCCAACTTTTCACGGTCACGACAGAGCCAATCGAACTCGCTGTAGCTGTCTTTGGAAAACTTTTTGGAGAATTTCCCAAAAGAGAGCTCATTCATTATTTTGCTTCTGTACTTGTCTCCCTTGAAGAGGATGCCGGTTTTCGCAAGCAAGCTTCCCATCTTTGTTATAAAATCGGGGTTGTGGGCGGGCCCGCTCAAAATATACAAGCAGATGGTTTTGGGATACATTGTCATATGTGTCCTGGCCAGCAGAGAACCCATGCTGTGTCCAAAGAGGAAAACGGGCATGTCCGGATACTCCCTTTGCGCAAGTTTCCGCACCGTCTCAATGTCCTGCACCGCATATTCCCAACCCGAGCGTGGGGCGAAATACCCTTTTATGCCATTTTTCTCCGCTGTTTTCCCGTGTCCGAGATGGTCCGGAGCATAGAGGGCATATCCCTTTTTCACAAAAAACTCGGCAAACTCATCATAGCGAGCTGCGTGTTCCACCATCCCGTGGGCGATGACAATCAGGCCCTTTACCTCGGATTTTTTCGGTTGCCAACGGTGGATGTAAGTTTCAAACCCATCCAACGCAGATTGCATGAAAAAACCGTCATATTGTACGATATGCTCCATAAAAACCCGCCTTTCACATCGATTGACTTGTATATATTTTACCCATATAATATATACAAGTCAATCACCGAGCTCTTCGCTTAATAGTGATAAGGAACTAAATTACTTATCAACTGTCAGCTGACGGTTTCGGGGTGCATACGAAAAGTCCGTCCGACTTCCTAATAGGAGGTTTGGACGGACTTTTGCTGTTTTATGATGAATATGGACAATTCCTACCCCTAGTTTTTCTAACGTTCAGGAGCATTTTTCTAACGGGTAATTTATTCGACTATGTGGAGTCATTTTGGCTATTTATCACCTGAAGACTATGAAAAGCAGATCTCTTTAGCGTAACTCCATGTCCGCAGGGGCGGGCGGGAGAGGGTCGTTATTACTCATAATATGAGGCTTGCATTAGATACATTTGCGCGTATAATCCGTTTAAATCCATTAATTCTTGATGCGTCCCGTACTCTTTTAACATGCCGCTGTCGATAACTATTATTTTGTCGCAGAACTTTGCGCTTGACAGCCTGTGGGAAATATAAAACGCGGTTTTATCGCCGATTAAACCATTAAATTGTTTATACAGCAAATATTCTGCGCGAGGGTCTAACGCCGAAGTCGGCTCGTCTAACACCGTAATAAAAGTATTATCTTTAAAATAGGCCCTTGCAATAGCCAGCTTCTGCTGTTCACCGCCTGACAGCTCAACGCCGTTTTCATCAAACAGTTTAAATAAATATGTATCATATTGCTCCGGCAATTCTGTTATCCTGTTATGAATGCTGGCTTTTTCCGCCGCTATCGTGATATTGGTTTTATCTGCATTCGTTAGTGATGTGATGTTTTCACCCATCGTAAACGCAAAGAGCTGAAAATCCTGAAAAACCGACGAAAATACGGATAAATATTCGTTGTATTTTATTTCTTTTATGTTTACGGAATTGAATAAAATTTCACCGTCAACCGGGTCGTACAGTCGCATTAACAGTTTAATAAAAGTGCTTTTTCCCGCACCGTTTTCTCCAACGATAGATATTTTTTCACCCTTGCGGATTTTTACATTGAAATTATTCAGCGCATATTCAGACTGCCCCGGATATTTAAACGACACGTTATTGAACTCGATTGTATAGTCGTCCTCTTTGTCGATGTTCAAAGGTCTAACCTCGGTTTTTTCGAATTTATTTTCAAGCCCCATAAAATCAAGGTAATATTTTATATATCTTATCGAATCCGAATAGGACAAGAGTGTGCTTGAAATTTGCCCAAGCGAGCTTCTTAACAACCCTATAGTGCCAATGGCAAGCGAAAAGGAACCGAGGGAAAAATCTTTAAATATAACGCTGTATCCCAATAAAATGTACACCGAAAATTGTATAAGATTTTGCAGGAAGCCGGTAATCAATCCGTTGAAATCGGAGTAAGTCTTTTTCTTCTTGAATATTTTATTTATCTCAATAAATGCAGATTTTATCTTTTTTCCAATTTTTCCGCCCATATCAAAGATTCGAATATCTTTGCCGTATGTAAAATCGGAAGCTGTTCCGTTGAAATAATTTATTTCGCGCTGCCTTTTTATTAATTCTTCATCTTTCGGGCGATTCAATTTAATAAAGATAGCGCTGATAACAGAATTGATGATGATGCCGCCGACCGTTACCGCAATTACGAGAGGATTAATGGCCGCCAATATGACAATCGCGCTGATTAATAAAATAACATTGGAAAATACAGCTATAAAACTCCAAACCGTATTATTAAATCGAAATGACACAAACTCCCGCGCCAAGTCTTTTAATTCAAGCGTTTCTTTTTCTGCCAATAATTCATAATCAAGCTCCATGCATTTTTTATAAAAATCCGCCGTAAGTCGTCCTTGCGTTAAACCGCCTCTGCTGATCCTGATATTATCGTTAAAATATGTTTTCAGAATGTTGGTTAATAAAACCAAAGCCAATATTCCGATAACAATCATGGCATAATCGGAAAACGGCTCTTCGTTTGTCAAAGCGTCGAACGTATATTTTACAAGTATCAACGGTGGATATGCCAACAAAGTAAACGAAAGCATTTCGCCTACCGTCATCAACATATAGACTTTATCTACTCGCCATAAAATCCTGAACAGCGCCGGTATATATGAAAAATAAACTAATAATTGTTTTATCTGCTTCATACAGCGCCCTCCGTTGTTCTTCGGTATAAATCAGCCTGCATTGTGTATAATTCTTTATATAATCCGTCTTTTGAAATCAATTCATTGTGAGAGCCGTATTCGGTTATTTCGCCTTTATCGAAAACCGCGATACAGTCGCAGAATTTTGAACTTGACAACCGATGGGAAATATATATCGACGTTTTATTTTTTGATATTTTATTGAAGCTGTCATATACCTCAAATTCGGCGCGGGGGTCAAGCGCGGCCGTCGGCTCGTCCAATACAATGATGGGAGCGTCCTTATACACCGCTCTCGCGATGGCGAGCCTCTGCATCTCGCCGCCGGAAAACTCTACGCCTTTCTCGTCAAATATACGATATAAAGACGTATTTTCAGCCATATCCAAAGAAGAAATTCTTTCTTTCATCTTTGACATAGAAATCGCCTTTGTTATCAGATTTTCATTGTATTCGCTTTCCATCGCCGCGATATTTTCTTTTAGCGTCAGCGCAAGCAGTTTGTAATCCTGGAACACCGCGGAAAATAACTTATTATATGACGAGCGGGTATATTCGGATATATCAACGCCGTCAATCAAGATCCTGCCCGACGTCGGCTTATACAGCCCCATGAGCAATTTAATAAACGTGGTTTTACCCGCGCCGTTCTCGCCGACAATCAAAAGAGCCTGTCCCAAACGGATTGTTATAGTAACATTGTGTAATGCGTATGTATCGCTGTTCGGATACTTAAACGAAACATTTTCAAATACTATTTCATGATTTCTTGTAATATTCAAATCTGCTTTGTTTGCAACATCAGATAAATATTCTTGTTTGTGTTTGAAGAAATCAAAGAACGCTTCCAAATAATCCGTGTTTACCGCGAATTCCACGAGATTATATACTAAATTGCTTATCCTGTTCCTTATTTCTCTCAAAGCATTTCCGATTAACGTAAACTCTCCGACTGTGATGTGATGCAAAGCCAATACTTCATACCCTAAATATAGGTAAATCCCCGCTTCAAGAATTATATCTGCCAAATAGAACAAAAGCATGGAAAATCCGATTATTTTAGTTGCCTTTTTTACTCTCGTTTTAAAGAGAACGGCTTGGAGCTCTTTCATTCGGTTATATAATTTATCTTTCAAATTAAACAGGTGTATTTCTTTTGCATAAGAAAAACTTTGCGCTATATCGTATATATAATTAACCTTTCTGATGGTTTCCGTCCTCAATTTACTGTCAAAATATTGGCCTTTCGCATTTTTATAATCGTAATATATTCTGCATATCAATGAAATTATAAGCGGAACGATAATTACTATGCTTATGGAAGATAAGATGTATATTGTGCCCGACAGTACAAGCACGCCGGAAATAAGTCCGGCAATGCTGTTTATAACCGATTCGAGTTTTCCTTGGTTCAACGCTTCCAACGTAAAGTCTTTTTTCTCTAAAAATTCCTTCTCGCCGATTAATTTATATTCAACATTCATGCAAACATCGGATATCTCATAATTTATCTGCGATTGTATAATATTTCGATAATAACCTATCCTGTTATTGATTAAACTGTTTGCGATATTCAGTAAAAACATTATACCGAGTATGACAGAAATGGCAATGATATATTCCGTTATACTGCCTTTTCGGGTTAAGATATCAACTGAGTATTTTATAAGATACATACCCGGAAAAACCTGTACCGAACCCACGACAATATTAACAAAAATCAATATGACATAAGCGGGATTTTTCCGCCAAAGAAAAGCAAGACTTTTACCCGAATATTTTATTATGTTTTTTATATTCGATAATATTTTTTTCATAAACGCACCTTACAATTTAAAAAACATACCGTCATCATGTTCGACTAATACGTTACATACGCTGTCAGGAGAAATTTTTATCTTTCCTGATGTTGTCCATTCACCGATAACTTTCTTTAGAAGCGTAAAAAATATGTTTGGATACATTCCCCCTGCTTTATATCTTAAATGTTTAGGGAACAATTTTATAAATCCGTCAGAATATTTTTTTACCTGCCGTTGATACAATGGTATAATATCTTCGAAAATGCCGGGCAGCGTTTCTTTGAATCGGTTATACTGTGCGATGGGAAAAAATGGTACGTTAAGTTCAGCTTTATCTCCGATATTTTTTAAGAAGCCGTTTTTAATTGCTGTTGCCGCAAATTCTTTTTCATTGTCGCTTATATTGTCGCTTTTTATTATTTTTTCACAAACTGCGAGTTCATCTTTACGCATTGAATTTATATTTTCAAACGGCGGAAAAACAAATACAATATGACCAATTGTGTGATGTTCCGTATCTATGTAATTTCTATTGTCAAAAAAGAATACATTTTTATAATCGTCGGTTCGCGCATAAAATTCCCATTTCCAGCCGTCAAATCTTTCGGGAGTGTTTCGCAATTCGAATTTATTATTATACCTTTCATTAAAATGGTCAAAAGCCATAATACAGAACAAACACATTAATTCGTCATAGCTTTTATTTGCCGTGAATATATCAAGTTCCAATGTCTTTACCGTAAATTTATTTGCTCTTTCCAACAAAATATCGGATATGGATTTTATACATTCTTTTGATTGGATATAATCGTACTTGTTGATTGATTCGTCATAAATAATAATGTCGGATAAAATTGTATTTTGCGTAGGTTGTATTATTGTGCCGCATTTTAACAACATTTCGATTCTGTCCTCGATATAATACGCGGGAACACCTAATATTTTTGATAAATCCTCAACGCTTCTCGCTTCTTTATATACTTGCCAAAGTATGTTTTGCGACAGCGCGTCATTAAGATACATTCGCGGGATTCCGGCGTATGAACCGTCTGTGTATAGATTCAATTTTATCGGCTTCAATGCTGTTTCCTGCATAATATCAAACTCCTTTTTCAATTTTTCCCGCCCGATTGACAAGCGGTATTTTATTGTGCCCTCCGGGATATTCAACCGTTCGGCTATTTCTCGGCTTGTCAGATTGTCATAATAGTGCATTACGATAATGTCGCGATAGCAAGCGGATAACTGCGTTATGTTTTTTCTTAATGTATCGTAAAGTTCGTTTTGCTCAAAATCATATTCGTCATTATACGGTTGTTCGTCAAGATCGTCTGACGAATACATCTCCCGTTCTCTGCCTCTGTTTCGGCTAAAAGATTTCAGGGTATTATTGGCTACACCCCACAACCATGCCTCGAATTTATCTATATCTTTTATTGCCGTTATGGTTTTCGCCGCTTGCAATAAAATCTCTTGCGCCAATTCTTCCGCTTCCTCACGTGAGTATGTGCGGCGTTGCGAAAATGAAAAGATTTTATTTATATATTTTACAAGAATTTCGTTATCCATTTTTTCCACCTCATATATATCAGTGAGAGTTTTTCCGTTTTAGTTGGGATTTTTTCGATTATTCAAAACAAATTTTGTCTTGTTATCAAATATTTTACCATAAAATAATTAGGGAATCTAAAAATAATTTTGTTTGGTTCTCTCCGTTGTTCCTGCGACGCCGAACACCTCCGGCTGCGCGGACTTGCTTTGTGCCTTTGGCATAGATTCACCTCCATAAAAATAGCCGCAGCTCTCACTGCGGCATATAAAAAAGCGCC
Source organism: uncultured Oscillospiraceae bacterium (assembly GCA_964439435.1). Taxonomy (GTDB): domain Bacteria; phylum Bacillota; class Clostridia; order Oscillospirales; family QAMX01; genus CAYTOF01. The sequence continues at coordinate 14,704 of CAYTOF010000003.1, forward strand.
TACCTTTCGATAGACGCTTCTTCGCGGATTTACTGTTAATGTTTGTTATCGGTCGGATAATTTACTCAGAAAGCAACCACTCGACCACATTCTGCGACTGAATGCCGTCGTAGGAGGTGTCCAGTCCCGTGTCGAGCGAGAGCACCAGCTTCTCGTAATTGTCGCGGATTTTTTGGAGAGGAGCCAGCTCGCGGCGTCGGACATCCTCGCTTGTCATGGACTCCGTCACCTGAATATACAGCTTCCTTTCCGCATCGGTGGCGATGAAATCGACCTCGACATTGTCAATCTTTCCGATTGCCACATCGTAGCCACGGCGCAGCAGCTCGAAATAAACAACGTTCTCCAGCGCGTGACCGCTGTCTCTGTTGCGAAAGCCCAGCAGGTAATTTCGAAGCCCGATATCTACAATATAATACTTGCCGAGTGTGCGCAGGTATTCTTTGCCCTTGATATCAAATCGCTTAATGTCGTAGAAGAAATAGCTCTCCAACAGGGCGTTCACATACGCCTGAACCGTGTGGGCGCTGGGTGAGCCCTTCCGTTTACCGTCCTCAAGCAGCCCCTCGTTTACAAGGGTGTTACCGATAGACGCAATCGAGACATTGCTTCCGATGTTGTCCGCGAGGAACAGGATGATTTTGCGAAGCAGTACAGGGTCAGTGATGCGCTGCTGACCTCGACGTTTCTCCCGCTCTAAAATATCCCGGATGACGACGGTGGAATAAATACCATCAAGCAGGATCAGCGCCTTCTCTTGATTCAGTCCTACGTCAGCTATGCCCGGCATCCCGCCAAAGCGGAGATAGGAGTCAAAGGCTTCTCTTAGGTCGTAGCGTTCGCCGCTCTTGTCATAGACCTGTTTTCTTATGCCACCTAAGGCGCTCTGCGTTTCCCTCACTTCGAAGTCATGGAAATACAGAAACTCATTAAAAGACAGAGGCAGCATTTTGATCTCTATGCTTCTGCCGGAGAGGTAGGTCGAATACTCCGACGAAAGCAGATACGCGTTGGAGCCGGTGATATAGATATCGCAGTTGAAATCAACGCGGAAGGAATTCACCGCCTCCTCCCAGGCGTCGATTCTCTGTAGCTCATCGAAAAACAGATACATACGTTTTCCGAGCAGAACGCGCTGCTTCACATAGTTGTAAAGCATATCCGAGGTCATGTCCTTGAAATCGTGAGACTCGAAATTCATCTCAACGATCTGATCCTCGGAGATGCCGCTTTCCTTCAGGTGCAGCATCATCAGCTTCAGCAGGCTGGACTTTCCGCAACGGCGGATGCCCGTCACCACCTTGACAGGTTCCGTGTCCTGAAAAGCGATGAGTTTATTCAAATACAATTCTCGTTTTTTAAGTTCATGTGATTCTATCATTGATCACACCTCCAGCGAGCTTAGCATAGCATAAACTCATGCAAAAATCAAGTTTTTGCACTCAACTGCAAAAACTTCTCACTTTCGACAAGCTTTGTAGCATACGCTTTTCATATAAGACCCTCAGCTATATCGTGATTGACAAGTGAACGGAAATGATTCGATATAGTCATGGACGCGTTATACAGCGTCGCCAGCAGACATATCCCCTCATGCAAAATCCACACCTTTGTATAGAAATGCCTAAACAACGTCGAGTTTTCAACATTAGGTGCGGATATTTTTATGAGATAATGCAATAATATTCCTACTACACAAAATAGTAGGCAGCGAAAAATGGATGTAGAGCACATGCGAGAGACTTACCCCCAACTCACATCATACATCGGCCCATGCATCAGGAGCAAGGTAAACGCCGTGAGAAACGCGCTCATATTCTTTTGCAGCCACATATTTTGAAAGTATGTACTTTGAAATACCCGCTCCCAGTACGGCCGCCGTAGTTAAAACACCGCCACTTGCTTCTGTCATCTGATCAAGTAGTTCAAACTGGCTCATGTGCATCATCCCCTTTTACGCTAATATAATAATCTATATTAGCACAATAGTAAACATGATTTTCCATCAAACTCGCTACCAGTATTTCTTATCTTTTGTGTGATTGCATTTGGTGTTTACAACTTCAGCAGAAGTACCCTTTACAAAACTCAGTCCCAATTTGGGATTGAGTTTTGTCATAGTGCTGCTTGGCTTGTTTGCACCCCCGCTGTCAAGTTTCAGCCACCGTATTCATGGGCTTGCCGTCCATAAGGCAAACACCGCATATCTGCTTGGCATCGAGGCAGAAAACTACAAGGAAAACGAGCATAAGCGAGATGAAAAATAAGCGCCGGCATGGTGCGCAGCTGCATGATGAAATCATGTGTTCAAGGGGCATGGGGATTCCCCATCAAGCAAATTTGCAAAAAATGACGGCAACCGGCATAGCTTGCAAATTGCACGAGTGGGCGCCCACGTGCATAGCTTGCGCATTCTTATACTAATAAAATGTTATCATCAATTCTATCTTACCAAATCCTACCGATTATCTGCCTTGCATGGCTTTTCGGTGGGATTTCGTCTTTGTTGGTGGTAACAATATGCTCGAATACAGTACAACATAAATTGTATCGCAAAAAAACTACGATAGGCATCTCCACAGCCCTCAGCCGCTTTTGCTGGATTGATGACGAACGAATGACCCTAAGTTTTAGTGAGTGTCATTCAGGGCAGCGCGGCGGAGCTCGAAAGCAGATAGATCGTCAGGACGGAATACTGTCATCTCTTAATCCAATCTCTATACTCTCATTTTACGTTTCCGCAAGCCAGAGGCAAAAGGCTTCTAAACGCTGAATCACTTCCAAAGCCCATCCCTCCAAAAACGGCATAGTTTGCTTGTTTCACAGAACTTCTCCAGCAAGAGAATTATAACTTTTGAAAAATTCTTTCTGCATCGGTTGTAAAAATGACGTTTTCGCTGGCTACTACTTGAGGGACAATTTTATTGCAGCCCAAAAACAGCAAATATATTTTCCTCCGGTTCATCCGAACTAATGACGAGGGGTGAACGTTTTGTTCACCCCTCGTCATTAGTTCGGGTAGGTGCAAACGCTCAACATCGAGGGAAATCCTTGGTTTGTATCCGTTGATGTTTGCGCCGCTCTCGGCGTTTCCCGCACTGCTGTAAGACAATTGGACGAAGACGAAAAGGGTGTGCATTCAACGCACACCCTTGGTGGAACCCAGAAGATTGCCGTTGTAAATGAATGTAGTGCACCGTCCCACAGAGCATAGTTTAGCAAATTGGGGCGGTAAGTAAAATCCAAAGCGATTGGCACTTATGTTTCATCCCTTGTTGGTGCCTTTCGCAGAAAGGAATGCTCTTTTGTATGACCAACAATACCCCCACATACGCGCCTATCGACCTTTGCGCCTGTTATGATTATCTTCCCTACCCGCCGGAGGAGTTCGCGGAGGAATGCCGTATTTACTGGCACAATCAGAATCCGTTCCGCGGAACGATTCAGCGCCGTATCGGCAATACCTGGTTTACCATCGAAACCGAATGTGTGGGAAGCGAAAAGCTGACCGATAAGGTCAAGCGGCTCATGTCCTCTGATAAAAGTTTGTAGAGAGGGGGCTTCCATTCATGACAAATACAAAAAATTATGTTAATATACAACCATGCACACCGATTCTGTCAGCTGACCCAACTGAAAAGGAGGATACTATGTTGGATCAGCAGAAAATTACCATCATCTATTGTCGCCTGTCCGTGGAGGACATCAAAGAGGACTCCAAGGGTGGCAAAGCTGACGAATCAAATTCAATACAGAATCAAAAAGAGTATTTAACCCGATATGCAAGAGAGCAGGGATACACTAATCTGAAAATACTGGTGGACGACGGCTATACCGGAACAAACTTCAATCGTCCCGGCGTACAGGAGGGATGCGAGCTTGTAAAGCAAGGACTTGTGGGATGCTGGCTGTGCAAAGACCTTTCCCGTTTTGGACGTGACTATCTGACCGTTGGGCAGTACACGGACATCATCTTCCCCAGCTACGATGTACGATTTATCGCCGTCAATGACGGGGTGGACAGTGAGCGCGGCGATGGCGAGGGTATGGCTGCAATCCGCAATCTGTTCAACGAATGGTACCCGCGGGATACCAGCAAGAAAGTCCGTGTCAGCCTCCGTCAGCGTGGCACCAGCGGCAAGCACATGGGCAAGCCGCCCTACGGATACCGCTGCGACTCAGAGGACAAAGAGTTCTGGGCACTGGACGAGGAAGCTGCCCCGGTGGTCAAGTACATCTTCGACCTCAGTATTGACGGAAAAGGGCCGGAACAGATTGCCCGGATTTTGGAACAGGAGCAGGTGTTGACCGCCAAAGCCCTGTATGCCAAACAGAAAGGCAAGCCTCTCCCGGAAAGACCGTACCATTGGATCGGACAGTCTGTGGTGGGTATTCTGGAACGGCAGGAGTACACCGGCTGTACTTGCAACTTCAAAACCTACTCCAAGTCCTACAAGCTGAAAAAGCGGATTCCAAATGCCCCGGTGGATATGTATATCATCCCCGACACGCAGGACGCAATCGTACCGCAGGCTCAATGGGACAGAGTACAAGAGCTGCGAAAAAACAAACGCCGCCCCGCTAAAGCGGAACGGCAGGGTTTTTTCTCCGGGCTTCTGTTCTGTGCCGATTGCGGCGGCAAGCTCCATTTTGCCACCAGCAAGAGCTTTGAGGGCAGACAAGACCGCTATGTATGCAAGCATTACAAGAGCAACCGCGGTACTTGCACCGCCCACTACATCCGGGAGGATGTGCTGCGGGATATGGTACTGGAACGGATACAGGCAGTGAATGAATATATCCGTGACGATGTCGAGGGCTTTCAGGAGGAATGGCTGCGTTGCCGCAGAACTGACCGGGAGAAGAATATCCGTGAGGACAAAAAGCGGCTGGAGCAGGCGAAGAAACGCCTTGCAGACTTGGATGTGCTCATACCCCGGCTCTATGAGGATTCCGTCCTTGGTAATCTGAGCATGGACAGATACAAGAAGCTGTCCGCAGATTATGAAGCAGAACAGGAACGGTTAAAACTCGAAATTGAAGTAACGGAAGAATGGGTAGAACAGCAGGAGGAAATGAACGATAATCTGGACGTGTTCATTTCCTTGACCCGTAAGTATGTGGATGCGGAGGAACTGACACAGACGATTGTAAATGAGTATATCAAGAAAATCGTGGTGTTCGCCCCCGACAAGTCCAGCGGAAAGCGGCAGCAGAAAATCCAGATTTATTTCAACTTCGTGGATGAGCTTGATATTCCTGTCATTTCTGACCCGGTGATTACAGAAACAACCTATGGACGCAGAAAAACGGCGTGACCCTGCGGTCACACCGTTATCTGCGGCAAAATAGTTACTTGTCACTATTAAGCCTTGGTTTTAGTTGTTTTACTGTTCTACTTTGGTGAGTTCCGGAAAAGTGACTCCAACTTCAAGCTCGGTTTGTTTATTCACATTATAAACTGAGAGGTCTTTCAAATGGACGGCTATATTTTGGCTCTTGATCAAGGTACCACAAGCTCAAGAGCCCATATAATTGACAGCTCGGGGCAAATTATCGCCTCTGCCCAGCACCCCTTTAAACAGATTTATCCTGCTGCCGGATGGGTGGAGCATGACCCCTTTGACATCCTCGAAACCCAGCTTCGCGCTGCGGGAGAGGCCTTTGCCCAAAGCGATCTCTCCCCCTCCGATATCGCCGCCATCGGTATTGCTAATCAGCGAGAGACGACCATTGTGTGGGATAAGCATACGGGCAAGCCCGTATGCAATGCCATTGTCTGGCAGTGCCGCAGGACAGCGGAGATCTGCAATGAGCTGATTGCGAGTGGGCTTTCCGAATATGTGCAGGAGAAGACAGGCCTTGTCATAGATGCGTATTTTTCTGCTACAAAGCTCAAATGGATTCTTGACAATGTGAAGGGAGCAAGAGAGGCGGCGGATAAAGGGCAGCTCCTCTTTGGAACTGTTGAGACATGGTTGATTTGGAATCTCACAGGCGGTGCCGAGCATGTGAGCGACTGTGCAAACGCCTCTCGAACAATGCTCTTTGACATCGATAAACTCTGCTGGGATGATGAGCTTTTAAAAGCTATTGATATCCCAGACTCTGTTTTACCTCGCCCTGTCCCCTGTATGGACTCCATGGGTAAAATTGCCAAGGGCATAAAGCACATGGAATCCTTGGAGGGCATTCCCATCTGTGCCGCGGCGGGAGACCAACAGGCAGCCCTCTTTGGTCAGTGCTGTTTTGAACCGGGTCTTGCCAAAAACACATACGGCACAGGTTGTTTTCTCTTGGCAAACTGCGGAGATGAGCGCCCCCGTTCAAGACATGGACTGGTGACAAGCATTGCCTGGAATACAAATACACAAAAAATATACGCCCTGGAGGGCAGCGCTTTCAACACAGGCTCTGCCATACAGTGGTTGCGGGATGAACTCGGACTTATAGAATCTGCCAAGGAGTGTGACAAACTTGCCGAAACGGTAGAAAACAGCGGCGGTGCTTTTTTCGTACCGGCCTTTACGGGACTCGGAGCACCCTATTGGGATATGGATGCAAGAGGCCTTCTGTGCGGTCTGACTAGGGGTACGACCAGGGCCCATGTCGCAAGGGCAGTGCTTGAGAGCATAGCCTTTCAAACGGCTGATTTGTGTGCTGCCATGGAACTGGATCTCGGATTTTGCTTGCGAGAGTTGCGCGTTGACGGCGGCGCAAGTGCCAGTGATGTGTTGATGGCCTTTCAAGCCGACATCCTGGGTATGAACATAAACAGACCCCAAAACACAGAATCCACGGTTTTAGGGGCCGCTTTTATGGCAGGACTTGCCGTCGGGCTTTGGAGTGATACCGCCCGGCTGTCAACAATGCGCAAAACACAGAGAGTTTTTCACCCTGCCATGTCAAGCGAGCGCAGAGATGGGCTTTATAAAGGATGGAAACAAGCCATAGCACGGACAAGGTCGTTTTAGAGTGTGCTTATATGCCTTGAAAACTCCGCTTTGGCACGTTTGAGGTCAGCCGTAGAGACAATCCACTCTTTGCGCTCATTTCCGATGCGCCCTAGCTTTTCCATCTTGGCATTGCCCATTGGGTGATAGGAAAAAAACTTTACATTTTTACAGTGTGGCAGCCTTTTGTAAAGTTTACGGTATTCACCAAAATGCACCGCAGCTCTATATTTGCCTTGAGACTGTCCGCAAGCAGCAGGTTTTCTATTATCCTCTCATTTGAAACCCCGGTGTACTCAATATGCCTTTCCTTGTCGCTGTCTTTAAAATCCCATAGCAGCGTATCTGTATATTGACACAGTGTGGGCAGAAAGGCCTTGTCGAAATACCCGCAAGTCTCCACCGCTGTATTCAGATTGTTTTCCTTTGCCGCTTTTAAAAGGGCGATTGTCTCCTTTGGGTATGCCATCGGCTCGCCGCCGGAGATTGTGAGCCCTCCCTCTTTGCCATAAAAAGCGACATCGCGCAGCACTTCGTAGATAATCTCATCAATGCCCATCTCTTGGCTGACGGATTCAAGTGCCTTTGTCGGACACACACCCACACAGTCTTCACTCATGAGACATCTATCTCTGTCAAAGACATGCTTTCCTGTTGTAAACTGATGTGCGCCGTTTTTGCATATGTTGCAGTTGCCGCACCGAATACATTTGGACGGTGAGTAATATATCTCATTTTCTTTTTTGTGTGTCTCGGGATTGTGGCACCATTTACATCGCAGCGGGCAGCCCTTTATAAAAACCGTGGTTCTTATTCCCGGCCCATCATGCATACAAAACCGCTGTATCTCCACCACAGGTAATTTCATCGCCGCATCCCCTTTGAGCAGCGCTGTATGATCATATCCTGCCACTCTTTGCTGAGGGTCACAAACCGCGCGTTCCAACCGGAAACCCGCACCGAAAGCGTGGGGTATTTTTCGGGGTGCTCCTGCGCGTCTTTTAAAACCCTTTCATCTATCACATCAAGCTGCATGAAAAATCCGCCAAGCTCAATGAAGCCTTCAATCAAATGGATGATGGCCGTTGTGCCCTCTTCGTCGTAAACACTTGTCGGGAACAACTCCACATCCAATGCGGCACCGGACACCGTTTTCCTCAAATCTGCCTTGCAGTAGGATTTTATCATGGCAGTGGCGCCAAGCAAATCCGTGCCGGGTGTGGGCGAAAAATTGCCCGAGAGTACCTCGCCTTTTTTACGCCCGTGGGGAGATGCGAGACGCTTTGAGGCCCAATCGATTTGTCTGCCAAATGTGCTGATGCCTGCGGGAAACAACAGAGGGCCACCCTTGCTCAACTCACGGCATATCTTGGCAAACTCCTCCACTATGTGCACCGCAATCTCGTCGACATCGTCGCTGTCATTTCCAAAATAAACATAGTGGTTCAATATGTATTGTCTGAGAGGTTCATGGCCTTCAAAGTTATCTTGCAAAATCTCCATGAATGCGGAAAGCGATAACTTCTTTTCTTTAAAAACAACATTCTTTATGGCGTAGAGAGCATTGACAGCATCGGGTAATCCTCCGATATGAGGTGAGATCATATTGTATTTGGGCCCTCCTCCATAATAGGACAGGCCCGACTCAATGCACCCCATCGTGAACATTGAAACAACGGAGCAAGGAGTTGCCTCCGCTCTTTCTTGCCAGCGCTTTGGATCAAAGCGCTGGACACTGTAAATCTCTTCAACTGTTTTGCGTAAATCCTCTATAAATGCTTGATAGAGGTCCTCATATGTCTCAAAAGGCAGTTTTTCATCATATGCCTTCAGTGTCTTCTCCTGCAACAGCTTTAGGGCGTCGAAGGGGATGTAGTTGAAAAATGTTTTCCCCGGGATTTGCACTTCCCAACAACCGTCATTGGCAAAGGTACGTGCTTCCTCTATCTCATATCCAAAATCCGTCAGGGCATCTAAAATCAAGTCCTCATTGTATACCGCCACTATGCCGCCGCCATGCCTTATGACTTCGGCCATGCGTTTTAGCAGCAACGGGTCGGATTTTTTGTTGATGCGGACCGTTATCGGGAAATCGCTTATGCCGAGCTCTTCGATTATATCCAAAACAAGATATGTCACTTCATTTGTGATGTCCTCTCCGTTTTCATCGACACCCGAAAGGACGATATTTTGATAGTGCTGCGCATCGCCGCTGATACTTCTCTCTCCGCGAATCCACTCGCAACCTTTTATGAAGAAGTGTGCCAGAAATTCCCGCGCTTGCTCCACTATCACGGTACCTTTTTCCAAATCCCTTTTCAGATACGGCCCGAGCATTGCGTCGATTCGGCCGATACCCGACCAATTGCCGCAGAGCCTTGTAAAGGCAAAGGTAAACCAAAGGCTTTGGACAGCTTCAAAGAAATTGCTTGCGGGATAATAGGGCACATTTCGCAGGTTTTTTAATATATCACCGTGTTTCTCATCCTCGCTAAGCGCCTCAATATATCTGCTGTGCCAAATCTTCAGGCAGGAAATACAGTGCAACATGCTGTGAAGGTTGGCAACTTTTTCTTTCTCTGTCTGAACGGCCAAGGACCTGTTGATGCGCTTTTCTATGTCTAATAAGCCATACTTCAATACCCTGTCAAAGCCCAATGTCACATGGCTCACGCTGTTTATAAAAAGGTTGCCGTTGTGGGTAGCCGGCACCATATGTCTTATCGCAGCGCCCAAAGTGGCCGCACCCGATAAAAGCTCGTTTTCACAGATGCGTATCGGTGCTTTTTGCGCTATTTCCAATATAGCCGCATTGTATTTGTCCGGCAGACTCATTTGATCAAAATCTGCCAGATGATCCAAGGACACAGCTTGATTTTTCCATGTGTCCTGTCCGTATTTAAAGTGCAGTGAATCGTATGCAAAAGCTCTTGTTTTTTCAGAGAGGCGCACAGGACGGTTTTCTTTATAAGCTGTATAAAACTCCATTCACATCACCTGTTTAAATATACTGCATGGTATAATTTAATTGTATCAAATATATATTGCATTTTCAATTGACAAAGCCTTTGTATACCTGTAAAATTCTATTACGGCATTTTCTCTCAGGCGAGACAAATCGCCCCTTGACTTAAAAGTCAAAGAGCGATTTGTCTGCGGCGACTCGCCGCTGGTGCGGATAAGAGGACTTGAACCTCCACCGTATTACTACGACTAGAACCTGAATCTAGCGCGTCTGCCAATTCCGCCATATCCGCATAAAGTTGTGTAGAGCAACACAAACAGGTGCGAACATTATTATAATATGTGCAAGCACCGTTGTCAAGCGCATTTCTTTATTTGCCCTTTCCCGCTGTAAAATATTATTTCAAAGGATGTAATTATGTCAAACTCATATGCAAATTCACTTGGATTGATTGGCAACACACCAATGGTTGAGCTTTCCTTTTTAGCTCAAAAATACAACCTCAAATCAAAGCTGTTTGGCAAGCTCGAATCTGTCAACCTCACAGGCAGCGTAAAAGACCGCATTGCCAAAGCGATGATAGAAGATGCCGAAGCAAATGGCCTGTTGAAACCTGGCTCCGTCATCATAGAGCCCACCAGCGGCAACACCGGCATCGGCCTTGCGGCTGTGGCCACTGTCAAGGGATATAGAACCATCCTCACCATGCCGGACACCATGAGCATAGAGCGCAGAAACTTGCTCCGAGCGTATGGTGCAGAACTGGTTCTGACCGAGGGCGCGCTCGGCATGAAGGGCGCTATGGCCAAAGCCAAGGAACTATCAGAACAGATTCCGGACAGCTTTATCCCCGGTCAGTTTGACAACCCCGCAAACCCCGCCATACATCTGGCCACCACCGGCCCGGAGATTTGGGAGCAGACGGAGGGCAAAGTCGACATCTTTGTATCAGGTGTCGGCACGGGCGGAACGCTCACAGGTGCTGGTGAGTTTTTGAGATCGAAGAACAAGGACATATATATAGTGGCGGTTGAACCCTCTGATTCGCCCGTGCTCTCAGGCGGCAGTGGCGGCCCCCACAAGATACAGGGGCTTGGTGCCGGTTTTGTCCCCGCTGTTTTGAACACCGAGATATACAACGAGATCGTCCGCGTCCAAAACCAAGATGCCTTCGACATGGGCAGAACCGTTGCTCAGACAGAGGGCTTGCTCGTGGGCATATCCTCAGGAGCAGCAGTGTGGGCGGCGCTTGAACTCGGGCTGCGCCCTGAAAATGCTGGTAAGAGCATTGTCGTCATCATTCCCGATGCGGGCGACCGATATCTCTCAACACCCATGTTTTCACAGTGATATAATAACCGATGAAAAGGATGTGTCCATGTCCCACTGGCTTTCTCGAACCGAACTTATATACGGCACAAAAGGATTGGATATTCTACAAAATGCCCGCATAGCTGTGTTTGGCATCGGCGGTGTGGGTGGTTATGCCGTAGAGGCTCTCGCTCGCAGCGGTATCGGCACTCTCGATTTAGTCGACAGTGACACTGTCTGTGAGTCCAATCTCAACAGGCAGATACATGCACTCCACAGCACCCTTGGCAAATACAAGGTCGATGTGGCAAAGGAGCGTATTTTAGACATCAATCCCCGAGCGATAGTGAACACCCACAAGCTCTTTTTTTCGGATTCAAATGCCTCGATGTTTAATTTTGCAAAGTATAACTATGTTGTCGACGCCATAGACACAATTTCATCTAAAATGACCCTTATTTTGTGCGCACAGGATACACACACCCCTATTATCAGCTCTATGGGAGCGGGAAACAAAAAGCAAGCTCTTTCATTTAAAATATCGGACATATACTCCACCGACACCTGCCCCTTGGCACGTGTGATGCGCAAAGAACTGCGGGCGCGCGGTGTAATAGCTCTAAAAGTGCTCTGCTCAAGTGAGACCCCCGCCACATGCCTCGGTGAAACCAACTGCCCTGATTCGTGCAAGCAAAGGGCGCCGGGCAGCAATGCCTTTGTGCCGGCTTCGGCAGGTCTTATCATAGCCGGAGAGGTTGTCAATGACCTTGTGCGAGGAGCTGCTCTGTCAGACTGAGCACCCTTAAAGCAAAAATATTGCGCTGCTCCATATAAAGACATTCGGCTCGAATCTTTATAAAAAAGATTCGAGCCAAATTGATTTGGTTAAATTATCATCCAAAGAGTGCAAGTAATATACCCGCAACAACTGCCGAACCTATGACACCTGCAACATTGGAGCCCATTGCGTGCATCAACAGATGGTTTGAGGGATTGGCTTTTTGGCCTTCAACCTGGGACACCCTGGCGGCCATGGGCACTGCGGAAACACCGGCTGAGCCAATCAAAGGGTTGATTTTTCCCTTTGTGAGCCAGCACAGCAGCTTGCCAAGAAGCAGGCCGCCAATGGTGCTGAACATAAATGCCGTAAGCCCGAGCCCTATGATCATGAGTGTTTGCGGGCGCAGAAAATCCTGTGCATTGGCGGTGGCACCCACTGTGATTCCAAGAAATATCGTGACTATATTTATCAGGGCATTTTGCGCTGTCTCTGACAAGCGCTCAACAACACCGGATTCCTTGAAGAGGTTGCCAAGCATCAGCATCCCTATAAGAGGTGCAACGGCAGGCAACAAGAGAACTGCCAATATGGTGACGACTATCGGGAAGATAATTTTTTCTGTTTTTGTTACGACACGAAGCTGTGTCATCTTGATTTCGCGTTCTTTTTTTGTTGTCAAAGCGCGCATTATCGGGGGCTGAATCAGGGGAATCAGCGCCATATATGAATATGCGGCAATGGCGATGGCAGGCAAGATCGTCGGTGCAAGCTTTGAGGCAAGGTATATTGCGGTGGGCCCGTCTGCTCCGCCGATTATTCCTATGGACGCGGCTTCACCGGGATTAAATCCCAGCGCAATGGCGATGATGAAAGCTATGCTGATGCCGAGCTGTGCACCTGCTCCCATCAACAAGCTGATAGGTCTGGCTATCAGCGGACCGAAGTCCGTCATCGCACCGATGCCGAGGAAAATCAAAGAAGGATATATTCCAAGTTTGACTCCTTGATAAAGATAATAGAGCAATCCTCCGGGGTCACCATCTTTGCCCGCATCCATAAGGCCTGTCAAAGGTAAGTTTGCAAGCAATATTCCAAAGGCAATGGGCAAGAGCAGCAACGGCTCAAACTTTTTGACGATGGCAAGATAGATCAGCACACAAGCTACAAGAATCATAACTCCGTGTTGCCATGTCAAATTGGCAAAACCCGAGACTTCCCATATTTTTTGTATGGCTTCACTAAGCATTTATGTGTCTCTCCTTACTGCATTGAAATCAACGCATCACCGGTGGACACAGACGCCCCCTTTGTGACATGAACCTGCGCGACAACGCCGTCAGCAGGTGCGGCTATTTCATTTTCCATTTTCATAGCTTCCAGGATAAGTAAAACCTCTCCCATTTTCACGCTTGTTCCCGGGGTTACTCTTATGTCCAGTATTGTGCCGGGCATCGGCGATGTGATGGCATCCTCGCTTGGCTGTGCAGCGGGTGCCGCAGGGGCGGGAGCAGCTGCTTGGGGTGCGGGTGCCGGAGCTGCGGGGGCTGTCACTGGAGCAGGAGCGGCCACTGCCACTTCTGTTGTGTTCACGATATTTGCTTGCCCGCGTTCTACTTCGACTTCATATTCTTTGTCGTTGATTCTGACAACATATATCATATAAATTCCTCCGATTATCTTGTCTGCGTCTATGCTTTTTGTAACAATTTTATTGACTTAAAACACAACTGTGACAAAGGGATGCCGGATTCATCGCTTATTATGGCCATGATCATGGCCGCTGTGGGCTCATCCACATCTTTGAGCTTCAGTTGTCCTGTCGACAGTTCATTTACAGCAGTTGCCGGCGTCGCTTTTATCTCATTTTTAGCATCTGCCTTGCCCTTCTCTTTCTCTCCTCCTGCTTTTCCCAGCACTTTGGAAAACAGTATAAGGAAAATGTACAACACGGCAAGAAGCAGCATGACGCCACTTATGCAGTACAGCGCAATCAAAAAACTTTCAGGCAATGTCATAGGGCTGATTCCTCCGGTTTTTTAACTATTGTATATGTGACCGTTCTGCTCTCTCGCTCTTCTCTCTCTTGGAAAAACTTTTCGGCGATTTGAGGGAATGCGATATAGGAGAGCACGTCCTCATCACTGCGGGCAAGCTCTCCGAGCTCTGCCTTAGTCTTTTCAAACTCAGGCGCCATTGTCTCGGCAAAGCGACCTGTGATGGGTTTTTCATCGCCCAAGACCTTGGTCAACAAATCCTTGTCTATCTCGCCCGGCGCTTGTCCGTACTCACCTCTGAGATATGCCCTGACCTCTTTTGAGACACTCTTGTAGCGCTCACCGGAAAGGACATTGGACACAGCCTGCACACCAACCATCTGGCTCATGGGTGTGACCAGGGGTGGATATCCCAAATTTTTTCTGACAAGGGGCGTCTCTTCCAAAACGTCTTCCAGCTTATCGCTGGCGTTTTGAGCTTTCAGTTGAGCTATGAGATTTGAAAGCATGCCGCCCGGCACTTGATACACAAGGGCGTCGGTCTCTGTGCCCATCACAAAGGGGTCCAAGTTGCCGGACTCTATGTATTTGGCTCTGATTGGTCTGAAATAGTCATTGATCTGCTTCAGGACAGCTTCGTCCAAGCCGGAATCATAGCCCATTTGTTTCAGGGCAAAGTGCAGCGACTCCGTTGCGGGTTGAGATGTTCCGCCGGAGAAGGTGGATATCGCTGTGTCAATACCGTCACAGCCTGCTTCGGCTGCCTTGATATAGGTCATCGGACCAAGTCCTGTTGTGGAGTGTGTGTGTAGGTAGACCGGCAATTTGATTGTGCTCTTCAGAGCTTTTATCAGATCATAAGCCTCTTGCGGTCCCATGATGCCTGCCATGTCCTTGATGCAGACGGAGTGAACTCCCATGGATTCCAGCTGTTTTCCCATGGCGGTGTACTTTTCAATATTGTGTATGGGGCTTAGAGTGTAGCATATACAACCTTGAGCATGCACGCCTTGTTTCAAGGTCTCATCCACGGCAACTTCGATGTTTCTAAAATCGTTCAAAGCGTCAAAGATGCGGAAAATATCCATGCCGTTCATGACTGCGTGGGAAACAAATTTTCTGACAACATCGTCCGGATAGTGCTTATAGCCCAGTATGTTTTGTCCGCGTAAAAGCATTTGAAGCTTTGTGTTTTTCACGCCGGCTCTGATTTTGCGCAGTCTTTCCCATGGATCTTCACTCAAATAGCGAAGACAAGAGTCGAAAGTCGCTCCTCCCCAGCATTCCAATGAGTGATAGCCGGCATTGTCGAGCATTTCCAATGCCCCTTCAAAATCAGAAAACGGCATCCGCGTGGCAATGAGTGATTGGTTGGCATCACGCAAAACCGTTTCTGTAAAATTCACCTTCATAAATACGACTTCTCCTTTGTATGCATAATCTTTCTTTGCTTGTAGAATGGTGCGGGTAACAGGATTTGAACCTGCATGGTTTCCCACCGGAACCTAAATCCGGCGCGTCTGCCAATTCCGCCATACCCGCAAGTTGCTGCAACTTATATGTTGCAGCGTGCAATACTCACATTATGCGTTGTTTGTTTTTGCTTCGTATGCGCTTTTTGCCGCAGCGGCGATGTCTTCGGCAGACATGTTGAGCGCTTTTTCGAGATAGTCAATCAGCCCAACCTCACCGAAACGATCCCGTGCCCCCACTCTGCGCATAATCGTCGGGTGCTTTTCAGAGAGAACCTCGGCAACGGCGCCTCCGAGCCCTCCGACTATTGAGTGGTTTTCAGCGGTGACGACCGCACGTGTCTTGGCGGCGAAGGAGAGAACCGTCTCTTCGTCTATCGGCTTGAGGGTGTGCACATTCACAACGGCTGCGGAGATGCCCTCATTTGCAAGGAGTTCTGCCGCGACAAGGGAGCGAACCACCATTATGCCGGAGCAGAATATCACAACATCATCGCCCTGTCTCAGCACATCGGCTTTGCCAAGGGTGAATTTGTAGCCTTTATCGAATATCTTCGGGGTCGCCTGACGGTGGAGCCTTATATATGTAGGCGAGTTGTTGTAGGCGACTTGCGGCAAAGCCTGCGAAAGCTGCTCGGCGTCGGTCGCTTCGTAGATCACCATATTTGCCAGGGAGCGCATGATTGCCATATCTTCAAGGCTCATATGCGTTCCGCCATTGAGCTGTGCAGTGATGCCGGGGTCTGTCCCGCCGATTTTGACGGGCAGTTGCGTATAGGCTACAGATATGGTCACTTGGTCAAAGCACCTGCGTGTCGCAAAGGGCGTGAAGCTGTTGGCAAAGGGAATTTTGCCGCATGCTGCCAAACCCGCAGCAACACCCATCATATTGGCTTCGGCGACACCCACATTGAAAACACGATTCGGAAATGCTTTGAGAAATTCTTTTGTTCCGTTGGCGTTCATAAGATCCGCTTCGCACACGACGATTCGATCGTCATTTTTCGCCAATTGAACAAGGCCTTGGGCATAAACTTCTCGCATTTGTTTTGCATCCAGTTCTATTTTCATACCCTCGCCTCCTCTTCACGGTTAAGTGACTTGAGCGCACAGGATAGCTGCTCTGTGCTGACATTTGTGCTGTGTGATGCAACTGTGCCTTCACAGAAATTTGCGCCCTTGCCTTTTATTGTCTTCAGTACTATCATTGTCGGCCTTTTTGTTTCGGCATGTGCTCTCTCGATAGCGTCATCGATGGCCACCACATCGTGTCCGTCGCACTCGATGACATTCCACTTAAATGCACGCCACTTCTCGGCTATCGGCTCAACTTCGTTTATCTCCGCTGTTTCACCGTCTATCTGCATCCGATTGTTGTCACAAAAAGCTGTTAGGTTGGAAAGCTTCATATTGGCGGCATACATGCCCGCTTCCCAAATCTGTCCTTCTTGACTCTCTCCGTCACCTATAATGGTGTATACTCTGTTTTTCCGCTCATCAAGTCTGCAGGCCAAAGCCATGCCGACAGCGGCAGAAAAGCCTTGGGCAAGTGAACCTGCTGTCATGTCCACACCCTTGGTTTTCCTCATATCACAATGGCTGGGAAAATTGGTCCCGGGTTGATTGAGTGTCAGCGTTTCCTCAACGGGGAAATATCCGCGCAAACCAAGTGCTGCGTACAGAGCGGGGCCGGCATGCCCTTTTGACAACACAAATCTGTCTCTGTCCGGCCAATTCGGATCCTCAGGGTTGATGTTCAACCGTTTAAAATACAGAACTGACAGCACATCGCAAATGGACATTGCGCCACCCACATGGCCTTTGCCTATCGCCGCAAACATTTTAAGCGTGTGTGCTCGTATGTCGTTTGCTTTTTCTTGCAGCGCCGCAGCTTCGTTCTTATCCAATTTTGCCGTCCTCCTTTGATTTATTTTATTTTCGACAATCCGGACTCAATGCGCAGGACCGGATAGTCTTTCTTGATTGTGTCTATAAGCGCTTCGTATGCTGTGTCACGAAGTGCTTCTTCAACCAGCGCATCCCTATAAGGTACTGACTGGCCGATATAATAGATTATGTGATACCCAAATTGGGTTTTAACAATGGCGGCGTCGCCCTCTTCTCGCTCTTCTTCGAAAACCCAGTCTTCAAACTCTTCGACTGTCATCCCGGGGCCGACCTTTTCCACAAGACCGCCATCCTTTGCCGAACCTGTATCCTCAGAAAACTCCTTTGCAAGCTCCGCAAAGCTCGCCTCTGTTTTGTCGCCGTTTTGCCAGCGTTCCAAAATCTCCTTGGCAGTGGCAGCTGCTTTTTCGTCGTTCAAGCTTGCCTCGTCTTCGTCTTCAACTTCTTCGATTGTGATGAGGATGTGGCGCACATCCCGTGTCAAAATGCTGTTGTCGTCCCTGTTTATGAAATAGTAGACAGTGAACTTGTTTTTGTCTTGAACAATCTCAGTGTCGCCTGCTTTGTTGTCGGCATCAAACAAAAACTTGGCCTCATCCTCCCCCAACACGGAGAAAGCGATGCGCTTTTTCAATGTCTCTTCGGGGCTTAAGCCCTCTGTTTCTTTTCCGTCTTTGTCCGTTTTGCGTGTTGACTCTTCGGCAAGCTTGTTATAGTCAGCTTCTGATTTTATAAGAGCAAGTTTTTCTTTCAGTTCCACTAAAGCTTTTGTGATAATAGCTTCGTCTTCTGCTTTTGTGGTGTCATTTGAAATCTCATTTCCCTCTGCATCCAGATGCTCGGGCAGCTCAACCTCCATTGTGAAGACGTGGTATGTCACCACATCAAAGGCATTTTTTTCACCTGAATATTTTTCGTCGATCTGTTCTTTTGTGAAATTGAAGCTGTTATAGAGATTTGTGGAATAATGTCCGCTAAGTATCTCTCGTTCTACAAACTTTTGATAATCATCAAGCCTTATGGCATTGCCATAGGTGGATTTCAAAAAGGCCAAAGGCGTGACACTGTTGGCCTCTGCCATTAAATTTAATTGTTCAATCGCTGCCAAAACTTCGCCTTTTGCTTCATCGTCGAGTTCAAAGCCGTTCTTTTTGGCTTCGGTTGTCATCAAAACATAGCCCCTGAAGTTTTCAATGGCTTGGTCCAACAGGAAATCTCCCCAGGTTTGGCCTGTTTCCCTGTCTCTAACCTGTTTGAAAAGAGACCTTGAATAGTTGATGCCGTATATATCGTATCCATAAGTCATCAGACTTTGATACGAAGACTCTTTATATCTGTTTACAAGCATATTGTAATAAAAAGCCACTTGGTCGGCCTTGTATGTTTCTCCGCCAATTGTGACTGCATCGGACATCCTCAAAAAAGAGCCGTTTTGAGTCATCGTGCCCACCACAAGAATTGCAATTGATGCTCCTGCAATGGCAATGATCAACAACCAATTCAATGCTTTTTTAAGGAACGGGTTCATTCGGCTTTTTTTAGTCGCGACACTCTGTCCCTCTATTTTTTTTCTGTACTCGCGGTTTCTTGATGCCTTGCCCACAAAAACTACCTCCAAAGTATAAGTTACATCCCAAGGGTCAGGCGTGCGTATGCATTCGCCTGCTTTTCACATTAATATCTACATTGACTTAAAAACAGGCAAAATTTGCACTTTACATATTTTACACCATTTTCGCCTTTAAGTAAACTGTTTTTCTCCACTCTGAAAAGATTTAACATTTGTTGACCGCAAAAACAGCCAAACTACATGACAAATAGTGTTTTCGCTCCCCTTGATTGGCAAAAAAGATGGTTTTAATGCCCCTGACTAATTGTTTCACGATTGTCTCTTTGAGCGGATTTTCTGTAAAACAAAACTGTCAGAGATTGCACAATTGAAAAACAAAGGCATAGTTGATATAATCTATTTGCTATAGTCACCAAGACAATCTTTTACTTTGTCCGGGGTTTTTATATCACACAGTCGGCATATGTATCTCTGCTCCGGGAACCGTGATTGTCTTAATTGCAGATGTACAGGCTTTGGAGCTTGCTTGTTTTCCGAGATTTTAGTCGGAGGTTGAAAATGACAGAAGAACACAACCCTGAAAGTATTTTGTTTTATGACTCTCCCCCCGCCGATATACCCATGATATATGTCATCATATGTGCAAAACACAATGGGAAATGGATTTTTGTCCGCCACAAGGAGCGAAATACATATGAGGTGCCCGCAGGTCATATTGAATCTGGCGAGGATGCGCTGACCGCCGCCAAACGTGAGCTATATGAAGAAACGGGGGCACATGAGTATAATTTAACCTTTGTGTCTGTGTATACCGTCACACAGAATGGACAAAGTGCCGGCGGATATCTCTTTTATGCGGAGGTGGAGACCTTTTCCCCCATGCCCGACTTTGAGATTTCATCTTTTGAATTGCTTGACAAACTCCCGGACAACATCACATATCCGACGGTTTTGCCTTTTTTGTTTTCACATATCAACGACTGGCTGCAAGTTCAGAGCAAATAGTTTTATTTCATTATATATGTTATATGTTTTGTGATAGTCCTTTTGCCGTTGAAATGTTTTGCGGTTGTTAAGAATATTCTTAACAACCGCTTTTGGCTTCATCTTAAAGCAATTTCTTGATTTGTCTCTGCTCATCAAGCCCAAGGGTCTGCGGCTTTTGGTCCTCTGATGTCGGCGAGCAGGTGCTGTTCCCATAGGAACCACTCCCCGCTGCTCGGCTTTACTCGCAGCTTGATTTGTCGCGGTGAATCAGCTCCCGCTGAGCGGACAAAAAGCGTCACATAGCCTTCGTTTTGATAGCTGTATGGGTTGTCAAACACCGCTATCTCATAGGGTTTGGTCGGCACATAGGAGTTTTCTGCATTTGCCCCGCTGAAAAATGAAAAAGGTTTATAGGTTTTGCCGACAAGCCTGTCGCGAAGGAATTGAATTTCATAATTGGAAAGCGGTTGCGGACCTTTGAGATAGTTGAGCATGTCAATTGTTTCCTTGGGGTTGTCACCATAGTTGCAAAGCACGGCAACTGTCAAAGCCGCTGTCTGAAAAGGCGAGAGCATGGAAGCTTCCGGCATCGCCTTTAGCATGGCAAGATCGCTTGGCAGATTGTCAAACACAAATGTCTCACTTTTGCTCATTTCATTTCCTTCTTTCTATTATGTCATTTATGATTTTATTGTAACAAAGATATGTGCCAAGGTCAAGCCCGAATAGGCGTTGAGGCTTTATTTTTATATCGGACTTTGTCAAAGCGGCAGACTCACAGCGCGGATAACTCTAAGGCCCCGGGCATGTTTTCCTAATCAATACCCTAAAAAGGCATATCGAGTCGCGGCTTATACTATTGTCTTTCCTCTCACGGTGACTGTGCGGTCCTCCGGCACATATTCATCGGGAAAGCGGACCATCACGCCTTTGCCCTCGAGGGTGTTTTGCAGTGTTTTGATATCCACGTCCAAAACATCACATCCCTCTCGCAGAGCCTGTGAGGCGGTTTCTCCGGCTGCCTGCCCTGTCAAAATTGCGGGAGGAATCACTCTCAATATGTCCCACCCATAGCCTTTGGCGCTGGCACTTCTGCCTGCCGTGAGAATGTTTCGGAAGTCACGGCGACCAAGTGTTCTGAGCGGAACTTCAAATATATGATCTCTGTGTTCAAAATCGTTTATCGCACAAACCGAATCCTCAAAGTGACGATATGCATCATTTACGGTGAAAGTGTGCTCCCCTGCGATACAACAGGTTGTTCTAAATTGCGGCATAAGCGGTAGCATGGCAAGCTCTCTTGAGTTTCTATCCTCCGCTTTTAATTTCTCCAAGAGAAGCAACTGATTGCGCACAAGATAATCCGTGACCTCTTCCGCTGTGAGGCCCGACCACAGCGGGACATCTTTCGGTTGGTTTTCGCCGAAAAGGTTTATACCTCCCCCGCTGATGCCGGTAAAAGCGATGGCTATGTTCTTTTTCTCGGCAGCAATCGCACAGCTCTCTAGGCTGATTTTCTTTGCGAAATAAGAGAAATAATTTTGCCCTTTGATATGGGGCACACCGCCTCTGCGGAGAACATCCCCATCTCCTGTGGTGTCGATGAGCATTTTACATGCATAGAGTGCAGTCTCTTCTTTGCTCTCTGTTATAACACCGCGGCAAATACCCTCTTCTATAATCGGGTCGCAGGCAATACAGTCATACAGCAGGTCGACACCGTGTTTTTTTACTTCTTCTGTCAATTGAAGGGCAAATATATAGGGTGAATAACGCTGGACATATCTCGTTGTTGTCGGTTCTTTTGGCTCTCCGTCTTTCCATTCGCCGGGTATTGTGTCATATCCGTATTCCGCGCTTTTTCGCAGCCATTTTTCCGCCAGTCCGAATATGATCTGCTTGCCTCTCCCATTGCACATCGGAACAAAAAGATTGATAAGGCCAAGAGTTGCAAGCCCTCCGAGAATGTTTGATTTTTCAAGTAACAGCACGGAGTTGCCGTTTTCTGCGGCAGAGATTGCTGCGGCACAGCCCGCAAGCCCTCCTCCGCACACTATGACGTCATACCGCGCTTTAACGGTAAGCTTTTTTGTGAGAGTGAAGTCTCGCATTTGCAGGTTTCCTTTCGAGTTTATTCAATGGAGTATCAAGCGCAATTGCTTTTCTACAGAGAAGTATGGGCGATGTGTAAAATATGGTGTATAGATACTATCATAAAATTACAGAGAAGTCGATTGTAAAGCCTTTGGTTTCTCTCTGACGTTTCATAGCTTTGGTTGAGGAGAAACATCTGTCGTGCCGCTCACATAATTTAATCTACGGTTTATATCCTCTCTCATACCGGGCTCTGTATTTTAAAAATTAATGCATTGTAATGAATGTGGACGCAAAATCACGCTACCAAGTTCTGTTTTTCATAATTTCCGGTGTGTTTTCCTGTCTCGGTTCCACAGTTTGGTCGTTTTTCGTCTCACACCGTCTATGTCAAATAATAAAATTTCGAATTCTGAAGTTTAGCTGTTTAAGTCAATTAAACATATGCCGCTTGTCATTTTTCAGCAAAACCAACAACACAAAAAACAAGACCGATGATACCAAGAAAAAGCGATACACTGTCAAGCCCGGTTGAAGATAATTGGAACAATATTGCAAAAAGAAGTATCCCAATGCCCAAAACAAGTTTTTTCATTTAATGGCCCCTTTCCACACAACACACAACAAGTAGATTTTTGTTGCAATGCTCAAATCATGAAAAATTTAACAGGATAATATAATACCATGTTCTATTTTATAAGTACACTCCAACACCTCTAATCTGTGCTGCCAATAAAAATATTACGGTGTTTGATTTATGCACATTTATTCCTCCTTTAAGCACCATTGACGGGAGGTATTTCCCGTGATATGCTTATTGTAAAATACCGTCTGATTGGTTAAGGAGAAGAAATGAGCAACAAAGGTTTTGACAAAAGAGGAGTTGTGATTTTAAGGGAGGACTTATGCCCCGAATGGCTCGACTGGATGAAGGCGGGAAGGCTCAATGTTTTAGGGTTGCACGAGCTGCCCTCTAAAGGCAACGGTTTTACCGAAAAGATGCTTTTGTGGCTTGAGGATACCCAAAACCGTGCTCTTATCGAGAAGTTCGAAAAAGAAGGTATTACGGTGGAGTTTGAGCTTCACGCCATGTCCTGGCTTTTGCCCAGGGAATATTTTGAAAAACACCCCGAATGGTTCAGAATAAACGCAGAAGGTGTCCGCACAAATGATTTAAATCTCTGCCCTTCCTCGGCAGAAGCTCTTGCCGTTGTGAGGGAAAACTCCCAAAAATTAGCGTTTTTGCTGAAACAAAATTCAAAACTTTACCACTTTTGGCCTGATGACGCCATATCATCGGTCTGCAACTGCGAAAAATGTAAAAGCTTTTCGGGTTCTGACCAGAGTGTCATTATAATGAATGAGATTTTAAAGGGCATCCGTGAATATGACAGCGAAGCCCGCCTCTCCTATCTCGCTTATGCAGACGCCCTTGACCTGCCGACCGTAGCGCCCGACAAGGGGCTGTTTCTCGAGTTTGCCCCGATGTCAAGGGATCACACAAAACCTATCACTTTCAAAGAGCGGCCGGAAAATATAAAATATGTGGAACTATTAAAAAACCTTCTCAATATTTTCTCGGCGAGCGAAACAGAAATACTGGAATATTGGCTTGACAACGCCCTATATTCCGGCTATACACGTCCGCCGGTGAAAGTGCCCTTCTACCCCGATGTTGCGGAAAGTGATGCCGCCTTTTACAAAAGCCTTGGCATAAATTACATAACAACCTTCGCCTCTTTTATCGGCAAAGAATATCTCGAGCTCCATGGGCTTCCACCGATAAAAGAATATGGTGATATTCTTGCCGGCTCAACCTCCTTTGAAAAAGGCTGAGCTTTTAAAAATTTTATCGCTATAACTCATCCGTTGGCGAAACTGCAAAAATCTAATTGATAGAGTTCATAATCAATTGATGATTGAAGTTCGCCAATTTGATTTACCCATGAATTTTCATTTACGCGCAATTTTTTAAAGCCAAGCTGCTCATAAACATGCTGTGCTCTTTCATTTTTGACATCTGTATCAAGGATAATTCTTTGGTACCCAAAATCATTAAATAACGATGTAATCAGCATGCTTAACAGCATTTTTCCAACACCTCGATTTTGTTTTGAAAAATCGCAGATTTTTATTCCAATTTCAGCGGTGTAATCACCTTTATTGCGATAATTCATTTCACCCACAGCGACATTGTCAATTTCAATAATCAGCCGCCTATGTGTATCATCGGTGTCATTTTTCAAGCTATCTGCTATGGCATCAGCTGTTTGACCTATTCCATTTGGAAATCCTGCATGTGCCATTATTTTACCATCATTCCACCATAGAGCAAGTTGCTCAGCATCGTTTGATGTTGCGTTTCTAATGGTTAAATTGTTGTACTTAAGTAACACTGTATTCTCCATTTCCGAGAGTAAATAGTCACCCTGTAGACGCGGATATTTACCTCTTGCTAGGAAACAAGCCAACTGTAAAGTGCAATCGACTTATTTCGGGAAAATGTAAGCCACTGACAAAATAGATGGCGTGCCGGCAAATTGCTAATCAAAAGTCTTCTTATTAATATAAATCGATTTGCAATTTTGTATATTCCCAATAATTTCGGCACAGTGAATATCGCCGTCGCAGTTTATATCACCTTCAATATTCCCACAATTCACACCACCGCTTGCTTCCAATCCACCGGAAATGTTTCCTTCAATATCAGCGCTCCCCCAAATCTCCACAGGTCCGCTGATTGTATCTTCAGCTTTGAGCAGAATTTTAACGGAGGGATCATATAAATCTCGGGTTATGAGCCGTTGTCCCTTGTATTGTACAATGCGCTTCGTTTCATCATTTGGAAGCTCGGTGTTACAAGCAGCACTTGACGGATTTGAGCCGGTCAGCAGATAATCTATTGTCACATTAAAATAGTTTGCAAGCGTGGGGAGCAATTCGATATCGGGGCAAGACATTTCACATTCCCATTTGCTAACAGCCTGGACACTGACACCGCACAACTCTGCAAGTTTTTCTTGATTTACCCCTTTTTCTTTGCGTAATTGCTTTACTACATTGCCAAACTCCATATCTGCACTTCCTTTATCATGTTATATTTATAGTATAATATAACGACAGCTTGAGCTCCAGATACTATTGGTGGAATAATATCAACCGTTGGTTGATATTACAGATTTACTATAGCTAAATATTTCTAAAGCAATTTTGATTTTAGAAATATTTTATCTATTTTTGAGAGACCAACAAAAAGAGGCAGGCGTTTTTCGGGAGTTGTGCTTGTAATTATGGAATCACTTGATATCATTGTCTAAAAATACTTTTGATCCGGTAGCGCCTTTTTGACCTTGGTATTTTCCACAGTATGGATATAAGGCAGTATCATCCATTTTGGCAAAAACAAGTTGCCCCACTCTTCTGCCGGATTTCAATTCTATAGCGCATCGATTTGCATTGTAAAGTTCAAGAGTGATTTCGCCTTTAAACCCCGGGTCTACCCATCCGGCATTTTGTATAAATAAACCCATTCTGCCAAGTGAACTTCTTCCCTCCACAAAAGCTGTCAAATAGTTTGGCAAATCGAAGTATTCCATTGTTGTTGCCAGCACAAATTGATTTGGCAAAAGTATAAAAGTATTGCTCGTAATCGTTTTGTATTTAATTTCATTTTCTAAGTCAATAATTCCTGTTGGAGAATCTTCAACAATGCTAAAAGTGCTCCCTAAACGAATATCAACGCTTGCAGGTTGAATCTGTGTTTTTTCTAATGGTTCAATAATCAGTGATTTTTCCTCTAACATTTTTAGAAGTGTCTTGTCTGACAATATCATTATAAAGATCTCCTTCTCCTAATATAAAAATCAATGATTAAATAATATCACAAAAGACTATTCGTTTCCACTATAATGCAGAGCAATTTCTTGACAGCTCCAGCGACTCTGCAACCACAGAAAGTTGACTCCTATTCTGTGGATTTACCTTGTCTGTGCAAGGTAAATAACCGCTGATGTGGTAGCAGTTATATCCCGTTATCGCTCCTTTGGATATTTCTTGCCATTGTCGGCAAAAAACGCAGTTGTTTGCCGTATATTATTGAATTCTTGCCGCTAATATATTATACTGCATTTGTTGCAGAGGTGGCATATTAATGTTTATCGGTTGCGAAACTGCAACACAAATGGAAGCTGTTAAAACGGACTGTGAGAAACTACTGTACTGCCGGAAAATTACCGGCGGCATATATCATAAGGTTCAAGTCGAACTGACCCATAATTCTAACCGCATCGAGAGAAGTCGCCCAATACACGACCAGGTCCACTGCATTTATGAAATGAATATCATCAGCGCAGACAAAGCGATAAACGTTGACGATATCTTGGAAACTGCGAATCACTAAAATGCATCGATATGGCAATTGAGTCGGCAAACCAACCTCCCGGTGAACCCTTTATCAAACAGCTTCACATAACTCTGAATAACGGCACCGGCGATTCACAAAACATCCGGTTTGCCGCCGGTGATTATAAAAATCTTCCAATGAAGTCGGCGGCAAGGACACCACACCTCCCGAAAAAGAAAAAAACAGATTCAGCACAAGATAAGTTCAAGAAGCATCTGGACTGTTTTTTAGATCGAATATGAGGAATAAACAGAAATTTTTGGAGGATATTAGAATGAAAATGAGAAGAACGGACAGAGAAATAAATGATGATAAAATGATAGATGATATTATATGTAAAAGTAAAATATGTAGAATTGGTTTTAACGACAATGGTGTAGCGTATATTGTTCCAATGAATTTTGGATATGTGAATGAAGATGGAAAGAGAGTTTTTTATTTTCACAGTGCAAAAGTCGGCAGAAAAGTTGAGTTGATCAAATCAAAGGCCGTTGTAGGTTTTGAGTTGGATACATCCTATGAATTATGGGAGGCTGATATTGCCTGTGATTTTTCGGCCGGA
The DNA here is from genome assembly GCA_964439435.1 of uncultured Oscillospiraceae bacterium. Classification (GTDB taxonomy): domain Bacteria; phylum Bacillota; class Clostridia; order Oscillospirales; family QAMX01; genus CAYTOF01. The sequence goes on from CAYTOF010000003.1 coordinate 41,703, forward strand.
TATCAAAGTGTAATAGGCACCGGGGAAATCAGTGTTGTTGAAGATGTCGATATAAAAGAAAAAGCCTTAACTGAGATAATGGCAACCAACACAGGCAAAAGAGGGTGGAGCTTCCCTCCGCAAATGATAAATGAAGTTGCTATATTCAAGTTGGAAGTAATAAGTCTTTCTTGCAAAGAACATGTAAGATAAATTCCTGTTTTAATGTAAAAAGGATTGTCAAATTATGTTAACAGTCTTTTTAATGGAAGCGCGCTGCGAACCCGGTCGCCATGCCAAAGGCAAACAATGCCGGAATCGACAATTCAGATGATATCCATATGGCATGGCTGCCAGTTCTTTCAGTGGACAGCAAGGATGTCACCACTGAGATCGTCTATGTAAAAAAATCCACCATGAAAAAGATATGGCTGAGGGATTGATTCATATTACTCCTTTACCCTTGACAAAGACGTTTTCCTTGACTATAATGTAATCACATTCCACAATAGTCGATTGGAGCTATTTTATGTATTATACAAGGCATATAGAAACAGTTATCAAACGTATCGCAAAACGCAAACCTGTTATTGTGTTGACCGGTGCACGGCAAGTTGGAAAGTCAACAATGTTGAAGAAAGTTTTTGATGGCATAAATTACACAACATTAAACAGTCCTTTGGTACGGCAAAGTGCCAAGGATAATCCTTCGCTTTTTTTCGAGATAAATAAACCGCCTGTTATTGTAGACAAAATTCAAAAAGCAGCGGAACTATTTGATTATATCAAGGATGTTGTGGATGAAGACAAATCAAAAGGGCAATTCTACCTCACCGGATCTCAAAGCATCAAGTTAATGAAAAATGTAAGTGAAAGCTTGGTCGGCAGAGCCGGAGTAATAAAAATGCTTGGAATTTCAATGAGGGAGCTTAATTCTATTAGATGCAACAAACCTTTTATTCCAACTGATGAATATATTGAAGCTATGGAGTCAGAAAACCCAAAATTTGATTATACAGCAATAACAGAATGTATTCATAAAGGGTATTTCCCGGAATTACATGAAACAGAAAGCGACTTAAAAGACTGGAATGATTTTTATAGTTCATATTTTCAAACTTATATTGAAAAAGATATAAAAGATGTACTAAACATTCAGGATGAATCAGCATTTATTAAGTTTGTAAAAGCAGTGGCTTCTCTATCGGGTGAAATGCTCAACTTAAAAACAATTAGTGAAATTTGCGGTAAAGATTCCAAAACAGTAAAATCATGGCTATCCGTTTTAGAATCCAGTGGCTTAGTTTATTTTCTTGAGCCATATTATAATAGTTTTAACAAGCGCCTTATTAAAACTCCAAAAATGTATTTCCTTGATACCGGGCTGGCGTGCTGGCTGCTTGGCTGGAATACACCACAGCAACTTACAAGCGGTGCCATGTGGGGGCATATGTTTGAAAGTTTTGTTTTTACCGAAATACTCAAAAGTTATTATAACGATGGCATTGTAAAACCTCCGCTTTATTATTATCGAGATAAAGATAAAAATGAAATTGATTTGCTTATTGAGGATGGCGGCACTTTGTATCCGGTGGAAACTAAAACATCAAGCGATCCGAAAAAATCAATGATTAGTGCGTTTGGATGCATTAAAAACATACCCGGTAAAAACATCGGGAAAGGAGCGATAGTTTGTCTTGCGAAAGAACGTCTCCCACTTACCGAGAATGTATGGATAATGCCTGTAAATTTGATATAGAGCAAGTTTATTTAATGTGTTTAATTCCCCTTGCGTTTTAAGTGATTATTAATTAAAAATACAACACTAATCCCACGAGCACATTTTCATGTCAGCATCAATTATTCGAAAATCTCGAACAACTGATGCTGACAAATTTTTATTCAACTTATAATAGTGTACGGACATTTCTTTCAAGGCAATTCTGCAATTTGCTTATTTACCTTTCCTATCGGCTATTCTTAATTTCAGTTGTGTAGCACAGCTAACCAATTGCGGATTTTCTTTTTTAAGTTTTCCTTGAAATATTTTCAATAGTTTCGATTTTTCGCATAGTCTGTTTCATCTCGCAAAAATCCGACAATGTCAAGGAAGAAAACCACCGCTTGGAGTTTTCATCATCCTAAACACCCTCTACTTCACGACAGTCAAAAAAACGAATCGATATTTCATCCGTTATTATAGTACCTCTCGATTGAAGGCACTTACCTATTCATAAAATGCACCGCACCAGATTTCAAAGCAATGCAAATTATATTTCAATTCTTGCGCACACCTTCTTTTAACATAAAACAATGCCCCGCCGAAGCAGGACAAGGAAATGGATGTACTTATAAATATTTTTTGTACGGCTCATATTGACGTAAAATATCGTCGTATTCACTTGGCAAGCTTTTACCCTCAACAAACTTTAAAAACTCCTCCACTTCATATGCAACACGATTCAACCAGGTTGACTCACTTGCTTTCAACATATCTTCGCAATCGTCTTTGACAAGGAGCGACGAATGTTTATATTCTTTCGGTAAATCATCGTATCGTTTGCTGAAATCCAACCCTTTTTTGAGATACTTAAGCCCGTTTTTATGGTTGTCTAGGTCAAAATAAAGCTGAGCCAGCAAACAGCTAATATGTCCGACATGATAAAGTGAAAATCCATAATCTCCATCTTCATATACCATATCAAGCAAAGCTATACACTTATCATAAGCGCTTATTTTTTCATACACGCTTTTCGCCGCGAATGTTCCGAAATTCCGTATTTTGTTTACGAGATGCTCGGTTGTAGATTGAATATTTTTTTAATATATTCAATATACTTATCCTTATCACTTCTTGCGTATAATTGCTCAAATTGTTCCGAGCTTACATCGTAAATGCTTTCCGGAAATTGTTCGCATATTTCCTTTGCCTTGTCGGTCAAGCCGTCATTGATATACAATGATCCAATAATATTCATCGCAGAATATCTGATTTTTTGAACAGTACAGCCATCAAGAATATTATTGTACAGCTTGTAAAGCTCGTCCTTGTGTACGCCTTCTCCGAAAGGCTCTTCCATGTAGCTTGGATCATAAAACAGTTCCCAGATATATTTTTCGACAACACGAAAATCATTCGGAAATTTGTTGTATGTTTCCTCGGTCAGTTTAAATTGCTCCATGCGTTTACCCTTATTGCCAAGCTCGGTGTATTCGACAAGGAAGCACGCAATCGTTTCTTCTTTTTTTGCGCTGTCAATTCCGAGCAGCACATCGGAACTGACTTCAAAAATATTTGCAAGCAACGGGAGTTGGGATATATCCGGCGCAGTTCTGTCGCATTCCCATTGAGAAATCGCTCGAGATGTAATGCCGAGATAATCGGCAAGTTGTTCCTGAGTGATATTGCGGTCACGGCGAAGTTTCTTGATTGTTGTTCCTATAGACATAATTGCTGCCTCCGATAGTATTATTCATCGTTTCTGTGATTACATTATATTGAATGGTATTGCGTAGTACCACGAAGTGTTTGTGGAGTTCATGCAAAGCATCGCTATGATTATCATAGTTAGTATAACGCTAAAACAAAGTAATATCAAAATACTTAATGTTTATTAATTCCTGTTGATAACATGAACAGTGTTATTGAAATCATTAATCGACCAATTGCCGTTCGACTATGATGGCACAATTGTATTCAAATTCAAAAACTATACGGAAGTTACATTACAATTTGTTTGTGTAACTGTCCCGAGAATCGCTATGGTTCGTTTCAAGTGTCCTACGAAAATGCTCAATGGAAACCACCCGCTATTGCAACAAGACAAAAAACACAAAGCTCCAGTATGGCTTTTATCAATCATTTTGGGCAAAAGAAAAACCATCTGCTGACAAAATTTCTCTTATCAATAGATGGTTTGTGATTTGGTGGAGGCGATGGGAGTCGAACCCATGTCCGAAAACGCCTCATATAAGCTTTCTCCGGGCGCAGTCTGTCATTTAAAATTCCCTTCACACGGGCGGCGGCAGACAGCCTCCCGGTTACGGTAGCTTCATTTTACACAACGCGGGCAAAGCTTACCGCGTTTGCGTTCACCACTAGTCCACGCCCAAACCCGGTTCGTGGTCCTCCCGGGCCGGACGGCCGCCTTTATTTAGGCAGCAATAGGAAGTTCGTTGTTAGTTAATTTATATCTTTTACGGCTTTTAAAGAGGTACCGTACCTCTGCCCGCTTACCGATACTCAACATCCCCGTCGAAACCGTGACGCCCCCATATAAGCAACAACCCATAGGGTGTGTCGGTTTTAGCTTGCCCTCTTGTTAATCCAAGGATTCCTGTCGGCGACTTTTCATCGTCGTTTCCATTTCTCGTTTGGCATCTCGCTCCGCCGCAGCCTCTCGCTTGTCGTACAGTTTTTTGCCTTTACAAAGGCCTATCTCCAACTTGATTCTCCCTTTGCTGAGATACACGCGCAAAGGCACAATGGTCAGCCCTTCTCTTCTGACGGCTTGATGCAACTTTAAAATCTCTCTTTTGTGCATGAGCAGCTTTCGATTGCGCATGGGATCCCGATTGAATATGTTTCCCTTTTCATACGGACTGACATGCATGCCGATAACAAAAAGTTCTCCCTCTTTGACGGCACAAAAACTGTCTCTCAGGTTTATATTGCCGGCTCGAATAGATTTTACTTCAGTTCCCACAAGTTCAATTCCGGCTTCATAAGTCTCGAGAACTTGATAATCATGCCATGCTTTTCTGTTGCGAGCGATTTGTTTTACGCTTGACTTTGCAGACGAAGTCACTAATTTTTCTCCTTAATATGATCAGAGCAGCAACATGTATTATACTTTATTTTATCAATTTTGTCAAATGAAATTGTTTTGTGTTCTGTAATTTTTAGCACTCCATTTAATTTTTTTATCCTCTTTATGTATGATTTATTTTACTTTTGTGCTATAATAACCCCGCATGGATTTCTTTATCCGGCATATAATATACACGAGGTAGTATTATGGATATCCTTCGCCTGCTGGAAACCTACAACCAGACACACCTTGCGCACTGCCTGCCCGAGCTTTCACCAAGTGCTAAAAAGGAGTATCTGCGCACTTTGAGCACCATAGATTACGCCTTGCTTTCAAAACTTTATAAAAATGCTCATCTTAAAGATGAGGAAAAGGCAAGGCCCGATGATGTTCGACCCATCAAAGCCCTTGACCCGAGCGTAACGGAGTCGGCAAAATACATTGCCGCCGGCATGGCTCTGATTGCCCAAAACAAATGCGTTGCCATCACCATGGCGGGCGGACAGGGCACAAGGCTTGGTTTTGCAGGGCCAAAGGGCTGTTTTGACATCGGAATCGGCAAATCTCTTTTTGAGCTGCAGTGCACACGACTGAAACAGCTCTCCGAAAAAGCAGAGACAAATATCCCTTGGTATATTATGACAAGCGATGAAAACCACAGCGAAACCCTCTCGCATTTTAAAACAAACAATTATTTTGGCTATAATACGGGACATATCATGTTCTTCAAACAGGGTATGCTTCCGATGCTTGACAAAGACGGGAAAATTGCGATGCTGTCACCGTGCAACTTGGCCATGGGTCCCGACGGCAACGGCGGTGTTTTTGCAGCCCTGCTGCAGTCGGGGGCACTTGCGGATATGCGGAAGCGCGGCGTGGAATATGCTTTTTTCTGCGGCATTGACAACGCACTTGTCAAAATGTGCGATCCGCTCTTTATGGGCTTTGCCCATGAAAACGGATTTCTCTGTGCGAGCAAATCCATTTTAAAACGCCATCCCGATGAAAAAGTGGGGGTCTTTTGTAAGCGAAACGACAAACCCGGCATAATCGAATACTCCGAGCTGTCTCCCGATATGCGTTATGCCCAATCTGAAAACGGTGAGCTTGTCTATGCCGACTCCAACATTGTTGCCCACATAATAAAAACCGACAAGCTCAAAGAAATCTGTGATTTGGGCCTGCCATATCATGCGGCACTGAAGAGAGCCTCCCCTGCCGCAAAAGAGGGCGATGGCGGGAGTATGGCAGACGATTCCCTTCTATACAAGTTTGAGACATTTATATTTGACGCCTTTGCCCTTTTTGAAGATATGGGCGTCCTGCGAGTGAGGCGGGAGTACGAATTTGCACCGGTGAAAAACAAGAGCGGTGAAGACAGTCCGGAAACCGCACTCACCCTCTTGCTTGCAAGTAAAGAGCTTTTTTAGCCCGCTGCCATAAAACCTATAAAAACAAAATATTTAAAACGGATGCGTTCCTTTTTGGGACCGCATCCGTTTGCATCTATTCTCTGTTTCTGCTGCGCCGTGACAGGTTCACAGCCATTGTGTAGTATATGGGTATGGTTAAAAACATCAACCATGTCAGATACCAATATGAAAAGATCAAGCCTATGCCCAGATACAACAAAACCACCAGCACAGGATATGCAAAAATCATTGCCTTGCGTCTTCGTATCGCCCCTATCAGCGTATGGTAAAGGGGGATTGTCAAAAACATCAGCCACCCAATTTTCCAACCGTCTTTCAACGTAAATCCCAGAATGAAAAAGATCAAAACCGCCAGCACGGGATATGCAAAGATCTGCGCTTTTCGTTTTCGCACAGCATCTATCAGTGAATAGTAGAGGGGGATCGTCAAAAACCAAAGCCACGAAACGCTCCAGCCGAGAGGCCCGAGCTCGCCCCACAGAATAAACGCACAAAAGGCAAGGATGGGAAAAGGCAGTGCTGCTTTCCAGGAAAAATCTCTGTGCATTCGGATTTTTCCTTTTCTAAACAAATGGCCCTCTTTGGGGACATCCTTCCAATCTATCTGAACATCATCATCTCCGTCATTTATATGGATGCCGCCTTTGCCTATGTGCACTTCGTCTTTGCCGTCTTTCACATATATGCCTTTTCGGCCGATGTGAACTCTTGTTTTTTCATCCCCCTGAGATACGGTTTCGTTGCCGGCAGAGTCTTCACTTTTACCCTCTTGAGTGTCGGCCTCTTGTGCTTTGACCTCCTTTTCAGCGTTTGTATCCTCTGAATCGACTTTGTCCCGCTCGTCCTCCGCACCTAAAAGCAAAGCGTCAAGGGAGATATCATATAGCTTTGCCAGCGCAATGAGGTTGTCTGTGTCGGGAGAGGCCTCAGCTCGTTCCCACTTTGACACAGCTTGTCGGCTTATACCGATTTTGCCCGCCAGCTCTTCTTGAGAGAGATTGTTCTTTTTTCTAAGCTCCAGCAATCTGTTTGCTATCTCTATATTCACCTCGATTGCCCCCTCTATTGTTTTATATCTCTATTCTATTCAATTCACCCTTGGTTGCACAAGCAAGTTTGGTTTTCATTTATGCATCTTTCCCGCAACTAGAGGTTGCGGGAAGTATAAATTTGCGATATAGAGTAAAATATTGTGCAACATTTAAAGAATAACCTTATTTTTGGCCTTTTTATATGTTCTTCACACTCAAGAGAAGCTCTCGTGCGGCATCCAGCGTAGACTCTGTGATGTTTTCACCGCTGTTGATTCTGGCAATCTCATGAGCTCGCCCTTCAAAGTCCAGCCCCTTTACCTCTGTGGTGGTGCGCTCTGCCGTTGTTTTCTTGAGTATAAGAAAATGCGCATCTGCCCTGGCTGCAAGGGCTGCAAGGTGAGTGACACACAGCACCTGCTTTTTCTTTGCAAGCCCGGACAACCGCTCGGCCACTTTGGATGCGGCAACACCGCTGATGCCGGAGTCTATCTCGTCAAAAATCAAGGTGTCTGCGTCATCGCTTGCGGATATGGTGTGGATTGCGAGCATTATGCGTGACAGCTCCCCGCCCGATGCGCTTTTTGCCAGGGGCTTTCCCGCTTCACCCAGGTTTGGGGCAATATAAAATTCTACTATGTCAAAGCCGTCTTTACCAAGGAGCATTCTGCCGTTCCGCTGCCTGCTTTCAAACTCCACCGAAAAACAAGCACCTTGCATCCGCAGGTATTCAAGCTCATTGTTGACACCATCTGCCATGGCCTTTGCCGCGCTCTTTCTATTTTTTGAAAGTGCGGTGGCAAGCTCTATCGTCATCTCATATTGCCTTGCATAATCTGCGGCAAGCTTTTCGGCCACCTCGTCTGCTGTTTCGATTGTCAGCTCCTGCTGACGGGCATTTTCCAGATATGCCAAAACAGCGTCCACATCGCCGCCATATTTTCGTTTCAACATGTTGATGTGGCTTAAGCGCGATTCTATTTCGTCCAATTCCTGCTCTGAAAATTCAAACTCCGAGAGCTTCGAGGAGATGACCTCCGCACAGTCAGCTGCCCGAAAGGCAAGATCTCTGAGCTCATTTGCTGTGGAGGATACGTTTCCAAAGGCTACATCTGCCACCATCTCCATAGAATGCGCGGCACTTTCGAGCCTTACCGCCGTGCCATCCCCGTTTTCGGGGCGCAGCATTTCAAGGGCGGCGCTGAGGTGTTTTACGACATTTTCAGATGCGCGCACCATTTTTCTGCGTTCCTCAAGCTCCTTGTCCTCCCCGGCATGTAGATTTGAGGACTCGATCTCATTTATCTGAAAGCGCAGCATCTCCAAGTTGCGTTCTTTTTCGCCTATATCCGTCAGTACACTTCGCTGTTCTTTTCTGATTTCCTTTAGTTTTTCCAAGCTCTCTGTGTATTCCAAAAGAAGTTCCGCATTTTCGGCATAGTCATCCAGCATGACTATATGGGAGCTTGAGTCCAGCAGAGCTTTGCTGTCGTGCTGGCCATGCGTCTTTATGAGCAGGGAACCAAGCTCTCTCAGAGATGAAAGAGGGGCGGGTTTTCCGTTTATGCGACAGACATTCCTGCCATCGGCATGCACCTGCCTCGATATGTGCAAACTCCCGTCATCTTCGAGTTTATGTCCCATGGCTGATATTTTAGTCGCTGCACCGACGCCAATATCTACAAAGACCCCCGCCACCAAGGCTGATTTTTCACCTGTTCTGATGATATCCCGCGAGGTGCGTTCACCCATCAGCGCACTTATGGAGTCGATGATGATGGACTTGCCCGCACCGGTTTCCCCCGTGAGCAAGTTAAATCCTTGGCGAAATTCAATGTCCGCACTCTCAATTACAGCGATATTTTCAATATGAAGAAGCCCAAGCATGAACAAGCCTCCAAATTGCACCTTGACATTCTTACAAATGACAAACTCACTTTAGCATGTTTCTGATATCATCACAGAGTTCCGTCGCATGGCTTTCATCGCGTATGACAAGAAATATCGTGTCATCTCCCGCAAGAGAACCGACGATATGGGGCATGCTCATCGCATCAATCGCTGCGGCGGCGGCATTTGCGACTCCTGACAGTGTCTTTATCACCACCATATGCCCTGCATGGTCTACGCTGACAACACTTTCTCTAAAGATGTTTCGAAAACGCGAAGAAAAGTCACTCATGCCGTCCGATGCCGCCACGGTGTATCTGTATTTTTCATCGTGGTCAAGCACTTTGACAATGCGCAGCTCTTTTATGTCCCTGGAAACCGTTGCCTGTGTGACATCAAAACCCGATGCCTTCAGTCGATCCGAGAGTTCTTTTTGGGTTTCAATGCACTCTTCGTCGATAAGCTTTAGGATATGGCTTTGTCTTTGAAATTTCATTTTTTTCTCCAGTCCACCGAGTATGGTCGGTTGAGTCTAATAAGGGGAAAATCGTTTTCCTTATAGCTTTGTCGTTATACTGTAAATTTCCTTAAAACACATATATTTTCCGCCAAGAAATTTATCTGTCTCCGAGCTTTCTTCCGAGGCGTTCAAAGAAGCTGATAGAGTTGAGCTTTATCTTTCTGATCTTTCTCTCAGCTCTTCTTATCACTATTTTATCTCCTTGGCACAGGGGCACGGAATCCACACCATCTGTGGACAAGCCGGCTTCTCTGCCCTCAAGGCTGTCAACTTCTATCGTCACTTCTCTTTCTTTGTCAAGTACAAATGACTTGGCATAAAGCGCATGGGGGCATATGGGTGTGACGATAATGCACTCGGTTTTAGGGTCCACAACGGGCCCGCCGGCAGACATGGAATAGGCGGTGGAACCCGTGGGTGTGGCTATGACAACGCCATCTCCGTTTATGGCCTTTATGTGGTTACCATCGGAATACAGTTGTAGTGTTATGCTGCGCATCGTGCCGCCACGGCTTATGATGCAGTCGTTGAGCGCATGTTCGTCGTACACGGTTTTACCGTCCCTGCAAATCACAGCTCGCAGCATCATGCGCTCTTCCACGCTATATTCCCCGGTAGCTATACTTGAAAGCTTTTTCAGCTCTTCTTTGTCGAGCTCCATCAAAAATCCAACGGATCCGAGGTTTACACCCACAATCGGGGCACCGTATACGCAGGCCTCTCTGGCTGCCTTCAAAAATGTGCCGTCTCCGCCAATCGCCACAACAGCATCGGGGTATATGTCAACCTCATCCAGACACAGGGCATTTTCAACGTCTCTGCACAGTACCTCATATGTCTCTGTGCGCATCACCGTGCATGCACCGGCATCACATAGAATTTTTGCGGCTTCTCGTGCTATTTTCAACTCATGGTCTCTTGTCGGATTTGGCTCAATCAATATATTCATGCACTGCTCCGTTTCTAACCAAATGCTTTTACTACAACTTGCACTTCATCTACTTGTATGTCAGTTCCCGTCTCAGAAAACCAAATGAGATATTCTATATTGCCATCTTTGCCCTTTATAGGGCTTGGTATCAGCCCGCAGGTCTTTAAATTGAGTTTTTTTGCCACCTCAAGCACTCTTCTGATTGCTCTGATATGGGCGTTCTTATCCTTTACAATGCCCCTCTTGCCGATATCTGCTTTGGAAAGCTCAAATTGCGGTTTTATAAGGGCGATGAGGTCCTTAGGGCGAAGTTTTGCTATGTTCTCAAGCACCAAAGCCAGGGATATAAAGGAGAGGTCAACGGCGCAAAACTCAGGCAGAGGGACAAAGTGCGCCATGTTAACAGAGCGTATATCGGTTTTTTCCAAGACAACCACCCGCTCATCTTCACGCAGAAAACTCGCTAGTTGCTCCTTTCCCACATCTATCGCATAGACCCGTGCCGCTCCGTGCTCCAACATGATATGTGTGAATCCCCCTGTCGAAGCCCCGATATCTGCACACACTTTTCCTTGCAGGTCAATGCCGAAAACTTCCAGGGCCTTTTGCAGCTTGTATGCGCCGCGGCTTGCATACTCTTTGGCAGGCGCGACTGCAATGTCCGCAGACATCGGAACCTTTGATGAAACCTTTTTCACGCATTTGCCACCTACAAACACACGACCTTCACCTATCGCATGCTTTGATTTTTCCCTGCTCCGGAAAAAGCCCCGTTCCACCAGCAGTAAGTCCAGTCTGCAAAT
>CAYTOF010000003.1:53147-62569 GCA_964439435.1 uncultured Oscillospiraceae bacterium
CCTTTGCTCTGCACACTATCCCCTTGACATCCAGTCCGCAAGCATGCAACTGCTCACTTGCACTGCCTTGGGGTATATATCTGTTCCCGCAATTGTGAGGCAATACCTTTATGTTCTTACCGCAAAGAGCCGAGGACAGTCTTTCCCCTGCGCTGCCCGCAGCACAAACCTCTTCACAGACAATCGTGATGGGAGACAAAATCTGAGACAAGCCCTCCGTCGGCACGGGGCTGACTTTGTTCAGCTTGACAAGCCCTGCCTCTATGCCCCGCTTGTTTAAAAGCTTCACTGCTTTGGCGGCAATGTGTATGAGGCGACCTGAAGCCACAATCGTCATATCGGAGCCCTTCGATATCTCATAAAAATCATGTTGTGAGGTGTCCTGTGCGAAAAACTCCTCCGAGTTTTCAAGACCTAAAAGGCCGCGGGGATAGCGTATTGCACATGGGCCGCTTTCTTTTTTGTATACACGCTCAAGCATTCCCGAAAGTTCTGTTGTGTTTGACGGCATATAAACACTCATACCCGGCACAGCGGAGAGCATGGCCAAATCATATATACCTTGATGGGTCTCTCCGTCTTCCCCAACAAGGCCCGCCCTGTCTATACAAAATACGACCGGCAAGCCCATGATGCCGACATCATGCATTATCTGATCAAATGAGCGCTGGAGAAAAGTCGAATATATGGCGACAAAGGGCCGCATACCACCCGCCGCCATGCCCGCAGCCATTGTAACACCGTGTTCTTCGGCTATACCGACGTCATAATACCTGTCCGGAAATCTTTTTGAAAAGTCGCAAAGGCCGGAACCCGCCTGCATGGCCGCTGTGATTGCCGTTATATCCTTGTTCTTGCATGCCAACCTGCAGAGAGTTGTGCCAAATTTCTTTGAAAAGCAGGCAGCTCCGTTGCTTTTTTTGCTCCCAGTGACTATGTCGAATCCGTCAACACCGTGATAGTTCTCGGGACTACCCTCAGAAAAACAATACCCCTTGCCTTTTTGGGTGACCGCATGAATCAAAACCGGTCGATTGTATGTTTTTGCCTGTTCAAAAATATTTGTGAGCTCCACTATGTTGTGGCCGTCAACAGGGCCTATGTATTCAAATCCAAGGCTTTCAAAAAAAGTGTTTTTGATGAACGCGTGTTTCACGCTGTCCTTTATGTTCGTAAAGAACCGGTCCACAGTGTTTCCGCAGGGAACTTTGTCCATAATCTTGTGGTATGTTTCCTTTGCACTGCGGTACTTTTTCTCAACTCGGAAGCGTGTCAGCATCCGGGAGATGGCACCCACGCTCTTGTCTATGGACATGCCGTTGTCATTTAATATGACTATCAGAGGCAGGTCTCCGCCACCGGCATCGTTTAAGCCCTCATATGCCATGCCGCCTGTCATCGCTCCGTCACCGACCAGAGCTATGAAATGGCGCTTTTTGTCGTTTTTTTGCATTTTATCTGCCCGGGCAAGGCCAAGAGCAACAGAAATGGCTGTTGAGCCGTGCCCTGCGATAAAAGCATCGTGGACACTCTCCTCCGGTTTGGGGAAACCCGACAAACCCCCACCCTTTCTCAGAGTGTGAAAGTCGTCCATTCGACCTGTGTATATCTTATGTGTATAACACTGATGCCCCACATCAAATACCAAGCGATCATGGGAGGTGTCAAAGCTTTTGTGAATTGCTGTTATAAGCTCCACCGCACCGAGGTTTGAGGCCACATGCCCTCCGGTAAGGGAGAGCTCCCTGATTAAAAAAGACCGCACTTCCGTACAAAGCAGTGACAGCGTCTCATTATCCAAGTATTTTATCTCTTCGGGAAACTTCATCGTTGAAAGCAAAGGATAGCCCGTGGTAGGTTTTTTGTTGTTTTTCATCTGTTTTGCCATCCAATTTATTTTTCTTATTTTACCATATCGATTCCCTGTATGCAACCTTGTTTTGTATTATTATGCAGCAAATGTATGATTACTCTCACATAGAGCCATGTTGAAATTATGTGCCAATAGATGTATAATAAGATTTACTGATTTTTAAACCTGAAAGGTCCTGTATACAAACATGAAGCTTGGAATAGTCGGATTGCCCAATGTGGGCAAAAGCACCCTTTTTAACGCCATGACTTCCGGTAAGGCAGCCGCGGCAAATTATCCTTTTTGCACAATTGACCCAAATATCGGTGTTGTCCCCGTCCCTGACCCCCGTTTAGATGAGCTCACACTCATATACAAACCCGAAAAGACGGTTCCCGCAATCGTCGAGTTTTTAGATATAGCCGGCCTTGTCAAAGGGGCATCGAAAGGCGAAGGTCTTGGCAATCGTTTTCTTTCCCATATACGCGAAGTGGACGGTATAGTGCATGTGGTTCGCTGTTTTGACAACCCTGAAATCATACATGTAGAAGGTGATGTTAATCCGGTCCGTGACATAGAGACCATCGAATATGAATTGATGCTCTCGGACATAGAAATTGTCTTGCGCCGCCTTGAAAAAGTAACCAAGCTTGCAAAAGCGGACAGAAAATACAACGAGCATATTTTGATATTAGAGCGACTGGAACAGCATTTAAATGACGGAAAAGCCGCTGCAACCTTTGCCTCAAATGATTTGGAAGCGGAAATTCTATCCGATATGCCTCTGCTCTCAAATAAGAAAATTATCTATGCGGCAAATATGGGGGAGGAAGATTTCTCAGGCAATTACCGCGACAACCCACGCTACAAGGTCATCAAAGCTTATGCTAAGGAGCGCGGTGCAAGTGTCATCCCCGTTTGCGCAAAACTCGAACAGGATATCTCCGGCATGTCCAAAGAGGAAAAACAGGAGTTTTTAAGAGAGCTTAATCTCGACCTTTCCGGTTTGGACAGGCTTGTAAAAGCCTCTTATTCGCTGCTGGACTTGATTTCTTTTTTAACAGCAGGCAAACCCGAAGTCAGAGCTTGGACAGTGAAAAACGGAACAAAGGCCCCCGCCGCAGCCGGTGTAATCCATTCAGATTTTGAGCGCGGATTCATACGAGCCGAGGTGATTGACTTTGATGTTTTTATAGCTGCGGGAGGCTCTATGGTCGCTGCAAAGGAAAAAGGCTTGATGCGCAGTGAGGGACGGGAATACATCATGCGAGACGGCGACATTGTGCTGTTTCGATTCAATATTTAAAATAGAAAATCATCTAAAAATAAGACGCTTTATATTGGTGAAATCATGGACATAAAAACAGAGCAAATACAACCTGCGAAAAACAAAAGAAAAAACCGCATAGAAATTATCGACGTGGTGCGAGGCGCTTGTATTTTGCTTATGCTTGTATACCATTTTCACGCGGATTTATATGCCTTTGGCATGCTCTCTGCGGACTTGATGTTCCATCCGCTTGTCAGTTTTTTGCAGGTGTTCTTTGCCAGCATTTTTATTGTCATTTCCGGGATTTCTTCCCGTTTTTCAAAACACAATCTGAGACGCGGCCTATTGCTGTTGCTGGCGGCCTTTGGCATAACGGCTGTGACCTTCTTTTTTGATAAAAACAGCATAGTGCGCTTTGGCATTCTCCACTTTCTCGGCACTGCCATTGTGATATATGCCCTTGTGGGCAAGTATCTCAGAGAGCTTCTTCCCCGCTTTTTGCCCGGGATTATCTATCCTCTCCTTGCGGCACTCACTTGGCCGATACTTTCAAAGCGCTATGATGTCAAATGGCTGTGGATACTGGGTTTTCGCGGACAAGGGTTTCAATCAGCCGACTATTTTCCATTGTTTCCATATATATTTGTGTTTTTATTTGGGACATGGCTAGGCGGCTACATCATGAAAAACAAATTCCCCGCTTGGTTTTACAAATTCAAATGTCGCCCCTTGGCATTTATCGGCCGCAATACAATATGGATCTATCTTTTACATCAGCCGATATTCTACAGTGTTTTTTTAATTCTCGGCAAAACTACCGTATATTAAGTCATTTCCCATGCTGATCGCTCTCCAACGGAGGTCTTATGAATCTATTCGAATTTGTCAAATCGATTTTCAGTAAAAAAGAGGGCAGAAATCTATATCGCCCCCCACTTAGCAACCGTGATCTCGCATTGTTTGTTGTTGTCTTCACCTCGGTATTTGGCATTCTCAGTGCGATGCCCAAAAAGAGCTTGCTCGGCCTTTTTATAGGTATTGTGCATATCATTTTCTGGACCGGCATGGCTTTTTCCGGTGGACGAAGACTAGCAAAGGGCTTTTATATCCCCGCAAGCATCATCTGGGGAAGCACGCTTTTGTTGACTGTATTGAACTATATTTTAGGAGACACCTCGGTGCCCTCATACGGTGCTTTTGTGGACACACTCTATGTGGGTTTGATAATGTTCTTGCAACTCGTGGCCATGGCCATCTTAAATCCCCTTTTCCCCATCTTTTTCTATCTCGATTATTACCCCGGCAATTCTGCGAACCCTCGCCTCGAGCTTTTGACAATATCCCTTGTTTCTTTTGCTGTCATTTGCCTTGCCTTTCTACTGGGGCATTTTTACGGAAAGCTCAGGCCACTTGGCAGCAAAGGCACGCGCAACCCCTATCTCCCACCGGATGCCAAGGAGTGAGTTTGTAATTCTAGGATGCTTTTTGCACTAGCAAAAATAAAGAGAGGACGGAGTTTTCCGTCCTCTCTTTTTATCTTAAAGTTTACTCACTTATAATTCTCACAGCAGTGACAAATTTGTTTACATAAAAACTGGAATCAAGTCTTGTGAGGCACACGGTTTTGCCCGGTGTGGGCGCATGGATGAATTGACCATCCCCTACATACATGCCGACATGGCTTATACCGGTGCCTTGAGTGTTGAAAAACACAAGGTCTGCGGGTTTTAGCTCGGCTTTGGTGACCTTGACTCCGGCTTGATGCTGCGTCACTCTCGGGATATTGTATCCAAAAGCTTCATATACATATTGCGTGAGACCGGAGCAGTCAAACCCGGTTATCGGGGATTTGCCACCATACACATAGGGCACGCCGATGAACTGCATCGCATATTCCACAATCTTTTCGCCCTCGCTTTGCCCAGCTTCCGGGGGAGGTGTGCTCTCGGCAACACCTTCCAAAACAAAGTCTGTGCTCATGAAACCCTTGGAGTTGTTGTACTCAACACGATACCATTCGTTGTTCACATGACCTGTAATTTTGACAACAGTTCCCTTTTGAAGCAGCGCCACAACGCCGGATGTTGTCGTTGGGTGTTCTCGCATATTGACTGTGTTTCCTGCCACAGTGCCCTCTGAACTCATATCTGTGACGGTGTATTGCGGAATGGCGGGCGGGGGTTGAATTGGTTCTGTCGGTTTTAGCGGTTCCGCGATTTTCACATATACAGAAATAATATATCCGGTTTGCCCGCTTTTTGTTTCGATCTTATACCAGTCATCCTTTTCGTCCAATATGGTCACAATGTCACCCATATTGGCTTGGGCCAGTTTCGGATGGTCTGTGCCGGCACCTGCTCTGATGTTCACCAGGCTTGCGGTGACCGAACCTTGTTTTGGCCAAGAACTCTGCTCTGTGGGAATCTCAGCTTGGAATTTTATAAAACTTGCGCTGATGTATGCGATACCGCCGTTGTGAGCAACAAGATACCAACCGTTGTTCTCACCGGATATCTTTAAGCTGTCATCTTTTTTCACCTGTCCGACAATGGAAAACGACGTGCCGGCGCCCATGCGCAGGTTTACAATGGATCCTGTGACAACGCCGGTTCCGCTGACAGAGGTGTCTGCTTGAGGAAGGGCAGGGCCTTCGTCTATCTTTAGATAGTCAGATATGATATAGGCGTCTTTGCCGTTGAAGTCAACAAGATACCAATCTCCTGACTTGGCCTTGACTGTCAGCAAATCGTCTTTGAGGACTTTACCCAGTACACCGTATGTGGTGCCCGCACCGGAGCGTAAGTTCACCACAGAACCTGTCACTTTGCCCTTTACATCATTTGCTGTCTCAGGCACTGTATTGTCCGGCTCAAAGTATTCGGCATATATATATCCGACTTTATCTCCAAGCTTGACTTTATACCATTTCTCGAGTGTTTCGTTGTATACAAGCTTGTCACCAAGCACCGCCACACCTACAACGGGATAGTTTGTCCCGGCACCGGCTCTTATATTGACGACAGAGCCTTTGACGGTACCTACTTTATCCGCATGTTCTGTGGTCAGAGCGACTATGGCTTCTCCGTTTTCGGAAGCTTTTATTTTGATATATGCTTTGACCATATATCCCGTGCGTCCGCCAAGCTGTATGTTGTACCAATCTCCGCTTTCACCTATAACCGTGACTGCCGTTCCGGCTGAATATACACCTATGACAGCGTGGTTGAGGCTTGGGCCCGAGCGCATATTTACATTGTTTCCTGTTATTTCACCGTGTTTGGCCGTGTCTGCAAAGGCGGGCAGTATGAGCATGGCCACAATTAATAACAATGATATCAGTCTTTTTCGGAGTTTCACCTTTGCCTCCCTTCGAAGAAAGCTCTGCTTTCTGTCATCATTTACCTGATTTGGATAATGTCAAAATTGTAAAAGAAAATCTTGCCGCAAAGATTAAAGCCTTTCAGCAAGAGCGCGTTCAAGCCATACGGCTCCGACATCAAGGGCCTCATAGAGCCCTGTCTTGTCGGTTTTCCTTACGACCTTGTCTCTTGCACGCAGAGTTTCGTCTGTCAATTGGAGTGTCACTGACACTTTTGAGGCCATCTCAATATCGTTTTCTTCTTTTGTATCGTGAATCTGAAGCATGACAATATATTTATCCGTAGGGTCACCATAATACATCAAGTTTCCCTTTCTGATAAGAGGCTTTCCTTTATATGTTAAACCTTTGTATTCGTTCTCTTCTTGTGCTGCCACTTGATGTTCCCCCATCTGATCATTTCATTCGATTTCTAACTTATACATAGAGCAATTATAACACGCTTGAATATTTTCGTCAAATTATTTTTATGCAGGTCTGCGGACAGGCAGCCCCGCAATAGCCACACAAAACACACCTCTCGCGTGTGCATACAGCCTGTCCTTTTATCATGTCCACTTTTATGGCACTTGAGGCGCAAGCTCTTTCGCATTCACCGCAGCCGTCACACCAATCCTCCACAAGCAGCCGACGCTTTTTGTCCGACAGAGCTAGCTTTTGCGCCTCTGTATAATGCCCTGTTTCAAAATACTCTATATTGGCATCCACTTCGTCTTTACACTGCATTCCAATCGCAATGCTGTCGGCAAATTCCATTGACAGCACATAATCAAGGCATTCCTCCCCCCGAGCGGCGAGGTTTCCTCCTCCAAAGGGCTTCATAATGTAGACTCCAATCCCCGCAGTCCGAGCCGCCGCTGAGGCTTTTGCCATATCCGCTGCGCTTCCGTCCACTATGCCCAGTGAGGCAAGGTTTAAAAGAGGGTGCACAACATCGAGCTTTGCATCTATGGCTGCCCACACTCCCGCCACATGATGTGTCGAGATGCCGACAGCTTTGATTATGTTCTTTGCCTTATAGTCATAAAGCTTTTCCAGTGCTTCCGCATGTCCTCTAAGCGTTGCCGCGCCCTCCTGTTCGTGCAACAAAAAGATGTCTATGATATCGCGGTCTAGCTCGGTGCGTGCCTGTTCCACTGCGGCGACGGCGTCTGCACCAAGATAGGCATATGTTTTCGAGGCAATGACAATGTCTTTGTTTCCGGTTTTTTTCAGGGCATGGTGTATATGCGGATAGCTGCCATATAGTTGCGCCGTGTCTATAAAGTTGACTCCCTTTGAAAACGCATGGGCTATGATCTCTCCGCCCTCTTCCGGATTGAGATTTGCCTGCAGCGGCCCAATCGTCAGCGCTCCGAAACAGAGCTTTGAAACAGATATCCCTGTATTTCCAAGTTGGTTGTACTTCATCTCAAACTCCTTGTTTTGGCCAAATAAAATCAGGCAAGGAAATATCCCTTGCCGAGATTTAGTATATATATTGATATTGCACTCGCTGCGCCGACTCAAAAAAAGCACACAAGGCCCGTGAGAAGAACCTCAGTCATTTAAATAGGTCTTCACCAGCGCTTGTAACAACTCATATCTGTCTATATGCCGCACCTTGCTTCTGGCATTTTTATGATTTGTGATATAAGCCGGATCCTCTGTCAATATATATCCGACTATTTGGCCTATGGGGTCAAAACCCTTTTCTCTGAGAGCCTCATATATCTCGGTGAGTAAGCGTTTCAACTCTTTTTCATTATCGGCCGGTATAACAAATTTTCTTGTATCTCCTCCGAGCATATCCAACTCCAGTCTCGGCCGGCATCCACTGCTGCCGCCGTCATATTGTAGTACATGTGGTTGTCGACTGAGGGTTGCCAAAAATTCTTTGGACGATTAAAAGACAACAACAATTGCACATATATAGGATATACTAAAACGGCTTTCAGTGCAAGAGTTTTTCACAAACAAATTAAAAATAGATAAAATTAATTGTTTTTGTCCATCACCGGTTTCAAATTTCCACTTTTAAATGGAATAAATGCCAATTCTTTCCGCGGCGGCTGTGTATAAAAACACTCGTATCTGCCCCAACTTCAAAAATGTGGCGATTTTGATGCTACAAAACACTTGACAAGATGCAATCGGGCATGGTAGAATATTCAAGCTATGTCGCGCGGGCGTAGTTCAATGGCAGAATTCCAGCCTTCCAAGCTGGCAGCGTGGGTTCGATTCCCATCGCCCGCTCCACTGCGGTTAAGCGCCTAGTGCGCCGCCGCCTTTCATGCGCCTGTAGCTCAGGTGGATAGAGCAACTGCCTTCTAAGCAGTGGGTCAGGAGTTCGAGTCTTCTCAGGCGCGCCAATTAAAATGCGGTGGGTGTAGCTCAGTTGGTTAGAGTACCAGGTTGTGGCCCTGGGGGTCGCCGGTTCAAGTCCGGTCACCCACCCCAACAAAACGGCAAACGCTTGCCTCGTAAACATCCCAGCTTCACCCGGGATGCAGCCATGATGGGATGTAGCCAAGCCGGTAAGGCACGGGACTTTGACTCCCGCATGCGCAGGTTCGAGTCCTGCCATCCCAGCCATTTGATCCATTAGCTCAGCAGGCAGAGCACCTGCCTTTTAAGCAGGGTGTCCCGTGTTCGAATCACGGATGGATCACCAGAGAAACAACAAAAAACACCTAATTCTAACGCGTAAATGCTTATAATTCGGTGTTTTTTGTTGTTTCTGCAACCTCGTATGTTATTATAACTTTTATGCCGTTTGGGTAAAAATGGGTGAAAATGGGCGAAAATAGGCCATATAGTGCTGTCAAAATGCTGTCAAACTTTTTAGTCCTACCTTCAACAAATATCATATCCAACGTTCGCGTGATATATCAAGCTGCCTGTATGAAATTAATGCCTCATCAAACTCGGACATGTCCATC
>CAYTOF010000004.1:0-14616 GCA_964439435.1 uncultured Oscillospiraceae bacterium
GAACACCGCTGATGTTCTAATAGATGAATTTACACACAAATTTGGACTTGACAGAGAGGAGTGAACAAGTTTACTAAAATACTTGATTTATAGTTGTAAAGAACATATAATTATATAGATAACTTCAATCTTGCGTTTCGTTGTTTTCATATTCAACCCAACGCAATAACTTTAAAAACTTAATCCGACAGCAATAAAACAAACGAAACTTTGGAGCTGAATTGACAATGTTGAAAATAAGTAGAAAATGGATTATTCCGGGCTGCCTTATTGTAGTGTTAATACTATCGGGAGGATTATCTATTGCGTTGGCAGCTCGCGAGGGAACAGCAGAAGACCCCCTTATAACAAAAGGCTATATAGATGGTGTTTTCAAACCGGAGATTTATGGAATAATCAATACGGCAATAAACGATATAGCAAATAACGAAACTGCAGATATTCAAGAGCTCATAGATGCTTACGTGCAGCAAATAACAGAAAAGGCAAATGAAATGAACTTGATGATTGAATACACGGAAAACAACGATTCATTTGTTTCAGCCCTGAAAGCTGCCGTGAGAGAAAAATTACTCGGGATTGAACAAATAACTACCGCAGAAACACAATTTTATAGAACTGTAACTTTAGAAACAGGAGAGCAATTTATTGGTGATATAGGTTGTGAGATTATATTGCGAAGCGGAGAAGCTAAGTGTATCAGCAATAATGGAGAAGGCCTTATAAATGTCCCTCATGCATCCGGACTATCAAATAATGCTCTACTTGCAAAAAACACATTATACATTACTTCCAATAGCGGAGCTGGACTATCAGCCTCTTCTCAAGTAATTTTGCTGGTCAAGGGTAAGCAAATCCTCCACTAATCAGAGTTAAAAAAACAGCCGTTGCATATTACTTCGCGTACAACGGCTGTTTTTATTTTTATTGTGAAAGTGGATTGAAACTAAATCGAAGCTAAATTGTTAAGCGCAGTAATAAAAATTTCGACAGTCTTATTTAAATCAGCTTGACTCCAATATTCATCTCGTTCGTGAGGGCCTCCTCGTCCCGGGCCAAGCACTGAGATGCGACCGGGGTATGAAGAGCCGAAGACCACAGTGTTTGGGAACATACGAGCGTAAGTTCCTCCGCCCATTGTATAGGGTTTGGTATAATCTTTGGTGATTTCAAAATAAGCTTTATAGAGCGCAGCTACTTCTTTTTTATTTGGGTCAAAATAATAGCCTGGATTAGAGCTTTTAAGAAAAGCATCAACCCCATATTCTTTTGTATGCGTAGCAATTCTATTAAATAATTCTTCTATTTCATAAGTCATTGGCCAACGTATATTGTGGTTTGACCATATATATCCATCTTTTTCATATATCTTTCCACAAATGCAAGTGAGCTTACCAAACACATCATCCGACACCCCAACATCCAATCCGCCACCATTTATACCTGATATAGCTTCGGACAAAAGAAGCATGCCCATGTGTTGACTTGTGCCTCTTTCTAAAACCTCGTTGGCAATCAAAAAGTTTGCAATGAGACCAATTGCATTTATGGAGTTTTCGGGCATGGAGGCATGTGCCGAACGACCAACAGCTTTTAGTATTTTCTGTTGGCACTCATTTATTTCAAAAGTCAGTCCCGGAGGCATGTCAACAAAGGATAATGGCAATTCGCAATCGGGTGATAAAATAATCTCAGCTTGATCTGCAACAGCATTTGATACATTGCCACCGGTAAAAGAGATTATTTTGTTCCCAAGTTCAAAAAGACGCAAATCTACCTCTGCAATACCTTTTTCTCCAATACAGACCGGGAATTCACCATCAGGAGTAAATGAGAAGTGCGGGGCCGGATGACTTTTTAAAAAGTAAGTTATATCGTCCATACCTCGTTCTTCGTTACAACCTAAAAGAAGACGTATAGTGAAAGGAAGAATGGTATTGGTTTTTAAAAAATAGTGCATTGCAGCCAATGCAGCAACTGTTGGTCCCTTATTGTCTATAGCACCCCTTCCGATGTACAGACCGTCATTCACGGTCAATTCATATGGAGGAAAATCCCAGCCTTCACCTGAAGGAACAACATCCAAATGAGTGATAATACCTATTTCTTTTTGTGATGAGCCACGCAATATGATGCTCCCACACCGATAGTCGTGATTTTGAACATCAAAACCAAGGGATTCACCTAATTTCAAAGCTTCTTCTAACACATGAGCCACAGCTTCGCCATATGGGAAACTAACAGATGAATCTTTGCCCACGCTGGGTATGGATATTAGATTAGACAGAGCAGATGATATCATAAGTTGTGTATCTGGTTCTAAAACATAATTAGAAATCTTTTTTCTTGACATTTTTTCACCTCATGGAACAAGTCATATTATTTTACAGCCATGAATATAAGCTTTTCGGTCAATCTTTCAGGTAATAACCTAAGAGCCAAATCAATTGCTTTATATGAAATCCCGACTGTTATTCGGGCTTTTGGTTTTTCAGATAAGGCTGCACGAACAACAGTTCGGGCAACTTTTTTGGAAGACATGCCCTCTCTCTCTCTTGCCTCTTGTTTGGGGAGTGCTATGTTCATATCGGTCAAATATGGATCAGAATCTGAAAGACTGATTATTCTACGAGCATCTGTGAAACCGGTTTGGGTATCACCTGGCTCAACAGTTACCACATCAATGTTAAATTGTGCTAGTTCACCTCTCAATCCTAATCCAAGTGCACGTAAAGCGGCTTTGGCAGCACAATAACCCACTTGATAAGGCAAGACAGCAGAAGCACCAACCGAACCTATGATAATGATACGACCTCCACCATGTTGCCGCATATGTGGCAGAACAGCCCGGATCATTCTTAGGGTGCCAAAGTAGCACACATCCATTTGAGCGATTGAATCAGACATGGGCAAACTTTCCACAGGTCCGCTGATTCCTGCACCTGCATTGTTGATAAGCAAGTCAATTCGGCCTTCCTTTCGGATAATAATATCAACAGCTGCAGAAACAGAATTATCATCCGTTATGTCCAGTCCTACAAAAAATATTCCATTGATATCTTTGATCACGCCCGCCTCAATTCTACGCGAAGTTCCGTATACTTTGAATCCCAAATGAGAGAGTTGTGATGCTATCTCTTGTCCAATCCCGGAAGAGGCACCAGTTACAAGACATATATCTCCATTTTTAAGTTTCAATGATATTTTCCCCCTTTTAATTAACCTTTAAAATATAATACTATTATCTATGGAAAAAAGCAATCTAAAATGATATAATAATAGACAAGATGATATATGGAGGGGTTCTAGTGAGCATATTTGACAAGTGTAGACAATTCGACGAACCACAGAGATACATGGAGACCGGCCTTTACCCATATTTCCATGCCCTTGAATCAGGACAAGACACCGAAGTTGTTATTGATGGTCGCCCAACTATAATGATTGGTTCTAATAATTATCTAGGTCTTACTTCTGATCCGAGAACAATAGCCGCGGCACGGGATGCACTTGAGAAATACGGGACAGGTTGTTCGGGATCTCGCTTTCTTAACGGAACGCTTGATTTGCATGTTACGCTTGAAAATGAGCTGGCAGAGTTTTTCAACAAGGAAGGTGCAGTTACTTTCTCTACAGGATATCAAACGAATTTAGGTGCTATTTCTGCGGTTGTTGGATTGAGAGATTACATAATTTCTGACAGAGAAAACCACGCAAGCATAGTTGATGGCTGTCGTCTCAGTTACGCAAAGAAAACCTTAAAATACAATCATTCTGATATGGACAGTTTAAGAAGGATTTTAGAACGGATTCCTCATGAAGCAGGAAAGCTTATTATAACAGATGGGGTATTCTCCATGGGCGGAGATATTGCTAAGCTGCCAGACATATGTGAACTGGCCAAAACTTACAATGCAGGTGTTTTGGTTGATGATGCACATGGCGTAGGGATGATTGGTAAGGGTGGACGCGGAACAGCCAGTCACTTTGGACTTGAAAATGAAGTCGATATGATAATGACGACATTCTCGAAATCTCTCGCATCTCTTGGCGGTTGTATAGCTGCAGATAGTCACATAATTAACTTTATAAAGCATAAATCGCGGCCATTTATATTCAGCGCTTCATTACCCCCATCTAATGCCGCATCTGCTTTGGAAGCACTGAACATTTTAAAAACTGAACCACATCGCGTTGATAATATAAAAAAGATTGCAGACTACATGAGGCAAAAACTTTTAAGTGCCGACATACCACTGGGTTTCAGTGAGACTGCTATCATCCCCATCATGACTTATACGATGATGAAGACATTGCTGGTAACAAAAGAGCTGCTTGAAAGAGGTGTATATGTCAATCCGGTAGTGCCACCTGCGGTACAAGAAGGACAGTGTTTGCTCCGCACAAGCTATACTGCGACTCACACAATTGAGCAAATTGATCGTGCTGCGGATATAATTATTGAAGTATATTCAAAATACTAAATATATTCGAATATACTTGCATGATTTAGAGACAAGCCTCACATAATCTACAATGTGAAGCTTGTCTCTTTCCGTGATGCTCTTGCAAGTGATATTTCATTATGTTATACTTTAGTTTAATATAATACATTATTTGGAGGGACAAATGCTTTTTGATTTGCACTGCCATACAAATAATTCACATGATGGAACTTCTAACATTACTGAATTAATTGATAGAGCGGTGTCATTGGATATAGATATTCTTGCGATCACTGACCATTGTGATGCAATGGAGGGACATCCTTTTCCGTATTTTTGGGGAGCAAATTATACAGTTGTAAAACTCGATGAATATGCGATGCGGAAAAATTTTGAAAAAGCTAAAAGTACAACTAAAACACCAAAACTATTATATGGCATTGAACTTGGAGAACCACAGTTGAATAAAAGAGAGTTTTTTGAGTTCACAGCGAGGCACAATTTTGATATTATTCTTGGTGCAAGCCATGTTCTTTCGGGCGATATTGACCTGTGTGAAACGAACTATCAAGAAGTTTCACCGGATACAATTATTTGGCATTATCTTGAAGATATTTATAAAATGTCGCAACTCGGCGGATTTGATTCACTTGCTCACCTCGAATATCCACTGAGGTGTGTTCCTGACGGCGATTTGTTCAAGGGATCATTTCTCCCATTTCGCGAATTAATTCGCGAAATTCTTAAAACTCTCGCTATTAAAGGCATCGCTCTTGAAATCAATGGATCAGATTTGAGAAGAAAGGCAAATAAGTTGAGACTGGAATCCTTTATCATAAAAGATTATTTAGAGCTCGGAGGAGAATATCTAACATATGGAAGTGACGCACATGAGGCATCGCAATTATTGATTGGGCACGAAGAATCAATCGAATTCGCCAAGTATTGTGGCGTAAAATATATGGCTTATTTTGAAAATAGAAAACCACATCCATTTAAGATATAAATAAAACTAAAGTAGTGGTGATAAACATGAACAAAGATAAACTTTTAATGTTGCTTGAAAAGGACGGTATGCTGTCAGTTTCACAGTTGGCTGCTATGTTATGCTGTGATGAAAGAGAAGTTCAAGCTACGATTGAAGAGCTTGAACGCACACGTACCATCTTGGGTTATAGTGCTGTCATTGATTGGGAAAAAACAGAACGAGAACTTGTAACCGCACTTATTGAAGTGAAAGTAATCCCGCAAAGGGGCGAAGGTTTCGACCGAGTAGCGTCGAGAATTTACCAATATCCAGAAGTCGATAGTGTGTTTTTAATGTCCGGTGGCTTTGATTTGATGGTCATGTTAGGTGGAAGTACGTTGAAAGAAGTTGCACTTTTTGTTTCACAAAAATTAGCTGTGATGGATTCCGTTTCATCCACCTCGACGCATTTCGTCTTGAAGAAATATAAGGAAAAAGGTGTTGTGTTTGAAAAAGACCCGATTGAAGATCGCCGTATTCCGATTGGGTAATAATTTTAATTATTTAAAAACAGAGAGAATGAGTAGATGAATTTAAAACTAAAACAAAACGACATTGTTTCCACGCTAAAGCCTTCTGGCATTCGCAAGTTTTTTGACCTGGCATACACAATGGATGATGTTGTATCATTAGGAATTGGCGAGCCAGACTTTGTGACACCATGGCATATAAGAGATGCTGGTATTTATTCCTTGGAAAAAGGATATACAATGTACACTCCGAATGCCGGTTTGCCTTTACTACAACAAGCGATTGTTTCTTATTTGTCACGTCGTTTTTGCCTAGATTATGACGAGAAAGAGGTTCTCATAACAGTTGGAGGCAGTGAAGCCATTGATTTGGCAATACGTGCTTTTATAAATAAAGGTGATGAGGTTATTATACCTGAGCCTAGTTTTGTTTGTTATGATCCGATAACAAGACTTGCTGGAGGTATCCCGATTGCCCTAGAAACTCTTTCAAAAGACAGTTTTCGAATTGATCCTGATTTGCTTGAATCGAAGATAACAAAAAACACAAAGATGCTTGTACTGCCTTTCCCAAACAATCCCACAGGTGCAGTTATGCGCATTGAACACCTAAAACCAATAGCACATTTGGCTGAAAAATATGATCTTCTAGTATTATCAGACGAAATATATGCTGAATTGACATATGGCGATAGCAGACACATTTCAATCGCTTCGCTGCCTGGCATGAGAGAGCGAACAATCATCGTTTCAGGCTTATCGAAAAGCCATGCTATGACAGGATGGAGAATTGGATATGCCGTTGCTCCGGAAGAAGCAATAGAACCGATGAAAAAAATACATCAATACGCAATCATGTGTGCGCCTGTTATGAGTCAATATGCTGCTGTGGAAGCCCTTGAATCTGGAGATGACGATATTGTGGCTATGCGAGATGAATATGACACGCGCCGACGCTTTATTACAGATGGATTTATGAAAATGGGGCTAAATTGCTTCGAACCTGAAGGAGCTTTTTATGCATTCCCGTCAATAAAATCGACCGGCCTTACGAGTGAAGAATTTTGCTCGAAATTGCTTTATGAACAAAAAGTTGCTGTTATACCGGGGAATGCTTTTGGTGATTGCGGAGATGGTTATATCAGATGCTCATATGCTTACTCCATTCAAAATATCACAATTGCCACAGAACGCATTTCAAAATTTATTGCCAATATCGGAGGTTAAATTGTAGATGTATGATAATCGCAGCAATCGTGTACATATCGAAGTCTGTAAAAGTTATGATGAACAAGAAACTCTCAATGCAGTAAAAGCTTGTTTCAATACATTTAGAGTGCTTGAGAAGGTCTCTGGCAAAAATGTTCTTATTAAGCCCAATTTGCTGACTGCACACCGCCCCGAAAAAGCCGCAACTACGCATCCCACTATTGTCGCTGCTGCTGCCAAGCTTTTGCTTGAAGCAGGAGTTGCTGATGTCGTTATTGGAGATAGTCCTGGAGGCTTATTTGATGCAACTGCAATTAAGCCGATATATCGAGTCACAGGAATGCTCAATGTTGCTCGAAAGTTGGGAGTAAGATTGAATACGGATTTCACGGATTCATTAGTAAACAGTGAAGGTAATAATGGTCAATCATTTCGAATTGCGTCATTCATCACAAAAGCTGACATAATCATCAACATTTCTAAATTAAAAACACATACTTACATGCGCATGACTGCAGCGGTAAAAAACATGTACGGCTCAGTGCCGGGTTTAATCAAAGCCCGTTACCATGCTGCGCTGCCCAAAAGAGACGACTTTGCCAATATGTTATGTGATTTATGTGATTTAACTGCACCGGAGTTTTCAATTATTGATGGTGTTGTAGGTATGGAAGGGAAAGGTCCCGGCACCGGAGACCCGAAACAAGCCAATGTGTTGATTGCAGCTGTAAACCCATATGCTGCGGATGCAATAGCAGCTAATATCATTTCGATGAATATTAAGAAAATACCTGTTCTTGTTGAAGCTCTAAAAAGAGGGTATATTCCAAAGGATCTTTCAGAAATTGATGTTTCCGGTGAAGATATTAAGAATGTGAGTGTTCGTTTTATTCCTCCGCCGATGATGGAACGTGGAGGGGTGCTCTCATTGCTTCCCGGCAATTTGCGCAAGCCGGTCATACATTTTATTGAACCTTGGCCTGTGATTGAAAAAGATTGTATAGGGTGTGGAGCTTGTGCTGAAGCATGTCCAAAAGCGACTATAGAAATTAAGAACAAAATAGCAGTCATTGAGTATAAGAATTGTATCAAATGTTATTGCTGTCATGAGATGTGTAGATATAAAGCCATAAGTTTAAAAAGAAAACTGATAGTATAGTTTTACATTAGGTGGATTTATATGAAATTTTACCAAGCCCCTGCAAAGCTTAATCTGACTCTTGATGTTATTTCCAAACGCCCAGACGGTTATCACAACATAAAAACAATAATCCACGAAATCAGCTTATTTGATGCAATTGGTATTTCGATTGCCGCATCTGATGAGACACAAATAGTGATTAGTTCAAATAAAAGACATTTGAAAACAAATCCATCGAACACCATATATAAAGCTTCAATGGCATTTTTGACCTACATCAACTTTAAAGCATCTGTCAAGATTGTGCTGAACAAGCGCATCCCAATAGGAGCGGGTCTAGGAGGAGGTAGTAGTAACGCAGCTACTGTAATTAAACTATTGGATAAATACTTGCAAGCCAATTTATCCGAAGACGAATTGATTAGCTTGGCTTTAAAAGTAGGATCTGATGTACCGTTTTTCATACGCGGCGGTTGTCAACTAGTCCAAGGTAAAGGGGAAATTTTGACCCATTTAACTGGGATGGCGCCTTACCCAATAATCATTTGCAAACCCAAACAAAGTATCAAAACAAGAGATCTGTTTGAGGCGATAAAACCTCGAAATTTAACTCACCATCCTGATACTGAATCTGCGATAGATGCAATAAGGAGAGGAGATTTGGAAGCTCTGGCTCGCTGTTGCTACAATGTGTTTACTCCATATACCGAAAAACAGATTCCCATAATCAAAAATATTAAAATTGATATGATGACAAACAATGCACTGTGTGCAGAAATGACTGGAACCGGAAGCGCTGTGTATGCTATTTTTGAAAGCCAATCAGTAGCACAAACAGCATATTCGTTATTATCGAAAAAGTATAATGACATCTATCTAGTAGAGTTTCTAAATACAAATAAAAAATAATATAATATGCCTGCTTGCAGATTTTATATATTAAAATATCATGTCAGAAGCACCTGTTAATTAACAGGTGCTTCTGACATGATATAGTGTTCAATAAATACGGACAATATGCATATATAGTATAGACCTATACACTGGGAACAAAATCAAAATTCATATTTTAACTTTGGGTTTCGAGCGGCGTAGACTTCATCAGGCCGTGAAATAGGTGCAGTAGTAGGCGCATTTTTAAGAATATGTGGGTCGCTATGTGCCTTTTTGTGAAGATTTCTGAAAGTGTTGATTGCGGCATCCAATGTTTCAATTGACTCAGTTTCTGTGGGCTCAATCATCAAAGCCTCTTTAACAATGAGAGGGAAATACATTGTAGGTGGATGCATGCCGTGGTCGATAAAGCTTTTGGCAAAATCAAGTGCACTGACCCCGGTCTCGTTTTTCAGTTTTTCTAGGCTGATGACAAATTCGTGCATACAAAAACTCGGTGATGCAATCTCAAACAAGTCTTTTAACGAACTTTGCATGTAGTTGGCATTTAAAACAGCATGATATGAAGCGTTGCGCAGTCCACGAGCTCCAAGTGAACGAATGTAAGCATATGCTTTTAATACAACGAGAAAGTTGCCAAAAAATGCTGACAAACGTCCAATTGATGGTAGAGGTTCAGAAAAACCAAATAGCTTGTCATTTTTAATTATTCTAGGACTTGGTAAATATTCAGAAAGGAAACGCTTGCAACAAACCGGGCCACTTCCCGGCCCTCCGCCACCATGCGGAGCGGCAAATGTTTTATGTAAGTTAAAATGAGCTATATCAAATCCCATATCACCTGGCCTGCTAATCCCCAAAATAGCATTAGCATTAGCACCATCGTAATAGCATAAGCCACCTGCGTGGTGGACAAGATTGGTCATGGCCTTTACATCATTTTCAAAAAGGCCAAGAGTATTAGGGTTTGTGAGCATGAACCCTGCTGTGCGATCAGAAATTGCTTTTTGGAGTTCGTTCAAATCCACGCGTCCATCCGGTCTGGAACGTATAGTAACCACAGTAAAACCTGCCATGTTTGCGCTTGAGGGATTTGTTCCATGAGCAGAATCAGGTATAATTATTTCAGTTCGTAAATCGCCTTTGGATACATGATAGGCTTTGATCATCAAAAGACCTGCAAATTCGCCCTGAGCACCTGCAGCCGGCTGCAATGAGGCTTCATCCATTCCTGCAATTTCACTTAGAAACTCTCCTGCCTCATAAAGAACTTGTAGACAACCCTGTATATCTTCGGGTGGCGCAAGTGGATGAATTTTGGAAAATCCTTCAAAGTGAGCTATTAACTCATTTACAAAGGGATTGTGCTTCATTGTACAAGATCCCAAAGGGTAAAATCCATCGCCGACACCATGTGTTCTTGAAGCTAAAGCTGAATAATGCCTCGATATTTCAGGCTCTGACATATGTGCCAGACGTGGGGCTTCTGTTCTCAAATATTTCTCTTGTAGCTGATACTCAGAAACTTTGAGTTCATCGAAATAATATTTACCAGAACGCTCCTTATTTTTTTTATATATAATTTTCATGAATAACTCCATATATAAGAATGAAATTAGAGAATTGATGTTTGATTTTGTAAGATATAGATTTGTATATTGATAAAAATATTACAAAATAACAAAAAATGTTTATCTCCTATATCTCATAAACAATAAAATGCTAAGCTGTTTCTTATCCAAGATATTCAACTTGAGAATATACCGCTATTTTTCAAAATTGTGATAACTTGGTCGAGGTCTTTACGTGAACAAGTCTCGGTTACGCACCACAATATATGGCCCGCTAGCACCCCGTTAAGGGGAAGACCGCCAAGAATCCCATTTTTGGACAATAGCTGTTGTATGATTTCGGGGTCACAAGGGCAGGTGGTTACAAATTCATTAAAATACTCACCTCTAAAAGTCATTTGAAAGCCTGGGATCTCACATAGTTTTTGGGCAAAATAATGAGCTAAAGAAACGCAAATATTTGCAACTCTTTGCATCTCAAAAGGGCCTAAAGTGTTCATATATACAGAGGCTGTCATGGCACAATGTGCTTGATTCGTGCAGATATTGCTTTGTGCCTTTTCTCTTCTAATGTGCTGTTCTCTTGCCTGAAGGGTTAGGACATAGGCTTTATTTCCATTTCTGTCAATTGTTTCACCGACAATTCTCCCTGGCATCTTACGTAAAAGAGCAGACGAACATGTTATGATACCAAGATAAGGGCCACCAAATGAGAGTTCAAGACCAAGCGGTTGGCCCTCGCCGACAGCGATATCTGCGTTGCATTCGCCCGGAGTTTTCAATATAGAGGCGGCTAAGGGATTAAAGATATATATGAATTTTGAATTGGAATTATGTGTTGTGGCGGCTAAATCGACCATGTTTTCAAGAAGACCGAAGTAATTGGGATTCTGGACCATAACACAGCCAACGTCATCTGTAAGTAGATCATTAAGATCCTCTTTACTCACACAGCCATTTTTACATGGTATTATTCGAACTTCAATGTTGTTCCCCAAGCAATAAGTGCGAACAGTTTGGATATAAGCTGGATTGCAACTCTCCGCAATCAACACAGCGTCATTTTTTTTATTTATACACATAGCGACTGCTTCTGCTGCTGCACTTGCACCATCATAAACAGAAGCATTTGAAGCAAACATACCGGTGAGCTCACATATAGCAGTCTGATATTCAAATATTGATTGCAATATACCTTGGCTGATTTCAGGTTGATAAGGTGTATAGGCAGTTATAAACTCTTCTCTTGAAGAAATTTCTTTAACAGCAGCCGGGATGAACCGACTATAGGCTCCTGCTCCTCGCAGAATAATATCATACACTTTATTTTTTGAAGCAATGTCAGTAATCAGCTTAATCAATTCCTGTTCGCTCAGAGCGGGCGGTAAATTAAGAAGACGTTCTAATTTTATTTCATTCGATATATCGCTAAAAAGCTCAGTTATGGCTTCGATGCCAATGGTATCTAGCATCGTAGATATTTCATCATTAGAAATTGGTAGATAATTTGACTTATTCTCGCGCATCGAATCAAATGCCTCCCTGATCTATCAATTCTACATACTGAGCAGCATTTAAAAGGTCTATTAATTCGGCGACTTCGCCAATTCGGATCATCCAAGACTCATAGGGAGCTTCATTTAACTTTTCGGGAGAGTCTAAAAGAGATGAATTAACCTCCAAAATTACGCCGGATGCAGGTGCATAGATGCTGGAAACAGCTTTTACGGATTCAATTTCAGCAAAAACTTCACCTGCTTTAAAAACTTCACCCGCTTCAGGCAGTGAGATGTAGACCAAATCACCCATTTCAGACTGAGCGTGATCAGAGATTCCGACTAAAATTGTACCGTCAGATTCTTTTTTTACCCATTCATGTGTTTTGGCAAACAAGAAAGAATTATCAATACTCATAAAAACTCTCCTTAAGATTCTATAATAAATGATGTTATAATTTAGTTGAACATTCGAAATGCTAATCTTACAGCTCTGTGTTTTGGCCTTTTTTATAAAAAGGCAGGGCAGTGATTTTGGCACTAATGTAAGAACCACGCACGTTGATATCAAACGCAAAATCTAGCTTTGCCATTTCTTTTTTTACATAACCCATGGCAATAGAGCGCCCAAAATATGGGCTGTGAGTGCCCGAAGTTACATAACCTACAACATCGCCGTTGAAATATATCTCACAGCCTGGTCTGGGAATTCCACGAGCCGTGACTACTAGGCCCACACGTGTGAAAAGCGGTTCACCACGCTCAACTAATGCCTTCTTTCCATAAAAGTCTTTTTTATTAAATTTAACAAAAGACGAAAGTCCGGCCTCGATTGGGGTAATAGTTTCTGTGAGCTCATGGCCATAAAGTGGCATACCGGCCTCAAGGCGGAGGGTATCGCGAGCACCAAGACCACATGGTAAAAGATCGAAATTTTGGCCGATGGCAATTATTGCATCCCAAAGAGTTGGAGCATCGGTGTTATCACAATATATTTCAAAACCATCTTCACCGGTATATCCGGTTCTTGAAATAAGGCATTTTGTGTTTCCGATAAAAACCTCGTTTATAAAAGCAAAATTTTTCAATGAGTACAGGTCTTTGTCGGAGAGTTTAGATAGAATTTCAAATGAGTGGGGGCCTTGCAAGGCTAAAATAGTAGTAAATGAAGACAAATCTTCTATCTGAACATCACCAAACATTAGAGATTTAATGTGATTTAGATCGTGTTCTATGTTGGAGGCATTCACAATTAAAAGAAATTTATTGTCATTTAATTTGTAAACAACCAAGTCATCTAAAACACCACCGTCAACTGAGCACATAAGTGTGTATCGCACACGCCCGGAATCGAAATTATTAAAGTCATTGGTAAAAATATATTGTATATTATTTTCAGCATCAAGGCCACTTAATACCAATTTCCCCATATGTGACACATCAAACAGACCTGCTGATTTCCTCACCGCCATATGCTCTGATAATATACCGGAATATTGTAAGGGCATATGATAACCTGCGAAAGAAACCATTTTAGCACCGCTGGCAACATGCTTGTCATAAAGCTTGGTTTTCAAATCCATATCAATAAACCTTTCGAAGTGATTTGCTGAAGGGAGCAAAAATTAAAAGATACAAAACATAAAACATCGGAGATACTAAAGTAAGATACTGCATACTTTATATGAGTAATTCAATAATAAACAGTCTAATTGCTGATATCTATTGGACCGGAATTGGCAAAAGTGCGAAATGCAAAAATTAAATTCAACTGAAATGATTTACCAGTAAGATAAATCTCATGAATCATTATATTCTAAATTCATCTTTAAGTCAACGCGAATGATCTAAATAAAGCTTGCATTTTTTGGAGCATAGTGTAAAATAGAATATGTAATTATATGGGAGGTATACATATGAAAAAAAGTCTAAACGCATGGTCAGTACCAGGTAAAGTCGGATTTGATGAGATGTTTGAGGCAGTTAAAGCAGCCGGCTTTGATGGAATTGAGCTAAACATCGACAAAGAAGATTCGTCCGCACACTCTCTTGCTTTAAATATGAGTTCTGGCAAGCTAATGGAGATTAAAGGATATTCAGAAAAGCATGAACTCCCTATATCCGGTATATCGACATCTCTTGGCGGACAAATCGGATCAGGAGATCCGAAAGTACGAGAAACACAAAAAGACCTCATTTTAAAACAAATTCAATTCGCAAAGCTTTTGGGCGCAGAAGGTGTGCTAAGTGTAGTGGGGGGAATGGGAGAAGGAGTGTCACTGCTTGCGGCACACGAAAATGCCCTTAAAGCATATTCGGAAATAATCCCTGATATAAAACAAGAAGGCATTGATGTTGGAGTT
>CAYTOF010000004.1:14629-28334 GCA_964439435.1 uncultured Oscillospiraceae bacterium
AAAATGTCTGGAATGGTTTTTTCTCCTCTCCATTTCATATGAATCAATTCATTGATGAACTGGCATGTGAGTATTTAGGCGCATATTATGACATCGGCAACAGCGTTGAGTTTTCCACAACCCAATATTGGATTGAAATATTAGGGGAACGAATCAAAATGGTTCATGTAAAAGATTTTCGTCGAGCAGGAGGACATCAACATAGTGGCGGATGTTTTGTGAATTTGCTTCAGGGCAGCATTGATTGGGCTGAAGTTATGAAGTCTCTTCGTTTAGTTGGTTATAATGGATACTTGACGGCCGAACTCGATGTCATATGGCAGTGTCCTGAATACCTTTACGAGATTACTTCTCGTGCACTTGATATTATAGTTAAGCTGTAAACATAAATATTATTTGAATTTGAGATAACGGAGGTCATTAGGATGAAAGTTGCAATTATAGGTTGTGGTGGTATTGGTGAGTATCATCTGAGTCATTTGATTGACTTTGATGATGTAGAACTTGTGGGATTTTGTGACTTAATACCGGAACGTGCGCAGGCTTTTGTAGAACGGACTAAAAGCGGTCAAGCATTTACAGACTACAAACATATGTACGATGCTACCAATCCAGAAGCTGTCTTTATCTGTGTTCCCCCATATGCCCATGGCGAAATAGAGTTTGAAACCATTAATAGAAAGATTCCATTTTTTGTGGAAAAACCTGTTACTTTGGATATGGAATTGGCAAAGCAGATAAACAAGGAAATCAAAAAAACAGGTCTGGTGACTGCAGTTGGATTTCAATGCAGATATGCTGACTTTGTTGAAAAAAACAGAGAATTTACGAGAGAAAATGAAATAATATATATTCTTTGTACCCGGATCGGTAGCATGCCAGGAGTACCGTGGTGGCGTGAAAAATCGTTATCCGGAGGTCAAATAGTCGAGCAAACAGTTCATCAATATGACATGATAAGATATGTTTACGGTGAACCGGAAACTGTGTTTACTTTTGGTGCACGAGGATTTATTAAGGATGTCGAAAACTATGATACTGATGATCTTTCAACTACTGTTGTTAAATTCAAAGATGGTGCTTTAGCAACTATCGCAACAGGGTGCTATGCAAGCGATGGCAATGCTTTTGAAAGTAATATGGTTTTTGGCGCGAAAGATACAAGAGCTGAGCATAAACTTTTGAATAAATTAGAAATTTATGGAGAAGCAGGAGTTATAAAAGCTGAGAAATCTGAAGGATTTGTTATAGCTAATGACGGAGGATTAAAAAGTTCCGGAGGCCCAGATGCTGTATATTACGAAAAAGGAGATGCGGGTGTTCGTTGTGATCGCAGATTCTTAGATGCAGTCATTGCAAGAAATCCCAAAATGGTACTTTCTGACTATGATGATGCAGTGAGAACATTGGCATTTGTGTTAGCATGTAATATTTCTATAGATAGTGGAAAACCTATCAACATTGATGATCTCTTATAAACAAAAAGCCTCGGCATTTATGCCGAGGCTTTAAAAATTGCTTAGCAAATCATCGTATTTTAAAAAAATAAAATGAAAGGAATGTATACTATGAACACCAGTCTAAGAGCAAAAGAACTTTCACTGACGTCCATATTTCCAGATATACCAAAGGTAAAGAGGCTTATTGTTGTGACGCCATCTGAGAGTGTTGAAAACACAGATTATTGGATTTGGGTAAAAGCGCTACAAGGACTGATTAATAAAGTAGAACCGCATATTTATGTGTTGTCTTCACGATACAATGATGCTCAGAATCATTGGTTAAATATTTACT
This sequence comes from uncultured Oscillospiraceae bacterium, assembly GCA_964439435.1. Taxonomy (GTDB): domain Bacteria; phylum Bacillota; class Clostridia; order Oscillospirales; family QAMX01; genus CAYTOF01. The sequence goes on from CAYTOF010000004.1 coordinate 16,424, forward strand.
CAAAGGATTATGGAATACCTATTGAGGAAAAAATAACGCCAGAGCAGATGCTTGTACGCTATGCGCATCTGGTAAAGGGATATACATTATATGATGAAATTGAAGTATTGCAAACTCAGAATATCGCAATAACACTTTGTGGATTGGAAAGCGCATTGCCAATCGCTCCATCTCAAGAAAAAATGATGCAAATCGCTAGAATTAAAAAAACAAATGATCTACGTGGTCGATTCGAGAATGACTGGTCAGCAGCCGAGTGGGCTATTGAAAACTTATGGCCGCGATGTAACAAACGTATGTATGCAAATTTCTGCATCCACCGACCGTTTTGGTATGCCATGGGGCACGACCTTGTCGATTATATTGTATATAATAAAGTGTTAGCTCTTGATTTGCCACGCAGTCGCACGCACAGGCGAACGCTTTCTCTCTTCAGGGAACTTATGAAAACAGCAGAGGCTCCGGGAGTTCAACTCAATTGGCATTGCATTTGGGATCAAGAAAAAGAATATGTCGCTGAAGCTGCAAAGTGTGGTTTCTTTTCCCTTTGTTCGTCTGGGACACAAAATATGACAATACATGGGGGAGTGGGGGATAAAAGCAAGGCATATTCACAGCCGCTACCTTCTGCAGATGAATGTAAAGCAGAAAAAGATAAAATATATGTATGTCTTTACAACAGCGACGGAGACGCAACTTGGGCGATGCATAATCTGCACCATATGGACTGGTTGGATCCCGATCGTGGAGAGTTTAAGTTCGGTTGGGGATTACTTCCTCTCATGGTTTCAATGATGCCCGGGATACTTGAATACTACCATAAAACAAAACTTGACAACGACTGCTTTTGGGGCCCTTCTTCTGGAGCTGGCTATACATATTCCTGGCTGTGGCCTGATGATTTAGCAGAGCATTATTTAAAGGAAACCAGAAGATTATTAAATCAATCAGGACAAAATGGTTGCAATATGGTTAATTGGTTTTTACAGGATTGGTGGCGCGAAGTTGAAGACGACTTTGCGGTTGGAAGAGAACAGAAGCATCTTGCTCCCGGGCCCGGACTTATTTGCGGGCTTGGTGGTTCGCCATATGCGAAAAGCTATCCAAATGGCAATATTCCCAAGTTGCACTCTGTTCATATTGCTACCATTGGCCAAGATAACATCGGCGATATTGTCAAACTTTCAAAAGAGTGCCCCACTAGGCCGCTATTTTTGTTCTTGTTTGCACAAATACAACCGGGTATATTCAAACAACTAAATTCGGAAATGGTTAAATTACGAGGACATGGAGAAATAGAATTGCTATCCATGGACCAATTTTTCCTAACACTTCAGGATGCTGTAAAAAAGGATTTGATTAAAGAAGAATTATACGAAAAAACAGATGAGCTGGCAGAAACTTGGCTGAGGAAACCCGGAAGACATCGACTACCGCTCTACGAGAGTTTGTCTGAAGAGATGGCGGATATTGCACTTGATACACCCAAAAATCGAGCTAAGCGAATTGCTGACTCCGGTTGTTCCCAGCTTGTATCCGGAGAGATAGAAAATATCGCCCCAACTAGAGAAAGATTTGTAAACTATCATTTGGGGCGCACTCCACCAAGCGAAGAGGAAGAAGCTGATGCTTTGTTTTACGCGGTATTTACTGTTGCTTGGGGTGTCATTCGTTCAACTTTGGAAGCAAATGGAATATATGCTAATAATCGTCAAAAGTGTCTTGAGGATTTTTGTAATACTTGCTCTGATGTTGTTAACCCCGAAATGTTTAAAGAGATGTTTTCTGCATGGGACAATTGGGAAAGCGACACACCTTCCATTTCAAAAATCGTGGATTGGTGTTTGTTCACTAAAGATGCTGCAAAAACCTTAAACAAAAGCTTCGGTGAAAGTGGAGAAATTGCTTGGCCCCCAAAAACAATTTGACTTAAAACGACACTTCAAGTTTGATTGAAGACTTTACAAAGAGAGAAACACAAGCTATAATATACAAGCTGATAAGCGCCCGTAGCTCAGATGGATAGAGCGTCAGACTCCGACTCTGAAGGCCGCTGGTTCGACTCCAGTCGGGCGTACCAGTTTGTATCTTAAAAGACTGCAATCCATAATGCAGTCTTTTCTGAAATAATAGTTTGAAACTTATGAATGATTTCAGCCTTATATCTAAAAGAACATGAGGAAATGGATATGTTTATTTATAACAAAAATTTAATCAGTGAATTTGGGGCAAGAAATCGGAAATGGCAAGGCATTCCGAGTATTGAACGAACTAGTCAAGGCAAAATATTTGTTACATTTTATAGTGGTGGCGAGGAAGAGCAGCTTGGGAATTTTTGTATATTGATTTCCGGATATGAAGAAACAAATAACTGGACTGATCCAACTGCAGTAGCTTATGCTGGCGGCGATGCTCGTTGTTATGATCCATGTATTTGGATTGACCCTATAGGGAGGTTGTGGTTTTTTTGGTGTGTACAGCCGGAAAACTTTACTTACTGTGTTATTTGCAATAATCCCGATGCTAAAGATCTCGTGTGGAGCAAACCGATTAAAATCGCCCCGGGAGTTATGATGAATAAACCCATAGTCAGATCTGATGGTGTTTGGTTTTTTCCGATAGCTGTTTGGAACCATGGTATAGCAGCGGGGAGAGAAAGGCTTGGTTCTACTTCTGAAACAGATAAAGGCTCTTTTGTCATAGTCAGTTATGATCAAGGACAATCTTTCCATAAATTGGGATTTGCGGATGTTCCTGAACGTGAGTTTGATGAACACATGCTGCTTGAACATAAAGATGGCACACTCTCTATGTATGTGAGGACAAATTACGGCATTGGGCTTAGTAGGTCATCTGATGGAGGTGCAAATTGGAGTGCCGGTGAAGACAGTCTGTTGGGCGGACCAGGTACGAGATTTCACATACGGCGGTTAGAGTCGGGGAATGTGTTGCTTGTCAATCATCATGACTTTGTGGGACGAAATAATCTGAAAGCAATGCTATCTAAAGACGATGGGCGATCTTTTCAGGAGATGTTGTTGATTGATGGACGTGATTCTGTGTCATATCCTGATTCAACACAAGGAGATGGCTATATATGGATTGTACATGATCGAGAAAGACATGGTGTAGCTGAAATATTGATATCGAAAATATCTGAAAGAGATATAGAAGCGGGGCGTATTGTAGATAGCAAAAGCTATTTGACACAAGTAGTCTCAAAGTTAAGGTAAACACGAAGTATTTTACTGCAAGATAAGTAGGTGGAAAATGGAATCTATACAATATGTCCAACGACTCAATTGCATTGAAAACTATGATTTGGCGGTTCTGGGTGGTGGTATAGCAGGAGTTTCCGCCGCGATTGCAGCAGCAAAGCAGGGCGTTAAAACATGCTTGGTGGAACGATTTGCGGTTACCGGAGGCAATTGTACTATTGGGGGCGTTGCTTCATTTTGCGGGAACACGGTAGGACAAGGAGAGGTGTTTGATGAGATAGTAAGTGCTCTTGAAGCCTTTAGTGCGATTGCTCCTTTGGACCCGTATGTAAGTTCAAGAATTTTCGACCATGAAAAACTTGCATTTATATTAACTGAACTCTTATGTAAATACAATATAACATTGTATTTACATACTCGATTTTCAGATGTGATTTCTAAAGATAAAAAAATAGAGTATTGTGTGCTTAACGGAAAATCAGGATTGTTTGCAATAAAAGCCAAACAGTTCATTGACTGTACCGGTGATGCTGATGTTGCACGAGCAGCAGGTTGTACGATTATGAAGGGAGGGGCAACACAATACACTCTGCCGATGTCTCTCATGTATTTTGTCAGGCATGTAGATCCGGATGATTTAGATAACACCTATCCTAGTGATTGGTTTCATAAGATCAATGTTGAAGAAGAACTGCCGATGACAAGTGTATGGCCAAACGGCCCCGGAAGTAATGCAATCAAAATAAAAATTCCAATGTTTGATGCGTCAGATACGCAGTCGTTAACAGAAGCAGAAATTACCGCAAGAAGAAGAATGGTATCTGTGTTGGATTACCACAGGCGTGTTGAGGGTAGGAGTTGGATGCTCGACCATTGCTCTCCTATAATTGGTATAAGAGAAAGTTGTCGTATATTGGGAGACTATGTACTCACTGTCAATGATTTACGTAAAGGTAATGATTATGATGATTCTATTGCGGTGGGCACTTTTTATCTGGATGGGCATAAAACTGATGACGACAAGAGAACATACATATTGCCTGTTGATGAATTGTCTGTGCCACCGTATGGTATACCCCTTAGATGTCTTGTTGCTAAGGGAGTAAATAACCTTCTTATGGCAGGGCGTTGCATATCTGCTGACCAACTGGCTATGTCTTCCGCACGCGTCACAACAACATGTGCAATGACAGGGCAAGCAGCAGGTGTGGCAGCAGCCCTCGCAATAAAACAGTCAAAATCACTCAGACAAATTGATTTTAATCAAGTTAGAAGAATGTTGGTTAAAAATGGAGCCATTTTGGAACCCGAACAGGTAAAAAAAGTCTATTTTTCAAAATAGTAACAGTAAAGGAGAGATTATGTGCGGGAGGTACTTTATTGACATCGAAGATAGTCCAATAGAACTTCTAGAAATTGTAGAAAAGGCGAAAGAGCAGTTAGCAAAAGTAGATCACAGTCATAATATCAAAACTGGCGAAATATTTATAAGCGATATTGTACCTGTTATAGCTTTAACTAAAAACAATGTGATTAAGCCCTTTGCCATGAAATGGGGCTTTGCAAGTTTCGATAAGAATAAAATCATTTACAACGCACGAAGTGAAACTTCAAATAAAAAGCCGATTTTTTCAAATGGAATGAACTCCCGCAGATGTGTAATACCTGCATCAGGCTTCTATGAATGGCATAAGACAAAACATAAAATTATCAAATACAAGATTTTTGAAAGTGAAAATGCTGTGATGTATATGGCCGGTATATATAGATATGAAGATAATCCGGTTTTGCCGAGGTTTGTAATTTTGACAAGCCCTGCATGTAGCGTGATTGCTTCAATCCACAGTCGAATGCCCGTGATATTGGATGAAAGCGGAGTACACGAATGGCTTTCTTATTACAGCGAATATGCCCCAAGTACCGTGTGCACCAATCTGGAAGTAACAAAGATTACAGAGTGAATATCTATTAAAAACAAATGACATTTGATGTTATTTGTTATATAATATATATACATCGGAAGTATTTACTTCCGTTTGTAAATATTAAAGAAGGAGGCTGGTCATGGAAAAATATGTATGCACAGCATGTGGCTATGTGTATGATCCGGAGATTGGAGATCCTACTGTAGGAATTGCATCAGGAACATCATTTGCAGATTTACCTGAAGACTGGGTTTGCCCTGATTGCGGCGTTGGAAAGGAATTTTTTGAACCTATCGAATGATGCCCCATAACATAGCCGGATTAAACCGCATTGGTAATTCATCGATGCGGTTTAATCAATTTTAGATATTGCTTCTAGGACTAACAGGAGTTTATTGCCATTTGTATTTACCAACCAAGTTCTTAAAAATAATATGCCATGAATTGTACATTTGTTCAATTCATGGCATATTTTATCTATTGTAAATAAAAACAATTAAGTGAAAGGGAGGGGAAATGAACAGAAAGGTCAATCAGCGATTACTCCCATATCATCGGGATGGGGAGGCCATACACCTCTGTTGCCAAATTGCTTAATATTGCTATAGCCCCACTTTTCACTGAATCTCTTAATTCCGAGAGCTCTTGCATCTGCTATAAATTGCTCAACTTGGGACGACCTGTCATCATCTGGTGGACTGTGGAAAAACTTAGTCAAGCGAATTGCAATTCTTTCTTTTTTGATTCGCGTGGAATATAGAATATTGTCCGACACAACACGTTCGGCTTCATCAAATAAGGTATCAATTTTTTCAAGAAATTGAGCTGTTATAAATGGCATCTTAGGGGAGTCAGAGAGGCTGAGATGATATCCGGTTTTCAATAAAGCATCTTTTGATACCTCAAGATATTCATTTATAAACGGGGCGGCAGGACCATACCATGCATCTAAAAACTCAGCAGTGCCTTGCTCAACATCATAATCAGGATCCCAAGATAACTTTGCTAACAAATATGCACGCAGTTCAGCCATTTCTCCTGAAGGCGACTGGCCATTGCCTTGAGAAAAAACACCACAAACGTTGTTATCACGGAAGAATTGCATATTATCCTGCAACACTTGGAAATTTGGATGTATGTTGTGATAGAGTTCGAAGTCTGTCACATAATCCCAAATAAATAACTGGTCACTAATTTTGGCCCAGTCTTTTAAATCCTGAGCGAAATTTTCTAAATACTTTGGCGTTCCAGCCTTTTTAGAATCTGCTATTTCTGGACATTCTCTTAATGGGTGAGAAAAACAACACTCAAAAGAGCAAAGTCTTACTATGACATTTTTTCTGGGTTTGACAAAACGAGGCGGTTTTCTCGAATAGTCATATGCAAGTGTATCGACCCAAACATGCGGGAATTCTTTTTCTATTTCTTCCGCAACGCTATTTACAAACCTGATAATTGGACCTGATTCACTTCCTTCTAACTCAACAATTTTGGCACAATTATGGCAGGCACAGCCTGCTCCACCGTCATCTTGGGATATTGAAATTATCGATGAGTTTGGATGCGCACGCAAATCCTCCAATGCCTGCTCTGTTGCAATCTTTAACACATCCGGGTTTGTCAAACAGAGTTGCGGAGAATTAGAGCTTTGCCGAACTCCATCTTTCAAGGCAAAATATTCTGGATGTGATTCATAGTATTTGCTAGGTGGTACTAAGCTATGAGTAAATGAATGAACAAAATATCCCGGTACATAGCTGAGTTTGCCACCATGTTCAGCGAATAGTTTTTGATGGTCGCCATTTAAACGTCTTCGAGCAGCAAAGTCTCCATCAAATATATCGTTATAAAATATCTCTCGATATCGAAAGGCGGGGGCGCTATACACATCTAGGTTTGGATTTAAAAGCAATTCGGAATACTTTGGAATTATAGAGCAATCACGAGCGAAAAAACGACAACCGCAAATATCTTCCAGAAATGCATATACTGAATAGAGTACACCTCTTGGTCCTTCACCGGTTAAAAATAGATTACCTTCTTCTACATGATAGCGGTAGCTGTCCTCAGGGCTGTTTGGGGGCAAGGCCGAGATATTCAACTTCCGAGCTTCACCTATGTAAATCTCGCATCCGGACTTTGGGACGATGTCAGATATAACATAGAAATCTGCTCCGGTCATGCGTGATAAATAGTGTGACAACTCACGCGCCGCGTGCCTCTGTGGCGGGGAACCATTCGCAGGATATACAATCTTGTGAAAAGCAAGTCCATTTTTGGCGATTAGCATACATTTCACCTCTAATATATTATTCATCAAACAGGTTGATACAGAGTTATTATATAACAGGATGCGTTATTGTCAAGCACGATCAGAGATATAAGGCATAAGTTGATTGATCTATATGACCATGGTATAATGGATTTATCTAAAAACATGTTTTATAACTGAAAAATCATATCTCTATCAAAGACATGCATCGATGTAAATGGAGGTCACACAAATGAAGGTTTCATCGACTCTTTCGTTATTTCGGGCGAACCGAAGAACATTTCCAATGCTTGAGAGCACAAAACACCTTGTAAAAGCTGGTTTTGAAGCACTCGATATGAATTTGCAGCATTTTAAATTTGAAGAAAACTGGAAAGAAGATATATATTGTTCTTTAGAATATGCAATTAAGCATGGCGTTGAATTTCTTTACGGCCATTTGCCTTACAATTTTCCAAAAGATTTTACATCGGAAAACAAGAAAGAGTTCGACAATCGGTTTTATAAAGCTATAGATGCAGCAGCTTTTGCAGGTCTTAAATATGCGGTTATGCATGCGTATACCATTCCGATACCACTTGACGAATATGATGAAGAAACCGAACAAAGAAAAGCTGTTGAAATGCTTTCTCCATATTATGATTATGCGGACAAGCTTAATTGTGAGATTGTTATCGAAAATATGCGAAACCCATTACCGGGACAAAGAGTGAAGCGTTATTTGAGTGATTTTGATGAACTTATTAGGCTTTGTGATGTCCTTGGCAATCGAGGAATTTGTCTCGACACAGGACATGCTCATACTGTTGGGGAAGATACAGAGGATAATATAGCTTCATTAGGAAGTAAACTAAAAATGCTCCATATAAATGATAATTTTGCAGCTGGAGACGATCATTTGCCTCCATTTTATGGAACTATAGACTGGATTAGTGTAATGCATGGCATAAGAAAAGCTGGATACACAGGAACTTTAAATTATGAAGTAACATCGCCGCGTATACCAGCTGAATTACGCTCACAGCTCGAAAGCTATTTAATTGATGCCGGACGTATATTGATTGGCTATTATGACGAATAAATTTTAGAAAGCATTATAAAATCGCCGAGAGAAAATGCTTTAACAGTTGATGTGCTAAAACCTTGACAACCATGTTGGGACGCGTTATAATAAACAAGCATTTTGCGGAATTGTGTAACGGTAGCACGACAGACTCTGACTCTGTTTGTCTGGGTTCAAATCCTAGTTCCGCAGCCAGCGAGAATTACCGCAAAAGAATTGCCCTTAGACTTAGTCTAAGGGCAATTCTTTTGGAAAATAAAACTCCATATCTCTTTTGAGTAGCCTGACAAAAGTTCAAAAGCAAAACACAAAAATTTATGATATAGTCTATATGTGTTTAATAAGAAAAACAATTGCTCAATCGTAAATAATAAGAGCAATGAGCTCTAATGGCACGTTCCCGGAGCAAGCGATACCATGTCCTTGACCACTTTTGGTAATCAACACATCTCCGGCAGTAACAGTATAGTCATTGCCATTGTCATTAAAGATGCCACTCCCGCTTATGACAGTATAAATCTCAGTTTCTCCATGGTGCTCATGATACCCAACTGAGCAGTTAGGAGCGACGGTGATTTGTGCAAACAACCTTCCTTTTTCATTGAATTCATCTTTGTTTAAGAGGTGACGCAATAAAACTGTGCCGTCTCCGCCTCTCATATTTACATTTTTTACAATTTCACAGTTTTCTTTATACCTTATCATAATAACTCCTTTTACAGATTTTGATTGTCCTTAAAAATCTGCATTGTTTTTTGTTCACACAGTTAATGATACCAAATAAACAAAGGATTATCAAGCGAACACTATAGTTGTTGGCATTATCTATCTCTGTGAACATAGTCAAAATTTTATTCTTCGAAGTTGTAGCTATTTACAATATAGCGAATTTATGTTATCATATACATTGCGTGTCAATCTTTTTACTGAGACATGAGAGAAAGCCTCATTTGAGGGTATTTCACCCGCTCATTTCACGGTTTCTTAGACATACACGTAAAAATAATATAAAAGGTGAAATATGATCAAACGAGAGACAAAACAGGCCGTCATTGAGGCCAATCGAACACACCCCACTGATACGGGTTCACCGGAAGTGCAAATTGCAATTCTGACAACGCGTATAAATGAGTTGACTGCACATCTCAAGGCACATCCTAAGGACAACCATTCACGCCGAGGTCTCCTTCAGATGGTAGGAAATCGCCGTTCGTTGCTTGATTATCTCATGCATAAAGATGTTAATCGTTACAGGGCGATTATCGAGAAGCTTGAAATAAGAAAGTAAGAAAATAAGCCGGTATGCGGTGTTATAAGCACGCATACTGGCTTATAATCATAAATATGTTTTTCGGAGTACTTGCCCGACAGCAGTTGAAAGTACTGCTCTCTTAGCTATGTCTCTCCCGAGGGAAGTAGTTTCAAATGCTATTGGGCATCTCCGAAAGAGATAAATTAGAAGTAAGAATAAATGGAGGATGCAAATGATATTAAACAAAAGATTTGAAACAAGAACATTTGAAACAAAAATAGGAAACAGGACATTTACTGTTGAAACTGGTAGACTTGCAGAGTTGGCCAACGGATCATGTCTTATAAGATATGGAGATACGGTTGTACTTGTCAATGCTACCATGTCTGATAAGCCTAGAGAAGGGATAGACTTCTTCCCCTTAAGCGTTGACTATGAAGAAAAATTGTATGCGGTCGGTCATATTCCGGGTTCATGGCAACGCCGTGAAGGGAGACCAAGTGACAAAGCCATTCTCACATCACGCGTAATTGACAGGCCCATACGTCCACTGTTTCCTGAAGATATGAGAAATGACGTGGCTATATCATGTACTGTTTTGTCTGTGGAGCAAGACAATTCACCGGAAATATGTGCAATGATTGGGACATCTATTGCTCTTTCAATCTCGGATATTCCTTGGGGAGGACCTTTAGCTGCCCTAAATATAGGATATATTGATGGAAAGTACATTGTAAATCCAAATGAAGAACAGAGACAGACAAGTGAATTAGCGTTGACAGTCGCCGCCTCAAATGAAAAAGTTGTTATGATAGAAGCCGGTGCAAATGAGGTTTCGGAAGAAATTGTATTTGATGCTATTATGCTTGCTCATCAAGAGATAAAACATATTTGTGCTTTTATTGAGGATATACAAGCACAAATTGGCAAGCCAAAGAGAAGTTACGAAAAGATAGAATTTCCAGAAGACTTGTACGTAAATATCAAAAATGATTTCACTGACGAAATGAAAAAAGCTATTGATACAGACGATAAGCAGATTAGAGATGGCAATTTGCTGAAGTTAAAAGAACTCATCCTTTCAAAATACGGAGACGAACACCCTGATGCTCCATACGAAACAATTATATATCAGCTTGAAAAGTTTGTAGTTCGTCGTTGGCTGTTGGATGAAAAAAAGCGTGTCGACAGCAGAACAATGGACCAAATACGCCCATTATCTGCAGAAGTTGGATTATTGCCCAGAGTGCATGGATCCGGACTCTTCACCAGAGGGCAAACTCAAGTTTTGACTACATGCACATTGGGAACAGTTTCTGACTATCAAATATTAGATGGGATATCCACAGAAGATACAAAGCGATTTCTACATCACTATAATTTTCCAAGTTACAGTGTCGGCGAAGCTAGACCATCACGTGGCCCGGGAAGACGCGAGATTGGACATGGAGCTCTGGCAGAAAAAGCTTTAGAAGCAGTTATTCCCTCGGAAGCTGATTTTCCATATGCCATTAGACTTGTCTCAGAAGTTCTTTCTTCAAACGGTTCGACATCCCAAGGTGCAGTATGTGGTTCAACGCTTGCACTCATGGATGCAGGCGTGCCAATTAAATCAGCAGTTGCGGGCATCTCTTGCGGTCTCATCACCGAAGATGATAAATGGATGGTTTTTCTGGACATACAGGGCATTGAAGATTTCTTTGGCGATATGGATTTCAAAGTTGCCGGTACCAAAAAGGGCATCACGGCAATCCAAATGGATCTGAAAATTGATGGATTAACGCCTGAGATAATCAAAGAGGCATTGAGACAAACCAAAGATGCTCGAATTAAGATTCTAGACGAGATTATGCTCAAGGCAATTGCAGAACCACGACAAGAGCTATCACCATATGCGCCAAAAATGATTCAAATGCAAATTGATGTAGATAAAATTAGAGAAGTAATCGGCAAAGGCGGCAGTGTCATTCAAAAAATTGTTGCAGACACAGGCGCAAAGATAGATATCGAAGACGATGGACGTGTCTTCATTTCATGTAATGATATAAATGCTTGCCGAGAAGCGCAAAATATTATAAACAGTATTGTTTTGGATCCGGAGCCCGGTCAAACATATTACGGTAAAGTGACGCGTATAATGGCTTTTGGTGCTTTTGTCGAAATAGCACCGGGAAAAGAAGG
>CAYTOF010000004.1:28344-60499 GCA_964439435.1 uncultured Oscillospiraceae bacterium
CTTTGGGTTCTTCGTCGAACTTGATAATACCGTAGAAGGATTGGTGCACATCTCTAAATTGGCGAATAGACGCGTTGAAAAAGTAGAAGATGTTTGTAATGTTGGGGATATGATTTGGGTAAAATTCATGGAAATTGACGAAAAAGGCCGGATCAACCTCTCGAAAAAGGATGCAGAAATACCAGTAAATAACTAAGCATACGCAATACCTTGGTTCATTGAATCTCAGCATAAAGAAAAAAGTGGAGCCTCGCCACACATGCGACGAGGCTCCACTAATCACAATGACGAACTTTCGTGAAATATTATTGAGGAACATAAACCAACCAGAGAAATGCTAATAGTTGTCAGGGTGGCTGCTTATACGATAATTTTGATTTAAGGCATCAATAAGAGCCATATCTTCATCGGATAAATTAAAGTCGAAAATATTGGAGTTTTCGATTATTCTGTCTTTGTTCACTGATTTGGGAATTGTGACAACACCGTGTTGCAAATCCCAACGTAAAACTACCTGTGCTACACTTTTACCATATTTTATTGCAATTGATTTAATTGTTTCGTTGTCTAAAATCTGTCCTCTCATCAACGGACTCCACGCTGTTACAACAATTTGTAGCTTTTTGCAATAACTGAGCAATTCTTTTTCTGTTAGAAATGGATGAAACTCAATCTGGTTGACCATTGGCAAAATATTTGCAGTTTCTTGTAATGTTTTTAAATGGTGAATCAAAAAATTGCTTACTCCAATGGAAAGTGCTTGTTTCTTTTGATATATAAGTTCTAAAGCTCGCCAAGTATCTTGGAACTTTCCCTTTACAGCACGATGGATCAAATATAAGTCAACATAATCAACCCCCAGCAAATCTAAGCTATCCTCAAACGCCAAAAGAGTGGGATTATAGCCTTGACGGTCATTAGCTACTTTAGTTGTTAAAAAGATTTGATCTCGTGGGATTCCTGATGCCTTTATAGCTCTGCCTACACCGGATTCATTGCGGTACATACCGGCAGTGTCAATGCTTCTATAACCTACTTCGAGAGCCCAGAGCACCGCTCGTTCTACATCCTCACCATCCGGTATTTTAAAGGTTCCAAAACCCAAATATGGCATATTAATGCCGTTGCTAAGTTGTACAAATGAATTTATGTCTTTTAGCATATTTACCTCTCATAAAAATAATATAATTAATCGTTTGAATCTAGCATATAAATTATAGAACGGTGGTGGCGTTATTGTGTTATCTTATTCTTTATCAAAGAAAAGACCTTTCGGGATACTACAATTAACCGATTTGCACTTGACGCATGGTATGAAAGAGGACATGGAAACCTTTGCTATGATTGGTGATTTGGTTGAATACGCAAACCCGGATCTGCTTGTTTTAACAGGAGATGTTTTCACAGATAACGATGACTTTCATCCTGATGAAATGAAGTTTGCTTGCTCGGAATTTGATAACTTTGGTATACCTTGGGCGATCGCAATGGGGAATCACGAGGGTAATTACCGCAATGGAAAGGGTGTTCGCGAAAAAAAGGCGAGTTTATACTAAGAAACAGTAAAAACGCAATTTTTGACCCGGGCCCGGAATCAATTTATGGAGTAGGAAATTATACAATAGGTATACATGATATGAATGGTCGATTGGTTTGGACTTTGTTTATTCTTGACAGCAACAATCGCGCTTATTACGTTGTTGAGGGAAAAGAAAAAACGTGTGAGGACCATATTCGACATGACCAGATTATGTGGTACAGACATACTTCCGATGCCATAAAAAATGCATATGGAGATATCCCGGCGCTTGCATTTTTTCATATTCCCATACCTGAATTTACCGATGCATGGCTATTTGAACACTGTCTAGGTGATCGATTTGAGCATGTTACCTCGGCCACCGTTAATAGTGGCTTTTTTTCGGCGGCCTTGAAACAAGGTGACATTAAAGGTATTTTTGTTGGACATGACCATACAAACAGCTATTCTGCAGATATATTTGGCATTAAGCTTGCATATGGGCGTTGTACAAGCTATCATTGTAATTTAGGAGATTTTCCGCGAGGAGGGCGCATTATATTATTAAAGGATCAATCATTTGAAACATACAATCTTCTGCATATACGCCCAGAGAATAGGGTAGAGGAAAACATAGCTGTATATCGGCAAGTGGAAACTTTGTCTGCTCCTTATTTTAGCAGGTTCAATTTTTGCTTGCCTCTAAATAGAGGATCATTTTGATGAGTTTTCTGGTATATCAACCATGATTTCTCCGAAACGAGTTTTGTTTTTCTCCAACCAAGCTTTGGCATATGGACATGTGGCATAAATCTTAAAGTTGTTTGTCCTGAAGTATTCAACGACAACTTCCATCATTTTTCCTGCGATTCCTTGTCCCCTATGATCCGGGCTTACATATGTGTGGTCGATGTCTACAACTCCACTTTCTAGCAGGTTATATGTTGTCTCTGCCATTAAGGTGTTGTTTGAGTCTAGACTGTATATGTGCCCATCTTCAAATGTCCATTTCATTTGATATCCCTCCCAAAATTACTTTATTAAAATTAGACACATGGTACTGTATGTACATTATAACATATAATCTTAATATTATCACTTTCAGACTCTGCAACCAAAGAAGTAGTCGAGAAACAAACTTATACCTAAAGTGAGGCATTCTACGAAACTGCTATGTAGAATGCCTTGAATTTATAAACAATATACACAACCTCGCACGAAAGCAAATATTACAACACATAAATCGGCTTTAAGACAAATATGACTTTATTTTATAACAGTATTGTCCTTCTCAAGAAGATCTAGTTCATCTTGACTCAATTTATATGCTTTAAAAAGATCAGGTCGACGTTGCTTTGTTATTTTGAGTTTCATGTGGTGTCTCCATTTTGCTATATTAGTATGATGTCCGGACAAGAGAACTTCCGGAACACGCATACCATGCCAAATTTCCGGCCTTGTGTAGTGAGGATACTCGAGCAGCCCAGACCAATGGCTTTCGTCTGTGTAGGAGCTTTCATCAGCCAACACACCCGGTAAAAGCCTGCCGACTGAGTCAATTATCGCCAAAGCAGGTATTTCACCACCTGTAAGAACATAGTCTCCTATCGAAATTTCCTGAGTTACACACTCATCAATAAATCTCTCGTCTACTCCCTCATAGTGCCCGCAAACGATTATAAAACTATCTTTTATAGCCAAAGCTCTGGCAAATTGTTGTGAATAAACCTTGCCTCTTGCACTCATGAGAATGGTGTGTAATTTTTTTCCGCCATTTGAATCAATAACACTTTTCCAGCAATTGTATAATGGGTCTGCTTGCAGTACCATTCCAGAACCGCCACCATAAGGATAGTCATCGACTTGGCACTGTTTATTTGTTGTATAATCCCTTATTTGCAGACATTTAACATTAAGTCTTCCGGATTTTATGGCTGATGCAATAATGCTCTCTGAAATTACATTGTGAATCATATTTGGAAAAAGACTTAGTACATAAATTGTCAGCATTATATCATACCTTCTATACTATCAATTACAATCAAACGGTTTTTTAAATCAATATTATTTATAAATCCGCCAGCAGTTGGAATAAGAATTTCCTTCTCTCCTTCTTTTACAAGGAAGATATTACCGGCAGGTTTTATAAGCACATCACTGAGAATTCCGATTGTTTTTTTTGTTCGGTTGTCGTATACACTAAACCCAATTATATCTGCGTTATAATATGTGTTCTGAGGTAATGGTACTTCCTCGCTATCAAACCACACAATTTTATTTATATAGGCACTTGCTTCAGAGACGGTATTGATGCTAGGCAGCGAAAACAGAAGCATACCTTTGTGCACGCGTAAGTTATATGGTTCAGTAGTTTTACCATCAATATAAAAATATTTGAATTGAAGCAAAAACTCAGCATCATCGGCATAAGGATATAATTTCAATTCCCCGCGATTTCCATGTGTTGTTACAATTTTTCCCGCTTCAAGAAGCTTTAAGGCCATATATTACACCCCTTACAATCAATAAGTTTACACATGATAAGGTCAGTGAACAAAAACAACTGTCTGCGGACATGATTTAAGTAATCCGCAGACAGTAAGTGCAATGTTTAAATCAATATTCGGAAATCAATGAAAATGCTTATAAGAAGAACAATAATTATCCGACTATATCAAAGCTCGCACGTATTCCTGCGTGGGCAGCTGCCGATTTAAAAATGGCACGTATAGACTTGACAATTCTACCTTGACGACCGATAACTTTACCCATGTCTTCAGGAGCTACTGTCAACTCGTATAGAAGTTCACCGTCTTTTTCGCTTTTAGCAATCTTTATTTCGTCGGGCTTGCTAACAAGCTCTTTGACAATATGGTGGAGCAGATCATGCATTGATGTTTCTTTCTGAGTTAGATTTGTCATTTACAAAATACCTTCTTTTTTCAAAAGAGCTCTAACTGTGTCTGTTGGTTGGGCTCCATTTTTGATCCACTCTTTCACTTTTTCTCCATCAACTATAAACTCGGATGGATTTTTGAGAGGGTTGTATGTGCCCAGTTCTTCAATAAATCTGCCATCGCGGGGAAATCTAGAGTCCGCTACTACAATTCTGTAAAAAGGAGCCTTTTTAGCGCCCATTCTACGCAGTCTAATCTTAACCATCATTTCACCTCATTTAATAATTACAGTTATCTAAAAGGATATTTAAATCCCTTACTGTTCCTTGCTTGCGGTCCGCCAAAATTTTTGATTGTTTTACCACCGCTCATTTTTCGTGCCATTTTACACGTCATATCGAATTGTTTGAGAAGTCTGTTGATATCTTCTATTCTTGTACCGCTACCGGCTGAAATTCGTTTTTTACGTGAATAATTAAGTATTTCAGGGTTTTGTCGTTCCTTTTTTGTCATTGAAAGAATAATTGCCTCGGTGCGAGCTATTTGACGCTCATCTATTTTGGCGTTTTGAAGTTGCTTGGTATCAAGACCCGGCACCATACCGAGTATACTTTGTATTGACCCCATTTTTGTCAATTGACGCATTTGATCTAAAAAATCGTCAAGGGTCATCTGGTTTTTGCGCATCTTTTCTTCTAGTTCAACTGCTTTTCTCTCATCAAAACTTTCTTGTGCCTTTTCAATAAGCGTGAGCATATCACCCATGCCCAATATACGAGAGGCCATACGATCAGGGTAGAAAGGTTCAATATTTGCAGAATCTAATTTTTCACCAATTCCTACAAACTTAATTGGTCTGCCGGTTGCAGCGCGTACAGAAAGCGCTGCTCCTCCTCTTGTGTCAGAATCCAACTTGGCTAGGAAGACACTATCTATACCAAGCCTGAGGTTAAAAGCAGTAGCTGCATTGACAGCATCTTGTCCAGTCATTGCGTCGACAACAAGCATTATCTCATTTGGTTGCACTGCCAATTTTATGTCATTAAGTTCATTCATCAGTTCATCATCAATATGCAAACGACCGGCTGTATCGATGAAAACCATATCATTCCCGTGATCACGAGCGTGCAAAATAGATTGTTTCGCTATTTGGACAGGATCTGTTTGTCCTTGCTCGAACACAGGAACACCTACTTGGGCTCCAACAATTTTTAATTGTTCTATGGCTGCCGGACGATAAATATCGCAAGCTACGAGCAGAGGGCGCTTATTAAACTTTGTTTTAAAATAGCCTGCAAGCTTTGCACCGTTCGTCGTCTTTCCGGCACCTTGCAGCCCGATTAGCATTATTATTGTAGGGGGTTTGGTGGCAGTGTTTATTTTAACATTTTCATTGCCCATTAAGGCCGTCAGCTCATCATTGACTATCTTAACAATTTGTTGACCTGGTGTTAGGCTTTCGAGAACTTCACTTCCCAAAGCTCGTTCTGAAACTGAGCCGATAAATCTGTTGACAACAGTAAGCGCAACATCGGCTTCAAGAAGAGCATTCTTCACTTCGCGCATTGAAATGTTAATGTCATTCTCAGAAAGTCTGCCTCGACCACGTAACTTTTTAAATATATTTTGTAATTTATCTTGAAGATTTTCAAAAGCCATTAATTTGGAATCCTCCGTGTGGTTTCGTTTATGAATTTAATCTCGCGAGTGAAGAAATCTCTGATAATCTTGCTTCAAAATCAGCAGATCTATACCGTTTGTTATTAAGTTCAAGAAGCTGATCTGAGAGCTCAGAAATTTTGGAAAAAGCCTTGGTGCTTTCTTTAAACTTAGCTACCAAACCGAGCTTTTCCTCTAAATCTCGCAGAATATTTTTTGAACGCACAATGGCATCTCTGATGCCTTGTCGCGTAATTTCAGTATGTTCAGATATTTCTGCAAGAGATAAGTCTTCATTGTAGTAAAGATCGAAAGCCTCCTGCTGTCTTGGAGTTAACACAGAACCATAGTAGTCAAAAAGCAAACACATTTCCAATGAATCGTCTTTCAAAGCTATACCTCCTTGCGTGTTGGCACAAACACATGTAAAGCTATACTCTTTACATTGATAATCATAGCATATTTTTTAGAGGTTGTCAATACAATTATCAGACAAACTGAATGGACAGAAAATAAGCTGTGCTACACTTTCAAAGCTCGAATAAATTATTGCTTTAGAGAGCAATAATTTTTATATTATTTATTTTTCTCAATATTCATGGTATAATAAACTATAAGAAATGCAGCAGTAATATAACGCATTTGTATGTGTAAACTCTATGGAGTTATAAATACGGTTGGTCAAACCAAATATGGAGGTAATTATGTCAGAAAAATATGAAGTTAATTCATCTGGACGTGTTAAAATTTCAGAAGAAGTAATTGCTGCGATAGCGATTGTTGCGGCTTCTGAAGTAGAAGGTGTGAAATATCTTTACGGGAAAAAACCCCAATCAGTGTGCAAGAAAGCTAAAAAGCATGTACGTATGTCTTTTAAAGACCAACAAGTAACTGTGGATATTTCAATTGTTATAAAATATGGTTATGTGATACCAGATGTTGGTTACGCTGTACAAGAAAACGTACAAAAGAACATTGAATGCATGACAGGGTTAAGAGTTGCTGCTATTAATGTACATTGCTCAGGCATAGCATTTACTAAAGAAGAAGCAAATCGTGCAGCAGGAGACTGATGAGTGGTGAACTTGAATGTTTCAAGGAGTCAAGCTCGAGAAATTGCGCTGGGATGCTTGTTCGAATGTTTTTTTAGAAATAGCAATCCTTTGGAAGTGCTTGACTACAGATTAGCAAGTGAAGAGATGGCGAGTTTAGCAGAGGAATCCGACTCGTATGAACGCACGCTTAACGAAGCCAGCGAAAATTATATTAGGGATATTGTTACCAGAGCTTGTGAGAACGATGAACAGTTATTCACTCAAATCAAAGAACTGGCAGTAGGGTGGAGAGGTGAACGGATTTCAATAATGACTAAAAGCATCCTTTCCCTTTCTATGACAGAGATTCTTTTTCGATCTGATGTTCCAATGAGCTCGTCAATTAACGAAGCTGTAGAACTTGCTAAGAAATACGATTCAGAAAAAGCTCCAGCCTTTATCAATGGTATTTTGGGTGCATATGTGCGTAATCTTGAAGTAAAGACAAATCAAGAAAAAGGGCGTTGCACAGATGAATAATAACGCTTGCCTTGGAGTCGACACCAGTAACTACACAACATCTGTTGCAATTTATAGTGGAAAAGATGATATCCTGAAGGAAGTTAGAAAACCTTTAACTGTCAAATCCGGAAGCAGAGGACTAAGACAAAGTGAAGCGTTATTTCAGCATCTTAAAAGTTTGCCGGACGTATTAAGCAATCTTTTTTCTAATGAACAAAAGAATTTCCGGTTGTCTTGTGTTGGTGTATCAACTGCACCACGCGATGACCCGAACTCATACATGCCTTGTTTTCTTGCCGGCGAGAGCGTAGGGAATGCCATTGCTTTGTCGCATGATATTCCAATGTATAAGTTCTCTCATCAATCCGGACATATAGCAGCAGCAATATATGGTTCTGGTAAGCATGAGCTATTGGAAAAAGAATTTTTTGCTTGGCATTTGTCCGGCGGCACATCGGAGCTAGTACTGGTGAAGCCTAGTGCAGACAAGATAATATGTCAAAAGAGGATTGGTGGAAGCCTGGATATATCTGCAGGACAAATAATAGACAGAATAGGTGTGAAGTTAGGCATACACTTCCCCTGTGGAGCTGAATTAGATAAACTTTCGAAAAGTTATTACAAAAATATAATTCCAGCTAGGCTTTGGAGTGATGGGACAGAAATTAGCTTTTCAGGACTTGAGAACAAGGCGATGGAGCTTATAAAAAATAACGCTAACCATAATTATATTGCAAAGTACCTTTTCACTTCAATTGCGGATTTGATTATAAAATCTACGGTTGCTGTAACTAAGCTTTATCGCCCAATGCCTGTCCTTTGTTGTGGTGGTGTTATGTCCAATTCACTCATCAGAACAGTTCTTAGCGACGCATTTGAGGCTGTTTTCGCTCCAAACAACTATTCTATAGATAATGCCATGGGGATCGCTTACCTGGCATATTTGAAGGATAATGCTAAATACAGCTGAAAGAAGGGAGAGGGGATTAAAATTTGAATAGAGACAATCCATTTAGTGTGTCTGAGCTAAATGCTTATTTAAAAAAAATTGTGGATTCAGATAATACATTGAAAAACATAGCACTTAAAGGGGAAATCTCAAATTACAACCGAAATGTTTCGGGTCACGTTTATTTTTCGTTAAAAGATGAAAAATCCTCGATAAATATAGTGATGTTTAGTATGTATGCGGAGAAGCTTAAAACAGCGCTTGAAAATGGCATGAGAGTTATTGCTGTTGGAAGCGTATCCGTATTCAATAGAAACGGCAACTGTCAATTCTATGCAAATTCAATAATCCCGGATGGTATCGGTGATTTGTTTTTGGCTTTTGAACAACTAAAAGAGAAACTTAGCAAAAAAGGTATGTTTTCTGTTGAAAGAAAAAAACCCATACCTAAATTTCCTAAAAAAATTGCTCTGGTTACATCTCCTACCGGAGCTGCAATACATGATATGTTGAGAGTTTTGCGCCATAGATTCCCTCCAACAAAAGTTCTTATAGTACCAGTTAAGGTTCAGGGAGCCGGAGCAGCGGAGGAAATAGCGCATGCAATAGGTTTAATAAATGCCAAAAATGCCGCTGACTTGATAATAGTTGGGCGAGGTGGAGGCTCCATCGAGGATTTATGGTGCTTTAATGAAGAGATGGTTGCGTATGCGATTTTCAATAGCCGTATACCAATCATATCCGCAGTTGGGCATGAACCGGATTTTACTATATCTGATTTTGTTGCAGACTTACGCGCAGCAACACCCTCCAATGCAGCAGAATTGGCAGTGCCTGATTTCACTGACCTGATTGCTCGGATAAATGATTCCAAAGCGCGTATCACGAATATATTGCGAATGCAGTTGGACTATTACTCAACAAAACTTGATGCCTTTATTGACAAGCAAGTACTTTCTTCACCTTTGGTATACATAAATGAACGAAGTCTGGTTGTCGACTTCGTTTCCCAAAGATTTGAGTCTGCCGGAAAACTTCTGGTATCCATACAAGAACGCCGGTTGGGGGCAATGGCTGCTCAATTAGACGCCATGAGTCCACTTAAGGTATTGGGTAGAGGGTACTCAATAACAAGACATACAGATGGCAAGGCTGTCCGAAAAGCTTCAGAACTCACTGTCGGAAATAAAGTTAACATAATGTTTTCACACGGGACGGCTCGCTGTGATGTGATTTCGATCGAGGAATAAATATTGTTATACCACTTGAAAGAGAGGTAGATGAATGGAAAAAAAGATGAACTTTGAACAGGCTATAGCAAGATTAGAAGAGATTACAAAGCTATTAGAAAAAGGTGATGTACCTCTCGAAAAAAGTCTTGAGTATTTTGAAGAAGGAACAATTCTTGTGAAAAAATGTCGATCTTTGCTAGAGCAAGCTGAACAGAAAGTTAAAATTTTGTCGAAAGCACAAGACGGGTCGTATAAGCTTAGTGATTTCGAGGTAGAGGATGCTTGATAATCTAACTCAGCATTTGCATGTGATAGAAAATAGATTGAAAACACTTTTCAATGAAAGAGAAATACACCATGCACTGCTTTTGAATGAATCTATGCGTTATAGCATATTTCCGGGCGGAAAAAGACTGAGGCCCATATTATTGTTGGAATTTGGACGTTTAATCGGAAACACTTATGATGATGCTTATTTGGATTTTGCTTGCGCAGTTGAACTTATACATTCATATTCTTTGGTTCATGATGACCTACCGTGTATGGACGATGACGATATGCGTAGAGGACAACCATCTACCCATGTCAAATATGGTGAAGCTGGAGCGGTCCTTGCAGGAGACGCACTATTAACCTCGGCTTTTGAGTTGATGTTGCGTAATTCAGATAGATGTCCGGCGAGACTTGCAGCTGCATATGAACTGGCTACTGCATCTGGGAGAGAAGGGATGATAGCCGGACAAGCGATGGATCTGATTTCAGAACCAATTCACTTCTCAAATCTTAAAGCCTTAGAGAAAATAAGTATGCTAAAAACTGCAGCCCTTATACGTGCATCCTGTTTATGTGGTTTAATTCTCGGCGGAGAACAGCGCGCTGAAAGAATACAAGCAGCCTCGGAGTTTGGTATAAATTTTGGACTGGCATTTCAAATAAGAGATGATTTATTGGATGCAATTGGAAATGAAACAGCATTGGGGAAGCCGATTGGAAGTGATGGAAAAGCATCAAAATTCACCTTTTTTAATTTACTTGGCTTTGAAACATGTGTTGAAAGAGTTGAAAAACATACACAAATCGCAATAGATGCTCTAAACGTTTTTAATAATGCTGATGAATTAATAAAAATGGTACTCAAGATGAGAGAAAGAGTTTCATGAATTTGAAATAAAAAAAGTGTTTTAATGGGCTCCAATTCAACGTGGGTTTATCTCAACAATTGAATTGGAGCCTATCAATTATTAGTTTTATATGCTATAAAGGCAATTATTTTTGAAATTCCTATTGACAAAATCGAAGTAACAGTATATAATTTCAGCACTGTATAATTGTATACAATTATACAGTGCTAAAATTATAGGTGCAATTTTATTAGCATAAAGATTATTTTGAACAGGAGAATTATATGTTGGAGATTAGTAAAAAAACAAATCTTCTTGAACGTGATCCTTACAAATACAGATTACAAGAAGTGGATGAACCGCAACTCTTTAGAGAAATCTATCCGTATTCACAAGTTCCAAAGGTAGTTTTCAACCATCGCAGAGTGAACTTTGATATGCCAGAGAACATATGGATAACTGATACTAGTTTTCGAGATGGACAACAATCACAGGCACCGTATTCCGTTGAACACATAGTGGAGCTTTATAAAAAACTGCATCGCTTAGGTGGTCCAAATGGGATAATCCGCCAAACAGAGTTTTTCGTATATAGCGAAAAAGATAGACAAGCCATCGAAAAATGTATGGAACTTGACTATGAATTCCCTGAAATAACCACATGGATTCGTGCTACAAAAAATGATTTTGAACTAGCAAAAGGAATGAATATTAAAGAAACCGGGATATTGATTTCAAGTTCTGATTATCATATTTTCAAAAAATTAAATATGACCAGGGGAGAGGCGCTTAGACACTACCTGTCAATTGTGTCAGCGACGCTGGAAGCCGGGCTTCGTCCAAGATGTCATTTAGAAGACATAACGAGAGCGGATTTTTATGGGTTTGTAGTCCCATTGACAAATGCTCTTATGGAAATGTCGATCGATGCCAAAATACCTGTAAAAATTCGCGTTTGTGACACTTTGGGACTGGGCATTCCATATCCCGAGGTAGCTTTGCCACGTAGTGTACCGGGCATCATTAATGGTTTAAAACATTATTCCGGAGTGCCGAGTGAGCTACTTGAATGGCATGGGCACAATGATTTTTATAAATCTGTCACCAATGCTGCAACTGCTTGGCTATATGGCGCATCTGCTGTAAACTGCTCTTTGCTTGGCATAGGAGAGCGCACAGGCAATGTACCATTAGAAGCAATGGTTATAGAGTATGCTTCTTTGCGTGGTACTAATGATGGCATGGATACTACTGTGATTACGGAAATCGCAAAGTATTTTGAAAATGAAATGGGATATTCCATACCACAAATGACACCTTTTGTAGGCAAGAGTTTCAATCAAACACGAGCTGGAATACATGCAGACGGATTGTTAAAAGATGAGGAAATCTACAACATATTTGACACTAGTGCCATCCTAAAGCAGAATACCGGTGTTGCTATAAATTCTACATCAGGGCTTGCCGGAATTGCATATTGGATAAATAACTACTATGGCCTTATTGGTGAGAAAAGAGTGTCAAAACAATCAGACTTGGTGCTGAAAATTAAACAATGGGTTGACATAGAGTACGAATCTTGCCGTCAGACCCTTATAAGCGACGAAGAACTAACTGCTTTAGTAAAAGAATTTGCTCCCGAGCTAACTTAGTACACTCTTTTTTTCGACGCAGATCACGGTAAATATCCAATATACCTGGATGGTGTTTAAATGCTGAATATTTTTAATGAATCTGAAGAAATGGGTTCACTTACTTCTCAAGTGTTTCATAAGCTCGAACGCGAAATATTAGAGGGAGTTTTAAAACCCGGGGAGAGTCTAACCGAACTCAAGATTTCTCATGAGCTTGGAGTTAGTCGAACACCCGTACGGGAAGCACTGCTACAACTTGAACAGGAAGGTTTAGTTAAAATAACTCGCAACAAAGGCGCCTACGTAATTGGAATAAGTGAAAAAGATATACATGATATTTATACAATGCGAATGCGCATCGAAGGCCTTGCTTCTCGTTGGGCTGCAGAACGGATTTCAGAAAAAGAACTAAAGAAACTGTCAGAGATAGTAGAGTTGGAGATGTTTTATGCAGCTAAAGGAGATATCGTAAACAGTCGAAATCTTGATACATCATTTCATTCGGTGCTTTATGCGGCAAGTGGCTCTAACCCCTTGAGAAATACTTTAAAAGCATTCCACAACTATATTGGACGAGCAAGAGAAATCTCGTTTTCGAGTGGCGATAGAGCTAGCGTTGCAGCAAAGGAGCACTTTGAGATATTAAATGCAATTTCCTCGAGGGACGGGGACAAAGCCGAAGAGTTAACAATATTGCACATCCAAAATGCACTGAAGAATCTTATTTCAAGTATAAAAACACCATAAGTTAAAGTCACAAGGGGCCATATAGATATCAATATGGCTCCTTGTGACTTGTGCTATTGTATTAACGACAACAAGCTTAGGTGTCAATAGCTTAAAACTCGATTATAGTGACACCATCTTCGCCTTCTCCATAAATTCCGGAACGAAACGATTTGATAAAGGTATTCTTGTTCAAATGAGTTCTGACAGCTTCCCGTAGTTTGCCCGTACCTTTGCCATGAATTATTGTAGCAGAACCTAGGTTTTGCCTCACTGCATTGTCTAGAAAATCGACAAGGTCTAGCAAGCCGTTCTCAACACTCATTCCTCGGATATCAAGGGAGGTTGCGACTTCGGCATTTTTAATAGATCGAGATATGATTTGAACGCTATTATTATCCGCAGAAGAGGCATTTGATTCAAATGGCTCTAATTCGTGGGCGGGTATCATGAGTTTCAAAATGCCTGCTTGAACATATACCATACCGCTCTTGTCAGCTGCAGTAAGTACACTTCCTGTTATTCCCATTTTTCGAAGACTTACTGTATCGCCGACAAGAAAGTTGTAATGAGATGATATGCGTTCACGTACATTCGGAGCATTTTCAAAGACACCGATTTGATTGAGTTGGGTGTTGGCATCAGTGTGAATTTCATGCAACTCCAACCCATCTGGCTTCTCGACTTCCTGAGTAGTTCTTTTACGAACTTTGCTTATAATGCTCGCAACTTCTTTCTTGGCACGCGCTATTATTTCGCGAGCTTCTTTTTGAGCGGCTTCTTTTGCAACATTCTGCTCAAAAAGAAATTGATCATTATCTACCTTTGCTTTTTCAGAAAGAAAATAATATTCTTCTCTTGATTTTCTCAGATTAATTTTCTCGTTTTCAAGCTCTCTGCGCATATCATCAAGATTGACGATGACTTCTTCGAGTTTGGTTTCGTCTCCTTTTAGATAGCTTTGTGCCTTATCAATGATATGGCCTTTCAATCCTATTTTTTGAGATATAGCAAATGCATTAGATCGGCCCGGAAGACCAATCAATAATTTATAAGTAGGTTGTAAAGTTTCAATATCAAATTCACATGAAG
The DNA here is from genome assembly GCA_964439435.1 of uncultured Oscillospiraceae bacterium. Taxonomy (GTDB): domain Bacteria; phylum Bacillota; class Clostridia; order Oscillospirales; family QAMX01; genus CAYTOF01. The sequence goes on from CAYTOF010000004.1 coordinate 42,730, forward strand.
CGTTTTCAACTCCAGAGGTATTGAGAGCATAAATTTTTAATTCTGAATAGTGTGTAGTTGCAATCATTCTAGCACCTGTTGAGAGGACATCATCAACAATTGCAATTGCAATAGCAGCGCCTTCAGATGGGTCTGTGCCCGCACCCAATTCATCCAACAATATTAAACTATTATGGTCGTAATTATTCAATATTTCAACTATATTCATCATATGAGATGAAAATGTAGACAGCGATTGTTCTATAGATTGCTCATCACCAATATCAACTAAAATATTTGAACAAACAGCACATGTAGAGTCCTCAGCAGTTGGTATGTGCAGTCCGCATTGAGACATCAGCGCTAATAGTCCGGCTGTTTTAAGGGCGACGGTCTTACCACCTGTATTTGGACCAGTAATAATCAATGCATTGAAGTTTATACCAAGCTCAATATCTATTGGTACTACTGTTTGCTTATCCAAGAGAGGGTGTCGGGCGCGCCTGAAAATGAATTCACCGGAATCATTCATTAGAGGAGGAAAAGCATCAATATCAATTGCATAATTTGCTTTTGCAAATATAAAATCCAATTGTACTAGAGCTTCATAAGATTTCGATATGGAAGCACTGTGCTCTGACACCATTAAAGAGAGCAATGCTAGTATTCGTTCTATTTCCTTCTTTTCTTCTGTCTTTAACAAAGAAATTTTGTTGTTAATTTCAACAATTGCTAGTGGCTCAATGAAAATAGTTGCTCCACTAGCCGATATGTCATGTGTTATGCCCGGCATATCATTTTTAAATTCGGCTTTTACAGGGACGACAGAACGACCATTGCGTTGTGTTATGATGGCCTCCTGTAATATTTTAGTAGCATTAGAAGACTGCACAATTTTTGAGAGTATATCTTTAATTTTATTTTGATTTAACTTTATTTGCTTTCTAATTGACAGCAATTCTTTGCTTGCATTATCTGAAACATCATCATTGCTGATAACGATTGATAATATCTGTTCTTCAAGATCTTTTTCAGGTCTTAGCGAATAGAACAGATCGTCAACTTCGGTCGAAATGTCGGTCTTGTCTTTTATACGGTAGTGCTTTACAGTACGAGCAGCTGAAAGTAAAGCGGCGATTTTTAAAAGCTCGCTCATTGATAAAATGCCACCGAGTTTTACACGGGCTTGAATCTCGCCCGGATCATCTATGCCAACGAAAGACGGCCTTCCTAGTAAACATATCAATGTAATGGCTGCATCGGTTTGTTTTTGTGCTTTTTCTATATCTGCAAGATGCTTATAAGGGCAAAGTGTAAGAGCTAGGGTTTTTCCACCTTCAGATATTGCAAAGCTGGATAGTTTAAGCAAAATTTTATCAAACTCTAGTTTATGAGCAGATTTAATTTCAAAATGATTCATTATTACACCATGTGTCACAATTTGTATGATATTGAAAAATGTAAAATAGACTCAGGATAATTACGGGAAGGATTGTGACAAAGATTTATAATACTTAAGCGATTTGAAACCGCAGTTGAGTTTAGTTGTCAGATAATCTTCACATATATTTGCAAGCGAGGTCACGTCTGACTCATTAATTTTGAATTGCAATATTCTTTTTATTGGAGCAGTACAGAAATGTCTTATTGCATTCAAAATATTCGATGAAACAAAAGTGTCAATTGCCTCGCTTAGGGGTTCATGAACAATAAGCCCGTAGTTTTTACATTTATTACATATAATCCCACCTGCTTGAAGATTGAAAAAGGCATCCTTGATGTTGGTATTTTCACAAAGCAAACACTGTGAAAGATTGGGGGAGTACCCAGCAATTACTGTTGCTCGCATGGAAAAAGCAGCGCGAACAATTTCAATAGAAAGTGATAGTTCGCTTATTGCATAGAGCATATTCAAACCTAGTTGAAGTAATTCCGGATTGTCACTATCTGAATCCCCTAAAATATCAAGAATTTCTGATATATAGCAGCCCAAAGCGAGACGCTTTGGCGAATCTCTCAAACCTAAAAACATATGAATTGTCTCAGCATCTCTAATAGTCAGATTATTTCTTCCGGTTGATATGGTAAGGTCAGAATAAGTAAGCAGCTGGCATGCTGCGGACACCCTGCTGGTTTTTCTGTATTTACCTACTGCTTTAGCACATAGCTTACGCCCGTCGGATGTCAGAATGGTTAAAATAGCATCCGCTTCTTTATATTTTGTCTCACGTATAATTAAGCCTTTTGTATTAATAAGCATAACAAGTCCTATTTGGATTTTGATATCGGGATTATACTAATGTCTGAGAAGGGAAGTAATTGAAGAACAATTATTTAGAGAGTTCTGTAAGAAAAGAAGGGCTATTTCGCCAATCATTTTTTACCTTTACCCACAAAGACAAAAATACCGATGAGCATAACAAATTTTCAATCTCAACTCTCGCTTTTGTACCGATGTCTTTCAGAACTGAGCCTTGTTTACCGATAATAATATTTTTATGGTTATTCTTATCGCAGACAATCAAGACATCAACTTCAGCTATATCGTCGTCGCGGTAAAAGATACGTTCAGTTTTGCAAGCTATGCCGTGAGGTATTTCCTCTTTGAGAAAATCCATTAGTTTTTCACGAACTATTTCAGATATTCTTTTGCTGACTGTCAAGTCTGTTAAAGTCTTCTCACTGTATTGATGAGGTTGGGTTGGCAACAACTTATCAAGTTCCTCTAATAGAGTGTCACAACCTTCACCGGATTTTGCAGAAAGAGGTATGATTGCCCCGAAGTTATGTAATTTCGAGTAAGCAGCAATTACGGGCAAAATATCAGATTTTGACACAATGTCAGATTTGTTTAAAGCTAAAACACATGGTAAATTCATATCGTCAATTTGTTTAATTAATATTTTTTCAGGTATTCCTGGGTTCTTATTGGCAAGAGCAACTAACACCACAATGTCGCTTTCATCCAGACTGTTGTAGGCACTTTTCACCATTAAATGGTTGAGACGCGAACTGGGCTTATGAATTCCGGGAGTATCCAAAAAAACAAACTGGCTATTATTATGTGTTAAAATGCCTCGAATATTGTCGCGAGTGGTCTGAGGTTTTGAGGTGACAATAGATAACTTTTCACCAATCAAAGTATTCAACAATGTAGATTTACCTGTATTTGCACGACCGACAAGAGTTATATAACCGCATTTATCTGTTTTCATTTATACTCCTTACTTTTGGATGAATATTGCCGTACTCACACTTGCAGCGCAATTCATATCCTGCCAAAGATAATATCTTACGCTGAATAGATCGCATTTGCTTTTCGTCATTAATATTTTCGTGGTCAAACCCTAAGAGATGTAAAAAACCATGGATGGCTAGAAAAGCAAATTCGCGGGCAGGGGAGTGTCCAAATTGTTCTGCTTGTTTCAGCGCTTGTGGAACGCAAATAGCGATACATCCAAAAAACAATGGCCTTTTAATTTTGTTTGGCAGTCTTATCAGATCGGATGTCTCAAGAAATGGAAAAGACAGAACATCGGTGACACTGTCGTTATTCCTAAACTGATTGTTCATATTTCTTATTTCCTTGTTTGAAACAAAAGCTATTTCTATTGCAGAATAAGTTGTAATATTAAAATAAACCAAGGCAGTTCGGATAATATATTTTACTGTCTTTATCGTATTTCTTGTGACCTTTGCTTTATTATCAATTCTTATTTTGCAAAGCGGATAATATATATAGCTCAACAGCCTATTTCGAAAATAATGTTTTAGAGATGTCATTATTTTGGACCTTTTTTATAGTTGTATTTGAGTTGTGTACGAATTGTGTTTTTGCTGGATTCATACTTTTCATATGCATTAATGATGCGTTGTACAAGTTCGTGTCTAACGACGTCCTTGGAAGTTAGCATAACAATGGCAACATCCTCCAGGCCGGAGATTATTTTAATTGCTTCTGATAAACCGCTAATCTTAGGACGGGGAATATCAATTTGTGTAATATCACCGTTCACTACGACTTTTGAGTTATGTCCAAGACGCGTCAGAAACATCTTCATTTGTTCTGTGGAAGTATTTTGTGCTTCATCGAGGATTATGAACGCATCATCAAGTGTCCTGCCTCTCATAAAGGCGAGTGGCGCCACTTCGATATTACCACGCTCCAAATACTTCTGAAAGGTATCCGGCCCGAGCATATCAAAAAGCGCATCGTATAATGGACGTAAAAATGGATCCACTTTATTTTGAAGATCACCCGGCAAAAATCCCAGTTTCTCACCGGCTTCGACAGCAGGCCGCGTCAGAATTATTCTATTTACTCTTTTTTCGCGGAAAGCAGCGACAGCACATGCAACTGCGAGATAAGTCTTACCTGTTCCTGCCGGACCTACACCAACTGTTATAATATTTTTGTTGATTGCCTCAAGATACCGCTTTTGTCCTATCGTTTTTCCCTTTATTGGCTTGCCTTTAGCAGTAATACAAACAACATCAGAAGCTAATTCTAAAACTTTATCTTCATTTCCGTCATTTACAAGTGTTATACAATAACGGACATTTTGTGTTGTTATGGGCTCTCCGCGAGAAGATAACAAAAATAAGGCATTAAGGACTTTGGCTGCTTTAGTTACGCCTTCAGCATCAGACCCGGAAATTATCAGTACGGTTTCGCGATTTATTACTTTAACAGAGTATGCCTGTTCAATAAGCTTGACATTTTCGTCATAGCTTCCAAATACGTCTATAATATTATAAACTCTATCGATTTTTATTTCAATTTCGTGCATTCATAGGCCTTTCTAAAAAATATTTAATAAAATTAAAAACAAACAATCAAACAGTATTCTAGTATATATTATATCACAATGATCACATAATTTACTATAGTAAAGAAGTATTTATCCATATGTTTTATATGTTTTATAATCTTCCGCGGCAAAGAATGCCTTCAATAATGATAAGCATTGAAATCACTCTGGGAGTAATACATTGCAATAACACATTATTGCAATGTATATTTAACATATGCCGATATAGTCTAATTTTTATAATATGCGAAAACGATTTACGATAAATCGAAGTAAATGCTCGAATACTTAATTAGTTACTTAATATGGTAAATGATGCTATAATATGGTAGAGTAAATATTCCATAAAATGACTAACTTTAAAAACTGAAAGAGGGTAAAAATGTATAACAAAAACAACCAGAAAATCTGTGCATTTTGTGCATGGTGTGATATATATAGTGACAATACTGCGCTTTGTTATTATTATGGCCCGACAAAGAAAGAAGGCAAATGCAGAAAATTTCGTTACGATCCATATAAGCGGATTCCAGCAAATGAACGCGACATTAAAAAAGTTTCACTAAAACCCATAAAGTAAATCAGCAAATGAGATGACGTCATTATTAGATAATTAGACAAATTACTGCTCAGATAAGATGGTAGATAACAAAATTTACTGCAACTGAGAAACAAGGCTATAAAATGAGAAGTGTTTAGTTAATTCTCTTATGAACAGACATAATCGTTTGATGTGGTTATTATGATATTAACTCCCTCCCATGATTATACAAAATTTATATTTTGTATAATCATGGGAGGGTCTTATTTTATATAAATCTAGTTACAGCAATCCCCTGTCATTGGTTTTGTCACATAATTTGTGCATTTAAACATTGATCGATTTATCCCAGCCATCAAGTGGCTTTCGTTGTATTGCACCAAAAATTTTTTCATACAGATCTGGACTCTCTTCACATAAAACATTTGCAATTTCTTTTACAGTATTGCGTTTAGTGGTTTTATCCACCGGACAGGGATTTGCTACCAATGGTAGTTCTAAGATCATTGACATTTTGTGTATGTCGTCTTCTCTGCAATAAATCATTGGGCGCAAGAGTGTGATATCTGTTCTGTCTAAATAGCTAACAGGTTGAAATGTCGAGATTCGTCCTTCATATAGAAGTGATAGCAAGAATGTAATAACAACATCATCTTTATGGTGCCCGAGTACGACTTTAGAATAGCCTAGATCTGCTGCCTTTGAATAAAGAGCACCACGCCTCATTTTTGCACAAAGCGCACAGGGATTATCTTCTTTTCTAGTTTCAAATACAACCTCAGAAATTTGAGTTTTCAATATATGGTGTTCTATTTTGTTTTCATTACAATACTTTGTAATTGGATCGTAGTTACAACCAGAAAAACCAAGGTCTAGAGTTATTGCGCACATTTCAAAAGGGTGATGGTAATATTGCTTCAGCTGAAGTAAAGAAAATAGTGCGGCCATGCTATCTTTCCCCCCTGAAACAGCAACTGCTATACGGTCGTTTGGAGATATCATATTATAGTCTTGAAGGCAACGTCTGGTTTGGCTTGTGATAAAGCTTATTTCTTTAGAGTAGTATTTCTTCATAGTAGCTCCGAAATATAATAGAATGGGATTAGTATGACTCCAAAATTTTGGATATTTTGTTGTAGCAATAATCTAATTGTGTTCTTGGACAATACTAAAGAATAGTGATATAATCTCATGTAGATAAAAATATATTTGTTATTTATGGAGTATCTAATGAGCAGAATGAGAAAAAAAAAGAACCTTGCTTCGAGATTAGAAAGAGCTTCGAACCATCTGATACACTTTCCGGAAGCAATGAAAGGAAATTGGAAGAATTTAAAAGATCCGTGTTATGAAATGGTTTTTATAGAGCTAGGATGTGGAAAAGGATCGTTCATCTGCGATTTGGCGATGAAATATTCATCTGACAATATACTATTTGTTGGACTTGACCGTGTAGAAGAAGCATTGGTGGTCGGTATGGAAAAGGCATTATCAATGAGCTTACAAAATGTGTTTTTCGTAAATTATGACATACAAGCGATAGAAAGTATTTTTTCATCAGAGGAAGTAAATAATATTTACATAAATTTTTGTGACCCATGGCCCAGCAAGCGACACGCAAAACGCCGCTTAACTCATCCTGGGTTTCTCAAAGCGTATAAAAATATAATGTCTACTGGAGGAAACATAGAGTTTAAGACAGATAATATTGATCTGTTCAAGTACTCTATGTTTGAATTCTTAGAAAATGAATTCAAATTATTGAATTCTTCTTATAATTTACCTCCAAATATTACTGTTTCTACTGATTATGAAGTGAGATTTCGTCTTGCAGGTAATTCCATATATTATGCTCACTTTAGTCCACACAACCCATCATGTTAACTTTGATTAAACAATGACTTAAGAACAAAACAAAAATCAATTACCGCCTATTGTTTTTGTCTTCAGGTTTATCTTTAAAAACAAAAAAGAGTTGTGTGAAATAGCTAACGAAGAAAGTGCTAGTGTCTGTAATTAATTTTGCAACTAGAGCATGCATGTCCCAATTTATGTGAAAAAGTGCAATTAAGAAGTTTCCTATGATAGCAACAATGACCACTACCCCACTATATGCTATCAACCGTCGAAAAAGTCCGGCAGAACCTTTTTTCTGGAAAACAATATAGTTATTGAATGCAAAATTTGCGGCCGCGCCTATTACTTTGGCAATTGTGTAGCACACATTGATGCTATCAAGCTTCACAATATCAAGAAGAAATATGTACACAAGGTAATCTAAAAGTGTCGAACTGAGCGAAGATATTATGAATAAAGCCATCAACTTTATGTTTTTTGTTTGGTTTATCCTGAATCGATTGAACAATGACAATCTATATCTCCTCCTTCAATCCCCTTTTAGTAAGAGAATTATTTCACATATGAGGTGGTCAAATGTTAACAAATGCCGTAGCCCTTATACCTGCCTACAACCCAGACATGAGATTAGTTGAATTAATCATCGCTCTAAAAGAGTGTGGATTTGATAAAATCGTTGTTGTTGATGACGGTAGCGAGGAAAAATGTCAAGAGGTATTCAACAAAGCTGTCGAACACGGTGTAAGTTTGTGTAAGCACAGCATTAACCTTGGAAAAGGACGCGCTTTAAAGACTGGATTTAATTATATATTGCGCAAACATCCTGAATATTCAGCAATATGTATAGATTCTGACGGGCAACATGATGAAAAAGATGCCGCACGTGCTGCTTGTCTTGTAGAAGAACACCCGAAATCACTGGTTTTGGGATATCGAAAGTTTTATGAAACACCAAATATTCCCTTTGCAAATTTATTCGGGAATATATTTACTAGATTTAGCGTATTTGCATTAACCGGGATGTGGTTCAGAGATACACAGAATGGATTGCGCGGGTACTCACCTGAAATAATGCGAAAATTTATCGAACTTCCAGGAGAGCGATTTGAGTTCGAAACCGCTGCATTTTTGTTTGTGCGTTACGAGCAGATAAAGTGTGTTGAGTTCCCAATCAAGGTGCATTATGATAAAAAGGGTGCATATAAAACAAATTTCCGCCGTGTAATTGATTCTTTACTTATATATAAAACGCTTTTTTGCGTTTTATATTTTCCTATTCTGGTATTTTTGGCAACATCCGTGATAGTGCTCTTAACACTGTTAACTGAGAGTGGATATGTAAAGGATATAATCAAAATTGTGGCTCCGTTTGCTCTGGGATGGGGTATACTTTCCATCAGAGCAAAGCATAAAATAGCGTTAATCTCAGGAGGACTCTTGTTAAGCATATTGTATGCGCTGTCTTTCTTATTTTTATGTGGTAAAGGGTATTCGATTGCGTTTGTCTATGGAATTCTTGTACTGCCATTTAGCGCAATTAACTTGTTGTTTTATAATAATTTGGGATATGGTCGAAGACCACGTATAATTCATTTCAAGAAATAACACAAGTTGCAAAACATTGGAGAGTTGAGAGCTATATATGGATATGAGATGTGACTTAGAATATGTCTAACGATGTGAAATGGAGTCCCAAATCCTTATTTTTTCAAACCTAGTAATAATAGCCCACAATATTGATGAATAAACAGGGATGCTTATAAGTCGGAATGGTAGTTTAGATAATAAAATGGCAAGCATGGTTTGGTTGGCATAGAATGCTTGAAAGATTAAGCTGTTCAAAAACAAATCACAAATCAAAGTAACGCAAGTTACAGAGAGTGTGACCCAAAAAAGACTATGCCTTTTTTGGGGATGCAAGATAAGCCCATATATGACACCGCGTAGCGCAGCCACAGCGGTAAGTGGCAACATCAGGGCTCTGCCATCAAACAAGAGCGTTCCAATCAAGTCTCCGGCAATACAATTTACAGCTGCAATAAAAGGTCCAAAGAGAAGGCCCGAGATTGAATGTGATAGGAATTGCAAGCTGTATCTGTCATAGGGAAATACTTCATATTTTAATAGACGAGTAAAGAGTATATCTAGGGCTATCATCAGTGCACACAGGCTCATTATCAACAACTTTTTATTTCTCACATTAACCTCTATTTATATAAATTAAAATATTATTCATCCAATGTAGTTTGCTCAGTATTTGGTAAATCATTTTGTGGATATAATGCCAAATGTTTACATGCGTTTACAGTTACAGCTCGTCCGCGAGGTGTCCTGGTGAGAAATCCAATCTGCATTAAATAGGGTTCATAAACATCCTCAATTGTCAAAGGATCTTCACCTACTGTTGCAGAAATAGACTCAAGTCCAACCGGTCCACCGCCAAAATTGGTTATAATCGATTTCAGCATTCCTCTGTCTATATTGTCAAGTCCTAGATTGTCAATTTCTAGTGCTAGTAGAGCCATATCAGCAACTTCTTTTGTGATTATACCCTGTGCCTTTACTTGAGCAAAATCTCGAACACGGCGCAACAATCGATTTGCTACTCTGGGAGTTCCACGGGAACGCATTGCAATCTCTGCTGCCCCACCCTTGTCCACTTCAATTCTTAGTATATTTGCTGATCTTTGAACAATTTCTGAAAGCTCTTCAGTGGAATATAACTCAAGTCTTAGCAAAACGCCAAATCGGTCTCTTAGTGGACTTGTCAGCAGTCCTGCCCGTGTAGTTGCTCCTATAAGGGTGAATTTTGGAAGCGAAATACGAAGGGATTCTGCTCCCATACCTTTTCCCATGATTATATCAAATGCGAAATCCTCCATTGCAGGATATAAAACTTCTTCAACGGCCGGATTAAGTCTATGAATTTCATCAATAAATAAAATATCATTTTCTTCAAGTTTTGAGAGCAAAGTGGCTAAATCTCTACTTTTTTCAATGGCAGGCCCGGATGTTATGCGAATTGAAACGCCCATTTCATTGGCGATAACACCAGCGAGAGATGTTTTTCCCAGCCCGGGTGGACCATAAAGTAAGACATGATCAAGTGGTTCTTTGCGTATTCGTGCAGCATCTATATAAATTTTAAGAAGTTCCTTTGCTTTAATTTGACCTAAATAGTCATCAAATCGCTTGGGACGTAAAACATTTTCAGCACCATTGTCCTCAATTGAACGTGAAGGTGAAATTATTCTATTTTCTGTTTCTTCGTAATGGATTGCCAAAACACTGCCTCCTAATTTGACTACATGTTTTTGAGAGCTGTCCTTATTATGTCTTCAGTACTGAAGATTTCCTTGCTTACTGAGTTAACAGCATTCCTAGCCTCCGATAGAGAATATCCTAAAACCATAAGTGCAGAAATGGCACTTTCTCGAGATTCGTTTAGTAGTCCTGTATCGTTGCCCGGTTCATCTTCGAACGGTTCAATAGACAGTTCTTTTGCGAGTTTTTCTTTAAGTTCGAGGATGATGCGCTGAGCAAGTTTTTTACCAATCCCTTGTGCCTGACAGAGTGTCTTTTCGTCGCTTTGTATTATAGCAAAAGCAAGTTTGTCAGTGGACGATGACGAAAGAAGTGATAAAGCAGCTTTAGGACCTACTCCAGATATATCCAGAAGCATTAGAAATAGTTTTTTTTCACTTTTGTCCGAAAAACCATAAAGGTCCATGATGCCTTCTCGAACATGCAGGTATGTGTATAGGATCAGCTTTTCTCCCAACATTGCCTTGGCCAATGTAGCGGTGGATACCGCCAATGCAAAACAGATACCATGACATTCGAGACCGATAAAATCTGAGCCTATGTCAGCTACAGTACCTTCGATATAATGAAACAATGAAACCTCTCCCCTACTCATCTCGATTGTTGTATAATAATGAACCTGTTGTTCCGGCATGACACAATGCAGCGGCTAAAGCATCTGCTGCGTCGTCCGGTTTAGGAGGTTTACTTAGTTTAAGTCGTAGTTGCGTCATTTGCATCATCTGACTTTTGGTTGCGCGACCATAACCTGTAAGCGCAAGTTTTATTTGTAGCGGTGTATATTCAAATATATTTATTCCTTGATTTTTAAGAGCCAGCAGAATAACACCACGTGCCTGTGACACTTCAATTATTGTTTTTTGGTTGGATTTAAAGAATATCTTTTCTACTGCTGCGCAGTCAGGCTTATATTTGCTTAACAGGATGTTTAAATCAGCATATATTTCAGCAAGGCGATCTGGAATGCTTTGTTCTTTGGATGTTGTTATTATTCCATGTGCCACTGCTTTGTGAACAGCTTTAGAAGATGAAATGACACCGTATCCAATAACACCAACTCCTGGGTCGAGTCCAAGTATTTTCATATTCTCCTCATTACAAATCAGCAATTACGCACTCAGACAAAAAGAACAAGCGCATTGCGATAGAAATCAAGTTTGATTGGTTTTGATTGTATGATTTTTGCTTTAATTATGTTTATTATACCATAATCACTGACAAAATAGTAAGACAGTTAGACAATCGATTTACTAAGCAGGTGTTTTAATTCACATTATTTTAGGGCGGGCGGTCACGCTGTAAGGAGTCAATAGTACAAAACAGCTAATTCCTCAGCATGCATTTTAGTCAAGAATACTGCATTTACTTTTGAAATACTAGAATAACAAGCATTGGCTAAATATAACTTGACAGTAACGGGTATAAATTGGTAAAATAAAGTAAATATATATAAATGTCGGAGGGGGCCTTATGTCGGAAAAAGCAATTGCAAACAATCCGCTTGGTCTCTTTTCCAGATCTGCATCTCTTTATAGGAGATTGGGTTCACACCCATTGCCTTTTTCATCAGGATTTCGCTTCAATTTGTGGGCTCCAAATGCTTTAGCGGTATATATTTCCGGGGATTTCAACAACTGGAATGAAAGAAGTCATCCTTTGGCACTTTCTGCTCATGGTATATGGAGCATTGACGTAGAAAAAGTAACGAGCCAACAAAAATATAAGTATATAATAGCTACAGAAAAAGAAGATTTCTTGTGGCGGAATGATCCATGTGCCTATTATTTTATTTTAGATTCTGAGATTACATCAGCAACCTGGGAATCAACTTTTACTTGGCATGATCAAAATTATTTTTTAAGATTATCCTCAGCAAATGCAACACGCAGACAACCAATATCTATATATGAACTGCATATAGGATCATGGAAGACTGATCCAAACAAAAGAATAACATACAAAACCATCGCGCCAGTTTTAGCGGAATATGTCTTGGATATGGGATTTACACATATTGAGTTATTACCTCTGACAGAGCATCCATTTGATGGTTCTTGGGGATACCAGACAACAGGGTATTTTGCACCTACATCTCGCTATGGCACACCCGATGATTTTAAGTATTTTATAAATCATATGCATGAAAATGGAATAGGTGTAATAATTGATTGGGTTCCTGCTCATTTTCCTCGTGATGATGGTGCTCTTGCAAATTTTGACGGCACCCCTCTTTTCGAAATAAAAGACGAACGTCACGCAGCACATGACCAATGGGGAACGCTGCGATTTGATGTCTCAGATGATAGGATAAGGAGCTTTCTTATTTCAAGTGCCCTTCATTTTTTTTCAGAATATCATGTAGATGGAATACGTGTTGATGCCGTCGCGTCCTTGTTACATTTAGATTATGGGCGCAACTATGATCTAAAAAATTGTTATGGAGGGATAGAGGATCTTGATGGTATAAGCTTTTTAAAGGAGCTTACATCCAAAATATCACGAAAATTCCCACATGCTTTAATTATAGCTGAAGACTCCAGTGACTATCAAGGGGTAACAAAAAGTCATCAGAATAAAGGTCTTGGTTTCACATATAAATGGAATATGGGCTGGATGAATGATACTCTGCGGTATATGGAGACAGATCCTCTCTTTAGAGGCGGAGTACACAACTTAATGACATTTTCGCTTATGTATGCCTTTACAGAAAGCTTTATTTTGCCTATTTCACATGATGAGTGCGTTCATGGTAAAAAGAGTTTACTCGACAAGATGCCGGGAAAATACAAAGACAAGTTCGCTTCAACAAGACTGTATTTGACTTATATGTTTACGCATCCCGGAAAAAAACTATTATTTATGGGAAGTGAATTTGGTCAATTTATCGAATGGCGCTACTATGAGCAGCTAGAGTGGGAATTACTAAAATACGACAGCCATGCAAAATTACATGGTTTTGTCAAGGATCTTTTACATTTTTACAAAAAGCATTCACCGCTTTGGGCAAAGGATAATTCATGGAATGGCTTTTTATGGTCTAATCCTGACGATAATACATTTGATGTTTTTTCATACATTAGAGTTCATAAGAACAAAATGCTACTAATTATTTTGAACGCAACACCGATTGAGCGAAATGACTATCTTTTAGGAGTGCCAAAGTATGGAAAATACAAATTAATTTTCAACACAGATGAGTCAGATTATTTTGGCAGTGATTCAAAAATCAAACCTGAAATCACTGCAGTACGGCAACATTTTTTAAAATTCAGATATACTCTTTGTGCTGACCTACCACCATTAAGTGCATTGATTTATGAATACGAGAGGTGAATTGCTATGCGACAAACAGAGATAGTTGCCATGATTCTGGCCGGTGGACAAGGCTCGAGGCTTGGAGTCCTCACCGAAAAAATCGCCAAGCCTGGTCTGTCTTTTGGGGGTAAATACCGAATAATTGACTTTGTCTTATCAAACTGTGCAAATTCCGGTATTTCAACCGTGGGAGTCTTAACACAATATCAACCCTTAGAATTAAACACCTACATTGGTAGCGGTCAACCTTGGGATTTGGACAGATTAAATGGAGGTGTGTATATACTACCTCCATTTGTAAAAGGACAACGTGGCGAATGGTACAAAGGGACTGCAAATGCTATATATCAAAATATTAGATTTATTGAACAGTTCAATCCGGAAGATGTCGCAATACTGAGTGGAGACCATATTTATACCATGGATTACCGAGAGATGTGGCGATTCCATCGTGCCAATAGCGCTTCTTTAACGATTGCATCAATAGAAGTTCCCATTTCGGAAGCTAATCGATTTGGAATACTCCAAACTGATGTATATGGAAAAGTAATTGGCTTTGAAGAAAAACCTGAAAAACCATTAGGAACTCTGGCAAGTATGGGAGTTTATATATTTAATTGGAACACCTTAAAATCCTATCTGGAATCTGATGAAAAAGACGTACACAGTTCAAATGATTTCGGAAAGGATCTTATACCTAAGATGATGCAAGACCAATGCCCTATTTTTGCATACCAGTTTTCAGGTTATTGGAAGGATGTTGGTACTATAAAAAGTCTATGGGAAGCAAATATGGAGATGCTTGGAAGCCCACCTGCTTTGAATATTGATGATGATCATTGGAGAGTTTATTCAAGGCATATTGACCTTCCGCCTCATTATATCTCCCATAGTGCTAATATCCGCAACAGTGCTATTACGGAAGGTTGCAATGTTTTTGGAAATGTTGAACGATCTGTGTTATTTTCCGGTGTTACCATTGAAGAAGGTGCGCACGTCACTGACTCTATTATATTTCCGTTCACCAAAATAAAATCCGGCGCGACTGTTGACAAAGCGATAATTGCTCAAGACTGTATAATAGGTGAAAATGCTTTTGTAGGAAGCGATAGCCCAAATATATCTTTTCCGCACGACCCTCTCTGCTCTGATAATTTGACACTAGTGGCACAGGGCATAAAAATTGGCAAGAATGTTCAAATTGGACGTGAAGTTTCGATAACCGATGATGTTTTCTTAGCTGAAATTAGAGAGGAGGATTAGGATGAACGATACATTGGGTATTATAATGACTGGTTTTCCAGATAATGCATTGGGAGATCTGACCAGGATACGGTCGCTTGCTGCCGTTCCTGTTTGCGGGCGTTATAGATTGGTTGATTTTATTTTATCAAATTTGGTGAACTCTGGTATTACAAATGTTGGAATCCCTATGGTTTCGCATTATCGTTCACTTATGGATCATCTTGGTTCCGGTAAAGAATGGGACTTGAATCGGAAACTTTATGGACTTTTCATTCTACCGCCATATATTGGACGGGATGGAGGCAGCAGTGCTTTGGGAGATTTGGATGTTTTAGGAGGAATACTTGATTACCTTGCTCGTTCCAAACACAAATATGTACTTTTATCAGGATGCGATTCATTGTATAATACTACTTTTTATGGGCTGCGTGAAAGTCATCTCGTTTCCGGAGCTGATATAACCATACTTTGTCGAAAAACCGGTCCCTTCTGCGCTCCTTTCAGAAAGAACGTTTGGTTATTTCCTGACAAAACAGGCCGACTTGTTGACATTGAAGTTAGTCCCAGTTGTGGTCCAAGTCATTTGGCATCCATGGGTGTTTACTTTATGAGAAAAGATTTTCTTGAAGAGCAAATTTTTCGTGGTATTTCACGCGGGATGCATGATTTTGTGATGGATATTCTGATTAAAAATATAGAAAGTATGCATATGCAAACATTGGAGTATTCAGGATATGTCGGTGCAATTGACTGCGTGTTTTCATATTTTCGTGAGAACTTGCAAACTCTTGACCCGAATATCAGTTCTGAGCTTTTTAATCCAAAAACACCTATTTATACGAAAGTAAAAGATCAAGTCCCAACCATCTACGGAGAACAAGCGATTGTTAGAAATTCTGTCATAGCAGATGGTTGCAAAATAAATGGGCGTGTAGAAAACAGTTTGATATTTCGAGCAGTAGAAATTGAAAGCGATGCAATAGTTACAAATTCTATTATTATGCAAAACTCTCAAATTCAACGAGATGTAAAATTAGATTATTCAATACTGGACAAAAATGTGGTCGTGAGATACTCAAAGCGACTAATGGGACAAGAAAATTTTCCTGTTGTGATTGGTAAAAACGCAGTTATCTAAGCATTATGCAATAATATCTATTACCTGTTGCCATTTAATATGGAATCATACATCAGCCGAAAGGATCATACATGAACATTTTATTTGCATCGTTTGAAGCTACACCATTCGCAAAAGCTGGCGGACTTGGTGATGTTGCTGGTTCTTTACCGATGGAAATTGCAGCTTTGGGACATGATATTCGTTTAATTATGCCGAAATATAAATCAATTCCACAAAGCTTTAGTGAAGAAATGACATTAATAGATAGTTTTTATATAGATATAGGTGTTAAAAAGAAATACGTTGGAATATTTCAACTCAAATATAAAAGCATCACTGCATATTTTATTGACAATCAAGAATATTTCGGTTCCGATACAATTTACAGCTATTTTTATAACGATGAAGCTGAACGCTCGGTTTATTTTAGTCGTGCAGTTATCGAATCGATTACAAAACTAGATTTTTATCCGGATATAATGCACTGCAATGATTGGCATACTGCTCTAATCCCAGTTTTGTTGAAGTCATATACCGAATTCTATAATATGAAATCGCTTTTTACAATACATAATCTGCAATACCAAGGAATATTTGATTTAAATGAGATCAAAAGACTTACTTTATTACCTGATGATTATTTCACTATTGATAGCCTCGAATTTTACAACTCAGCTAATCTCATGAAAGGTGGTATTCTGTTTTCTGATTATGTTAATACTGTTAGCGAGCGTTATGCAAGAGAAATATTGACTCCTGAATATGGAGAAAAACTAGAAAAGGTTTTGGGATCAAGAGAAAATAATTTTTGTGGCATAATAAATGGTGTAGATTATGATGAATATAATCCAAAGACAGATTCACAAATAAAAGAAAATTATACTCCATATAAACTTGAGGGAAAATCCCATTGTAAACGGGCAATTATCGATGAATTTAATATATCTTCCTCAAAACATATGTTGATTGGAATGGTCACCCGTCTCACACATCAAAAAGGCATTGATCTGCTTTGTCAATCTGCGGACTCAATTCTGACATCAACAGACATCTCAATTATATTACTTGGAAGCGGAGATGCTTATCTTGAAAAATGCTTGTACAATCTAGCCGAAAGGTATCCTTCAAGAGTCGGAGTGAGAATCGATTACGATGATTCTTTAGCTCGAAAAATATACGCAGGTTCTGATGTATTTTTGATGCCCTCAAGATTTGAACCATGTGGTATTTCACAGCTTATTGCGATGAAGTACGGAGCGCTACCTCTTGTGCATGAAACCGGAGGTCTCGCTGACACGGTTCTATCTTACAATGAATATAACAATTCAGGTTGGGGGTTTTCATTTGCAATGTATTCCTCACATGATCTTGAATACACAATAAAACGCGCTATAAGTTTTTATAGGCAAGATGATTTATGGCAAAAGCTTACTGCGCGTGCAATGAAAAAAAATTATTCATGGAAACGGTCAGCAATGCTTTATGTATCTTTATATGAACAAATATTGCATAAAAAATAATTACTTATATTACTCCATTTGAAAATGGACATTAGGAGAATAAATGAAAACAGAAGAA
>CAYTOF010000005.1:0-42579 GCA_964439435.1 uncultured Oscillospiraceae bacterium
TATATCAAGCTGCCTGTATGAAATTAATGCCTCATCAAACTCGGACATGTCCATCGCTTTTTCAAGGACTTTAAGTATTCGGTAAAGCACTTTAAAATTATTCACTGCTCAACATCCCCCCTTCCATGAAAAAACCACCGTCTGCATTGAGAGGGTGGTTAAATCAATTCGATTTTACTGATCTCTGTTTCGAAAATTTCCGTATGGCCTATGCATATGCTTGCGATTTCAGGGATGTTGTCTAAAGCTGATGTATATTCAATAACTTCACCTTCATATTCATGCCCGTTTTTTAGCGTCACTTTAACTCTTTTATTTTCATACTCCCAAAGTTTCATTTCTCATCCCTTCTTTTGGCGGGTATAATATGCGTTCCTTTTTTCCCGTAGTGTATCGCAAAAGCGTTTGTCGGAATTTTCTCGCCGGTTTCTGGATTAATATGTACACCGATATTACGGTCGAGGTAGATAAACTCTTTTTGTGTCCACTTACCGTTATCGCTAAACCGTATTTCTCCAGTGCCGCTGTATTTATTCACGAGTTCCTGTGCCTTGCTTCGATCGCCGTAAATATAGCTTCGTCCGGAAATGTACCTTTTTTCTCCCTGTATATGTTTATTCTGATTTCCGATATTAAGCATTTTAGGCAACGCATCCGAACGAATTTGCTGAAATACTTCCTGCCTTTTTATATTATATGCTTTTTCGATTTCAATAGCAATATTATTAGCCTTTTTCGCCTGCACGCTCGCCTTCGTCGCTTCGCTCCGTCCAAAGCCCCCGACCTCTTCCCGCGCAAACTTCCGCTTGAGGCCTGTTTGCTTGATAAAGTCATCCTGCTCGGTGCGCCACCGGGCAAGTGCTGCTGCCGCATCTTCGGTTAGTTGCCCCGCGGCCTCCATCGCAATGTATTCGCGTTTGTACTTGCGGATGTTACGCTCTATTTTCTGCTGATAGCAGGGTGTCTCGTGTTCAAATCACGGACGGATCACCAGAGAAAACAGTCGATATCTTAGCCATCAAGTTGAGGTCACGACTGTTTTCTCTTCATTTTTACAACTACCTCTAAAAATTTCTTGTTGAACCTTTGATTACACTTTTTATTTATCGAAATTGCATAGAATGAGACATCTTGTCAATATATTTTTGCCTCCATCAACACCCTTGACTTCATGCTGCCGAGATTTGTTTTCCCCCGGTAGATTTTTTATTGTCAAATGCATTATAATTTAATTTTTTGGGCATTTATACGATTGTTTGGTTGTCATTCTGCTCAAAAGACATTATAATTAACATAGACAATCAAAATACAACAAAGGAACTTTGTAAATCATACAATAGGAGATGGAGTTTATGAAATCATACCGCAAAGTGTTGACATTCAACACGAAAACCCGCCGAGCTTTTATCAACATCACCCCGCAGGTGGAGGCTGCTGTCCGCGAAAGCGGTATTGTCGAGGGTATTTGCCTTGTGAATGCCATGAACATCACAGCAAGTGTTTTCATAAATGACAACGAAAGCGGCTTGCACCGCGATTTTGAAAGATGGCTCGAAAAGCTCGCCCCCGAAAAACCGCATTCACAATATGACCACAACGGTTATGAAGACAATGCCGACGCTCATTTAAAACGTTCGATTATGGGAAGAGAGGTTGTCGTCGCTATAACAAACGGAGAGCTTGATTTTGGAACATGGGAGCGGATATTTTACGGGGAGTTTGACGGTATGCGGGACAAGCGTGTCTTGATAAAAATCATAGGAGCATAGTTCTCTTTTGGCGCCAAAGCAAATCCACTGCTCTTTCCACACTGTTTCAACTCAGATTTGAAGGGACAAAGCAACACCCCATGTGTCATTTTTCGCAAAGTGTCACCAGCCCAAATCAGCTGATACTATTTAAGATAAACGGAGGAATACATCATGCGTCGAATCACAATTTTGCTCGTCATCTCCATCGCGATGCTTCTTGCCGGCTGCTCAATGGGTTCTGTCGATTGGTCAGAATCCGATAAAGTAGCCATGCAATCGGAATTAACTGCGCTTTCAAAGCAGAATTCCCAGCTGTCGAAAAACATAGAAGAAATCGAAAAAGCCCTTGCGACTGCCCTTGAAGACCTTGAGCAAGCAAAAGAGAATGCTTCAGAGCTTGCAAATGAGAAGAGTAGCCTGTCTAAACAGCTTGAGGAGGCGCACACAGAGATTGAAGCCTTAGAGCAGCAAATAGACGAGCTTTCAGCATCGATTGAGGCCTTGGCAGGAGGCGACTCTCTTCTTGAACGCGCCAACACGGTTTTGAAGCTCCTCAAAGAAAAGGATTTTGCCTCCCTTGGCGACTTTGTCTCCCCGGAGGGTCTTTTGTTCTCCCCCTATGGGCATATTGCGGGTGATGCCCAAGTCTTTGCCGCTGCTGACCTAGTGCAAGCATATGCCAGTGAAAGCATACTCACCTGGGGCAACTACGTCGGCTCCGGAGACCCCATAGAGGCGACCTTCAAGAATTATTACGAAGAGTTTGTCTATAATGCGAATTTCGTCAACTCAACAAAAGTCGGCAACAATATCTTCGTCGGAGGCGGGATTACACTTTACAATTTCGATGATGTCTTCCCCGGAAGCTCTTTTGTGGAATACCATTTTCCCAGTTTAAGCGACACTCCCGGATGGCTGGATTGGGCCAGTTTGCATTTGATTTTTGTCAAATCAAGCGGAGAGTGGCTGCTGGCTGCGGTTGTCCATGACAGTTGGGCACCCTAAGCACAACTCCCTTGCCGTGAACATGCCTTTTGATGACCATGCGGATTGCATGGTGCCATTTTGATGTTGCTTTTTATTGCCATTATGGCTCATTTATGCTATACTTATCCATATATATTTGCGCTGCTTTTTAGCAGCGCATTTGAAAAGGATGAAATACATGCTCATATCGGGTGAAAAACTAAACAGTTCCTTGCCGCAAACAAAAGCCTTAATGCAATCGCGTGACGAATCCGGCATTATGGCTTTGATTTGCAGCCAAGAGCTGGCAGGCGCTGATTTTATCGATGTCAACACCGCCGCTGCCGCGGGCGATGAGCTCCATCTCATGAAATGGATCATAAAACTGATTCTCAAGCACTCTAAATCCGGTATTATGATTGACTCTGCAGATGAAAATGTTTTGACAGAGGCACTTTTTCTTGTCAAAGAAAGACCTGTGATTGTCAATTCAATCACACCCCACTCCAACCTTGAAAAGCTGGGCCCCGCTCTGCAAGAGATTGACGCCGGTGTGGTCTGTCTGCCCATGGAGGACACGAAAACCCTCGGCAATCCTGAAAAGACCTTAAGTGCGGCAAGTAAAATAGTGGAAAAGCTCTCAAACTACAACATAAAACCCGAAAATATCTATATGGACATACTCGTGCGGCCTGTGTGTTTTGACTCCGGAGCTGCAAAGAGCAGCCTTGAAAACCTAAAGAACATAAAAAAGCACTTGCCTGAAATCAAAACCATCGGCGGCATCTCAAATGTTTCATTTGGATTGCCCGAACGAACAGCTTTAAACGCTGTTTTTATCTCTTATGCGATGGACGAAGGCTTGGACTGTGCCATATTAGATATATTGTGCAAACAGATAAAAGACACATTTTTTGCAACCAACGCACTTTTGGGCTGTGATGAAGATTTTGCCGACTACATTGCCCATGCGCGGTCTGTATAATACATAAACAATAACAAGGGAGAACTTAAATGAACAACAACAACAAGTCGATGGAAAAAATAGTTGCTCTGAGTAAAAATAGAGGGTTTATCTTTAGCGGAAGCGAGATATACGGAGGCCTTGCAAACACTTGGGATTATGGCCCTTTGGGTGTGGAGTTGAAAAACAATGTCAAACAAGCCTGGTGGAAAAAGTTTGTGACGGAAAACCGTTACAATGTGGGCGTTGACTGTGCCATCCTCATGAACCGGGATGTGTGGGTGGCCTCGGGCCATGTTGTCAACTTCAATGACCCTTTGATAGACTGTAAATCCTGTAAAATGCGTTTTCGTGCGGATAAGCTGGTCGAGGACTTCAACGCTGCAAACAACATAGATCTGGTTGTCGAGGAGCTTTCGCAGCAAGAGCTTGCGGAATACATACAGACACAGGGTGTCCGTTGTCCCGGTTGCGGTGCCGCAAACTTTACACCTATCCGCAAATTCAACATGATGTTCAAAACGCATCAAGGTGTGACAGAAGAATCTCTGAACGAAGTCTATCTGCGACCGGAGACCGCCCAGGGCATTTTCGTTAATTTTAAAAACATCTTGCGTTCGACACGCAGAAAGCTGCCCTTTGGGGTCTGTCAAACAGGAAAAGCTTTTCGCAATGAGATAACCCCGGGCAACTTTATTTTCCGCACAAGGGAGTTTGAGCAAATGGAGCTCGAATTCTTCTGTAAACCCGGAACCGACTTGGAGTGGTTTGAGTACTGGCGTTCCTTCTGCAAGGAATGGCTGCTCTCCCTCGGGATGAGGGATGAGAACTTGCGGCTGCGTGACCATACAGCGCAGGAACTGTCTTTTTATTCAAAAGCCACTACTGATTTTGAGTTTTTGTTCCCCTTTGGTTGGGGCGAGCTCTGGGGTATCGCTGACAGGACAGACTATGATCTGAAGCAGCATTCAGAACATTCAGGTGTTGCCCTTGATTATTTTGACCAAGAAACAGGTGAAAAATACACGCCCTATTGCATTGAGCCCTCCCTTGGTGTGGACAGAGCAGTGTTGGCTTTTCTATGTGATGCCTATGACGAAGAGGAACTCGAGGGCGGAGATGTGAGAGTGGTTTTAAGGCTTCATCCTGCCCTGGCCCCCTTCAAAGCGGCTGTTCTTCCGCTGTCTAAGAAACTTGGCGACAAGGCATTTGAAATCTTCGAAGGGCTTTCAAAGCATTTCCCCGTGGACTATGACGACTCGAGCTCAATCGGCAAACGCTACCGCCGACAAGACGAAATAGGCACCCCTTTCTGCATCACATATGACTTTGAAAGCGAAAATGACGGTTGTGTGACTGTGCGCAATCGCGACGACATGGCACAGGTTCGGATTGCAATCTCCGAATTGAAAGCTTATATCTCTGCCGCACTTAAATTTTAATACAGACAATGGGCTTATCACAATAAATCAGAGTCAAACCCTTGGGTTTGACTCTGATTTATTGTTTTGTCTATCAAAATTTACCTGCATTAGATGCTTATCACTTCATAGCCTTCATCGATATAAGCTTTCATCCCGGCGTGCCCGTTCATGTCATTTAGCATCGGCAGATTTGACTCCAGATTGTCCTCATACACCCCAAGCATCTTGGAGCAGGCGAGGCAAATACCCGCAATCAAGTCAAGGCTTTTCGCTTTTGTATACAAGGGGTTCTTCTCTTCTTCAAAAACCTTTACCAACTTGACCGATGACCCCTCGAAAATAATTTTCACCTGATTGCCATTGCTCGCCAGGTCCAAAGCGTTTAGAAGTATGTGTTGGAAACACATTTTCTCCCCGTTCATACCGTAAAATAAAACTTTTTTCATTTAAATCCTCCTTATATTGGACTACACTTCAAGCTACAAGCCGGGCGCTGCTCAATATGCGTAGTTTTTAATTCTGTGAAACGTTATGTAGTTGGCATCATGAAAATTGTGTGCGTTGTTGAGGGCTGTCCGAGAAACAGCCAATATATCGTCCCCATCGAAGATGAAGCTCGGATATTGAAAAGCGCATTTGCTTTCATCCTCGTGGAAACAGTTGTCGGCGTAGTTGAGGATATCCCGTTTTGTAATCCATGTGAACAGATCGGCTGATTTGGATAGGGTGAGAATGTTTCTTTGGTTTTTGACTTCAAGGGTCAATCTGTTGGAAAGCGCATAATAATATTTTGTCTTTTCATCATAAAGTATATAAAACTTTGTTAGATTTCCCGGAAAATCTATCAGCCCGTGATAGCGTGGCATGGCTTTGGGATTTGATGCGTCCAACTTGACCACATATGCCTTCCCAAGACCCGGTTTTTTGGGGGCAATATGGTATCTCAAAACATTGTAAAGGGTATCGTCTTTCCCCACCACAACATTGCCTTCGATGGTGCCGGTCCCACTCGGCAGTTCCTCCACATTTTTCACCTTTGAAGCATCATAGGGCAAAGGCGCGGTCACTGTCCATTTGCTCTTGTCCATCAAATCAGCAGCGCTTGCATCGCAGGACACTGCCGCCACTTTGAATATGCCCTCCTTGCCCACACCTACCTCGATACCCGTCCACAATCGGCCCTTATGAGCCACTACGGGCATGGGCGCTTTATGTATCCCTCCGTCGGGCACCTCCGGGCCGCCCTCCACTATTTCCAGCGGACCTGCCCATGTAAACCCCGAATCCTCCGAGGCATAGAGGACACATGCTCCGCACTGTTGCGTGGTTGTGGCCAAGATATAGAGTTTCTCTCGATGCACAAACAAGCTCCCCCAAAAACAGGGCTCTATCTCCGCCGCAAAATGCCACGAACTGCCTTCATCTGTCGAGCGATACACATGGGTGATGTTTTGCCCGGAATTTTTCCAATAGAAGTCATGGGAGACAACAAGTGCTCCATCCGGCGCTCTAACTATCGACGGGCTGCATGTGGATCTGCCGGAGCTTGCGAAGGTGTGATCGTCGGGATGGATATAGGCGACAACCTTTCCCGGGACAAATGCACATCGAAACATCCTGTATTCGCTGCGAGCGAGGACTTTTCCTTGTCGGTCCCTTGCAACAATGCAGATTGTATAATCCTTGTTGTTTTGTAACTTGGTCAGAATCGCCTCTCCATTTTCACACGGTCTTTCCACAAATCTGCCCACACCGGGCCAAGGCCTGAAAAGCGCCCGAAATGTCGCCCCATCTAACTCAGGCCCCGCAAAATAATTGACTTTGAGCACTTGGTCTCCCGGCTCAAGCCGAAGGATTTTCAAGTTACCCACTCTTGTGTTTTCCAGAGTTGGATTTTTCATACATTGCTCCTTTCGTAATGACCTATATGAACAACCTCAGTGACCGTGAAAGCCTACTTGTTGCTTGGCTGATTTTAAGGGTTTTATTGCTCGCTTTGTTAAAATCCTTATACTGATTCAGTTGACAGCCATGTGAGGGGCAGCGGAAACCAGCTTCTAAGAAGAGTTCTTTTTTTATTGTCTTTTAGATTGCCAAAAACCGCCTCCGGACAGGATCCCAGAAGTGCCCTAGTGGCTTTCAATCCGGTAAGGTCAAAATCGACATCTTTTTCGCTCATCTCCACGCGAGTTTCAACGCCGTCATATGAAAACTCCAGCACACCTTCATCAAATCCCAAAACCAGGGAACCGACCTCAAGCTCAGTAAAGCTTGCTTTATGTGCAAGGAGTATTGTTGCAACTTCCTTCCATCTGAGAACATTCCACATGCCTGTATTTGTAAAGGTCATTTCTCCGTCACTTATATCAACAATCTCCTTAAAATCATCCAATTGCCATTGACCAAATCTGCAAGAAATACCTTTATTTTTTTGCGACAGCAGAGAAAACAAAGTGTCACATGTTTTTTTGTCATCTTTCAGGCAAATTTCCATCGCTTCTATCTGGTCCTGACTTGACCTATAGGCAATATATCCTTGAAGCTCACCATCGAGATACACAGCATAGGGCAAATCAGTGTTTTCTCGGGCCATTCTCAGATAGAATTCTTCTTTATCATATATGTAGTGAACGTTTTTGTCGGAATATATCCTGTGTATGCCATCGATCAGTTCAAAATCCTTAGCAAAAACAGTGACAAATTCATATTCGGAGGCATCATAGTCCGGCTTGGCATTTCCAAAAGCTCTTTTTGAAAGCTCTATGCGATAACGGTTACCGCCTATCTCATATCCGTAATGATTGTATCTTGCGCGGTTTCCTCCAAGAACAGAAAGGTGCACCCCTTGAGACTTCATATCCTCAATGCAGTAATTCATGATACTTGTCATAAATCCCCGCCTCCGTTCGCGCGGGTGCGTTGCAACGGAACCAATTCCATTTATTTTAAGCTCTTGACCCGAAATGCTCAGGGTTCGGGGATGGCATAGCAAACTTGCTTTTATGATACCATCTTCCCTCAAGTTTATTGTGTTGTACATTGACTCATCCGTGCGTCTGTAAAGTGCCGGATACATAGTAGGAAAATCATGGGGTCTGCTTGCTTTTGAAAAAACATAGTCAATAAAATCGATGATCTCATCAAATTGCGATGCATTTCCACGGCTGATTTCAATCATATTGCGGCTCTTCCTTTTGTGTAAGTATTTCCGCCTCTCTCCTTTGGGCATTGGGCTTGTCTTTACATCGGAGGTGTCCGAATATCTCCAAATCAAGGGCGAATTATATATAAGTTTAGCACATATTGAACTCTCTGTAAACAAACAATCTCTTCCTCTCTTCTATCGCACATAAAACGCATATACCGCTTGCGGTCTTTTTGATTTTCATGCATTTGTCTCTTCGCATGTGTTTGCACACTGCAAAGGGCATATATCTCAAAACCTTGAGGTATATGCCCTTTGCAATCTGTATTTACATACAATTTACTTTACATATTCAAATTCGAAGTTGTTGATACTCACGGTATCGCCCTCTTTTATACCCGCATCTTCCAGTTTTTCAAACACACCGTTCAACTGCAGCACTTTGTGCAGGTAGTTGAGAGACTCAAAGTCGGTTGGATCCACCAGCGCTATGGCATCAAAGAGTTTTTTCCCTTCTACAATAAAAATGCCCTTTACCGTCTTTGTGATTTCGACTTGGAAATCTGTCTGGGCCTGTATGCCTTCGTATTCGGCTTCAAACACCTCAATGGGAGGCAAGAGGGCTAGTTGTTGAGTTGTTGCTTTTATGAGCGCCTGCACTCCGGCACCCGTGGCAGCGGAGATCTCAAATATTTCAATTCCACTCTCCGCCAGATGCGCCTTGAGTCTGTCAAGTCCTTCGCGATTTTCCATGACGTCGCTTTTATTCGCCGCAACTATTTGCGGGCGGGATGCAAGTTTTTCTGAATAAAGAAAAAGCTCATTGTTGACCATTTCATAGTCTTCGACAACATCCCTACCTTCAATTTGGGCAACATCGACTATGTGAATCAGCAGTCTGCACCTGTCCACATGTCTCAAAAACTTTGTCCCGAGGCCCGCACCTTCCGAGGCGCCCTCAATCAACCCCGGTATGTCCGCTGCCACAAAAGATGCGCCTTCGTCCACATACACAATGCCGAGATTTGGAGAGAGTGTCGTGAAGTGATATGGTGCTATCTTGGGGCGCGCAGAAGAAATCACAGACAGCAAGGTTGATTTACCCACATTCGGAAAACCTATCAACCCAACATCTGCCAACATTTTCAGCTCCAATATGACCTCAAGCTCATCCCCGGAGAGGCCGGATTTTGCAAATCTCGGAGCCTGTCTTGTTGGAGTGGCAAAACGGCTGTTGCCCCAACCGCCACGCCCACCGCGCGCTATCACATACTCCTCTTTGTCACTCATATCGGCTATAATCAGTTCTGTTGCACTGTCTCTGATCACAGTGCCGCGCGGTACAAGCAGGGTAAGTGACTGGCCGTCTTTTCCAAATCTTCGGCCGCCGCTTCCGTTTGCACCGTTTTGAGCGGCATATTTCCGTTTGTATCTAAAGTCCATCAAGGTTGTGAGCCCGTCATCAACCTTGATGACTATGTTGCCGCCGCGTCCGCCATCTCCCCCGTCGGGCCCGCCGGCAGGCACATATTTTTCGCGACGGAAGGAGACGGCGCCGTCCCCTCCTCTGCCCGCTTTTAAATGTATTCTGGCATAGTCGACAAACATATCATCTCTCCTTGTTTAAACACGGCATAATCCATATCTTCGGATCTTTAAACCATTGGTGTATTTGCAGCAGTAGAAAAAGGGTGATCGGTGGCTTTTAGCACTCCGAAACACCCTTTGTAAGCATCAAAAGATAATTATTGCTCTACCGGATAGACAGAAACCCTTTTGCGGTCACGGCCCATGCGTTCAAAGCTGACTCTGCCGTCAACCTTTGCAAAAAGTGTATCATCTCCGCCAATGCCGACATTAATTCCCGGATGAATTTTCGTTCCGCGTTGCCTTACCAGTATATTGCCGGCAATGACAATCTGCCCGTCAGCCCTCTTTGCGCCAAGTCGTTTGGACTCACTGTCACGTCCGTTTTTTGTTGAACCAACACCTTTTTTAGATGCAAAATATTGTAAACCTATTTTAAGCATTTCATTTCCTCCATTATATCAATCTCGAGCGGCATATCAGCCTATTCTAAAATCACGTGCAAATACGATCCATATTCCTCGATCAGCATTGTTGCGGTCAAATACAGGGATTGCAAGACCGCACTGCCTGCTTCATAAGCCTTCATATCTGATTTTGGGGGCAGTTGCAGGGAAATCGACGGCTTATCATCGTCTTTTAACACCTTTGCTCCGAGCTTTAAGACATCATTTACCGCACACTCCGTTAAAATCACTGCGGTGGTTACAGAGGCGCAGACTATATCGTGACCTTCGTCGGCATAACCGCTGTGACCGAATACTTCAAACCCTGTTATGATGTCGCCGTCACGCCAAAAGCGGAGCGTAATCACTATGCCCTCGCAATTTGTGTGATTTGTACCTTTGTATAAGGTTGACGGTGTCCCTGTTTTCTTCTATAGTTTTTCTTTGGATTGTATTTGAACACGATGATCTTTTTGGCTTTGGCATTCTTAAGAACTTCAGCCTCAACTGTGGCCCCCTCGACATAAGGGGTTCCTATCACAGTGTCGTCATCGCCCGAAAAGAGAACTACCTTTTCGAATTTTACTGTTTCACCCGGTTCGGATCCGAGCCTTTCCATGAAGAGAATATCGCCTTCTTGGACTTTGTATTGCCTTCCACAGGCTTCGATTATAGCGTACATGTTTTTCTCCTTGTCTTTTTTTGACTCCCGCTCGCTTCAAGGTGCTGCAACCTGCGTTTCAGACTTAAACCTCGGCAAAACGGCTTGATAATTCTATCACACCATAGTAATGTTGTCAAGTACTATTTTTGATTCTCAGGGCACCACCTGTCGTGAAAGCCTTTTTTCTGCTGCTGAAAGTGTGTTTTTAAGCAACATCACCCTTGTCATCGGGCCAACTCCTCCCGGGGCAGGCGTGATATAACCGGCGATGGCCGAAACCTCGTCAAAGTCGGCATCTCCTGTGAGTTTGCCATCTTTCATGTTCATCCCGACATCAATGACCACAGCTCCGGGCTTGACCATGTCGGCCTTTAAAAAATCTGCTTTGCCCACCGCGCAGATGAGTATGTCCGCTCTCCTTGTAATTTTGGGAAGATCAGAGGTTCTGCTATGGCATATGGTAACTGTTCCATGTCTGTGCAAGAGCAGCATGGCCATGGGTTTACCGACTATGTTGGATCGCCCTATGACAACACATTCTTTTCCCATCGGAGATATGTTGTATTCATCCAAAAGCTCAATTACACCCGCCGGAGTGCAGGGCACAAAGGTGAAATCACCAAGCATGATGTGCCCGACGTTGACCGGATGAAATGCATCCACATCTTTTTTGGGATCTATGGCGTTGATGATTGTCTTTTCATCTATTTGCGAAGGCAAGGGAAGTTGAACAAGAATCCCATCAATGCTCGCATCAGCGTTCAAGCGTTCTATCTCTTGCAGCAACTCCGCCTCCGATACACCCTCTCCCAGGGGTATCTCGGTGCTTTTTATCCCGCATTCGGCGCAGTCTTTTTTCTTGTTGTCCACATACTTTCTCGATGCCGGATCATTTCCGGCAATTATGACAGCCAGTGACGGGACAATGCCTTGGGTCAACAGCCAATCCACTCGAGTTTTAATCTCATGTCGTTTTTTTTGAGCTAAAGCCTTTCCGTCCATCAACACAGCGGGGCTATTCAATGTCATTGCCCTCCTCATCTTCTGCATCTTCCTCCGGTTCATCTTCGTCTTGGCTATCGGTTTTTTCCGTTATATCGGATTCCAAATCCTCTAAAGATGAAATATCCTCCTCTGTGGATTCGTCCTCCTCATTTTCCTCCTCCACACCATCCTCGCCTTCGTCAGCTTCAATTTCGTCGTCCTTCTCGGCTTCTTCTCCAGATTTGGCAGACTTGGCACTTCTTGTGGCTTCTTTTGCAGCTCTTTCCTGCTCTAAAACCTCTGCCGCCTCGGCGTTTGACAGCAGTAAAATAGGATCTCCTTTAACTGAGAAAAAGAGTTTGTAGACC
Organism: uncultured Oscillospiraceae bacterium; assembly: GCA_964439435.1. Taxonomy (GTDB): domain Bacteria; phylum Bacillota; class Clostridia; order Oscillospirales; family QAMX01; genus CAYTOF01. Next base: position 12,300 of record CAYTOF010000005.1, read on the forward strand.
AAAAACACAAAAGCTGCCAGAGCGGAGAGAAAGCCCAGGGCTTGAGATACCCTGATACCAGTGTCGAAGAACATAAGGGTGTCTTCTCCGCGGATTCCTTCTAAAAAGCCGCGTCCCACGCCGTACCAGATGATGTACAGAAAGAAACTTTGTCCGTAAAATGCGCGTTTTTTGGATGTGAAGTGAAGCAGGAGAAAGCCTGCAATGTTCCACAGGGATTCGTAGAGGAAGAAGGGGTGCACCAAAGCTCCGCCGGCGGCGCTGCCCAAAAATCCTCCCGAAGCGTTGTAGTGTGAGATTGCCATGCCCCACGGCAGGGTTTCGGAGGTAATTTGCCCATATGCCTCGCCGTTGATGAAGTTTCCCCATCTCCCTATTGCCTGTCCTATCAATAAACCGGGCATAGCGAGATCCAGCAGATTTAAAGTGTTGATTTTTTTTATCCTTGTGAACACATAGACGGCGATAACACTGGCTATAACAGCACCGTAGATTGCAACGCCGCCTTCCCAAATTTTGAATATATCCCAAAAGCTTTTAAATTGTTTGGGATTGAAAATCACATAATATGCCCTTGCACCGATAATGGCAATGGGAACAGCCACCAAAATCATATCGATGAAATTGTCTTGACTCACACCGAACTTTGTGCTTCTTTTGGAACAGTACAGTGTTGCAAGGGCAAAGCCAAGGGCTATTATCACACCGTACCATCGGATGGTCAATGGACCGATAGTAAATGATGTGTGCAGGGACAGTTCAATTCCAAGGTTGGGAAATCCAATTTTATTTATATAACTCATATGTCAAACGCGCCTCCAAATAAAATTCTTCTTTTCAGTCGCTTAATTATAACATAGCAATCTCAATTTTAAAAGCATATAGAACGCCTATATGGTAGCTTTTCCATGCCTATGTGCATGACAACCTATGCTGATTGCCACAGGCAAACCTGCGATATGAGTCGGATAGGAAAGCGCTCTCACGCCCATGACCGTGCTTTCTCCGCCCATTCCATTTGGACCAATATTTAAGTCACAAAGTCGCGCAAAGACTTCAAGCTCAAGACTTTTGAGGTTTTCATCCGGATTCTTCGCATCAAGGTCCAGCGCCAGAGCCCGCTTTGCCAGCAGACAGGCAACCTCCAATGTGCCGCCGACTCCGATACCAACCACCACCGGCGGACAAGATCTGCTTCCTGATTTCATCACCGACGACACCGCAAAGTCGGCGACATCTGAAATGTCGGCACCGGGATCAAACATCTTTATAGCACTCATGTTCTCACTGCCAAAACCCTTCATCATGGCCGTGATTTCAATCTTATCCCCACTCACAATCTCAGTGTGTACAACAGCCGGTGTATTGTCATCGGTGTTTTCGCGCTTGAAAGGGCAGTTGACAATCGATTTTCGCAAATAACCGTCTTGATATGCACGCCTCACACCTTCGTTCACAGCTTCTCCGGGCGTTTTTCCGGAGATATGCACATTCTGTCCGATTTCCAAAAAAACAACCGCCATGCCCGTGTCTTGGCATATCGGAGTTTTCTCTTGCTCTGCGATATTACAGTTTTCAATCAATAGGCCAAGCATCAACTTGCCGCTCTCATCTTTTTCTGAACTGTGCATTCTTGAAAAAGCGGCCTTCACATCCCTTGGCAGTGTAAAACCTATTGTCATATACAACTCATAAACTGCCCGGGTGATGAGCTCTGAATCAATCTGTCTAATTTCCACTTTTTTGCTCCGTTGTTTTGTGTCAGTAAGCTGCGACTTGTCCCGATTTCTTGTTTTCGCAGGCTGTGCGTTGTTTTGTGTCCTTATTTGCCTTCCAAGTCAAGCTCCTGTGAATTCCGAGACGAAATGTTAGCGGAATTGATTTGCTTTAGGTGTGCAACAAAATGGCTGCTGCACACCTGCGTTTTAAAACTCTATCTTTTCGTCCGTAAAGGCTTCTTTATTGGTTTTGCTTTTGATCACTTTGTGCGGATACGTCGCGAACTCTTTTTTTCGGGTGGGTTTTTCATGTCAGAAAACTTGTCTTCGCTGTCTTTCATAAATGCCTTTAACTTGTCTTCAAAACTCTCCTCAGAGGAGGGTTTTTTCACAAATTCTGTCACAGTCTGCTCCGTTTTCGGAGGCCGTGTTCGTCCGCCGGGCGCAGCCGGAGGCGGTTCGGCTTTTTTGATTGAAAGATTTATGCGACCGTTTTTGTCCACTGACAGTATCTTGACCTTTACTTCTTGGCCTTCATTTAGACAGTCGTGGATATCGTTAACATAAGTGTGAGAAATTTCGGATATGTGTACAAGTCCTGATTTTTCTCCCGGCAATACTACAAAAGCACCAAATTTCATAATGCCCTTTACTCTGCCAACAACGATATCACCTTCAGAAAACTCCATAGAAATGTCGTATGCTCCTTTGACTTTCTGTTTTGTTATATGTTTACTTGCTGTAGATATCGGCAAACACGATCTCTCCCGGCAGCACATAACCCCTCTCGCGCGCCTTGCGTATTATATATGCTTCGTCAATACCATTATCCACCATGTCACGCAGCTCCTCTGTATCCTGTTGGGCAAGAGCATGTTGCTTGACAAGCGCTTTATAATCTTTTTGCGCGGCTTCAAGTTTCGATGTCATGGAGATGTATGTCCCGGCTATATACAACACCGCCACAACGGCCAATGTCTTTGCGATGTAGCCCTGCCTTTTTTTTCCGGCACTTGCCATATGCCCTCCTTATCTTATATGTACATGGATGGTTAGCACTTTGGACTAATTATATATTATTTAAACATAAAAGAAAATAGCTTTTAGAAGTTTTTTGTCTTTTTATGTTGTTTTGGCTCTTTTTTTAATACAACAGAGATATTTGAGCTCATAATGTCCATTTGAATTGTATGTCCGCATCTGCTCACAGTCGGCTTCAAAGCTCTGTGGATATGAAAAGCGACAAAAAAGAAAGTGTCACGTCTCTTTGTACATTGCCAAGGCTTCACTTTTTGATGCTTGCTCGGCGATGGACATAACTTCGACTTTATAAATCCGCTGCCCAAATCGTATTTCGATAACATCGCCTATCTTGACGGCATAGGACGCTCGGGCTGTCTTGCCGTTTACAGCCACACGCTCGTTGTCACAAAATTCATTTGCGACACTTCTTCTTTTTATAAGCCTTGAAACCTTCAGGTATTTGTCAAGTCGCATGATAAGTCCTTATCTTTTTATGTGATTTCAAAATAAATTAGTCGATCATTTTTTTGAATGCGCTGCCCGCTCTGAAGTGTGGGACTCTTGTCTCGGGGATTTGTATAATCTCCTTTGTCAGGGGATTTCTGGCAATACGGGCGTTCTTTGTTTTTATCTCAAAGGTGCCAAATCCCATCAATTGAACACGCTCTCCCTCGCTCAAACACTCCTTTATTGCTTCAAGCACTGCATTTATTGCGCGATCAGAGTCTTTTTTGGACAGTCCCGTCTTTGATGCCACAGCATTTGTCAGCCCCGCTTTGTTCATACACTAATCCTCCAGCCCTTCTTTTTTCTTATTTCGTTTCAGGTTGTTTTGAAGGTATTTGTTCTTTGCGCAAATCCTTCATATCATCGATAAAGTTCAAAGCTGCGCCCTTCAGCGCCTCTTCGCTTTCAACACCTTTTAAATTTGCAAGCAGCACGGTTTCGAAAAGAATTTCTCCGATGATTTCACTTTGCCGGTTTTGGTCGTCTGCCAGTGTTTTTAAAAGCTTTTCGATTCTTTTCGCCCCTGCCTCTGTTGATCGCAACTCTCCTCCCCCGCGCATCGTTCGTGTTATTAGCTTTTCGGCATAGATAAGCGAGGGCAAACTCTTAGCAACTGCATCCAGAGTCATGGGAAAGCTTGTTTGTTTTTCTTTGTTTTTTATGCTTTCCCAGCTCTCAAGAACCTCGCTTGCATTGGAAATATTTGGTCTGTTTTCACCGAAGATATGGGGATGTCTTTTTATCAGTTTTTTGCATATCCCATCCTCTACATCTCCAATGTCAAATGCCCCTCTGTCCTTTGCGATGTTCGCATGGAACACAATTTGGAGCAACACGTCCCCAAGCTCTTCGGCAAGCAAAACATCGTCTTCATCGTCAATTGCCTCAGCGGCTTCATATACCTCTTCGATGAAGTTGCGCCTGATGCTTTTGTGTGTCTGCTCTTTATCCCAGGGGCACCCATTGTCTGAGCGCAATATTTCCATTATGCGCAACAGGTCTTGGTAGTTGTATTTTTCTTTTGGCTTAAAATCTATCATATTTTGGCCTCTTTTGCAAGAAATATAGTTATTTTTGTGCACTTTGAACAAAATTCTTGTTCGAAAAAAAGTATTTGGAAAATTCAAACGTGTTTTTATTGTAAAACCCTGCATGATTCTGCTGATAAAACCTGCTTTAAGCAAAGAGAGGATTTTAAATTTTTGTTCGATATATAAAATATCGTTGCAGTGCTCAAGGTCTGAGCCTGGCGAGTTTGTTTTTTCCAATCATGAAATTCAAATAAATAGTTTTTTGACAACACTTCCAAAGAACTCATAGCGCAGCTTTTCAAAATCGATTGTTTTAAACTCGCGATCCTCATAAAGAGCTTTCCCTCTCACCATGGTCAATTCCACATCGCTCCCCCTTGCGGCATAGACAATGCCGGAATGCGGCTCATGCATGGGTGTGAGGGAGGGAGATGCTGTGTTTAGCACTATGAGATCGGCATCCATACCCACTTTAATCTTCCCGCTCGAAGACCTGCCCTGTGCCTTTGCGCCGTTGAGAGTCGCCATGGCCAGTGTGCTGTAAGCCGGAAGCAATGTTGGGTCCAAGTGCACTCCTTTTTGTATGAGCGAGGCTGTTTTCATCTCCTCAAACATATCTTGGCTGTTGTTGGAGGCTACTCCATCCGTGCCAATTGCCACATTTATACCTGCATTTTGGAGTTTTACAATCGGCGCCATGCCGCTCCCAAGCTTTAAATTTGAAATCGGACAGTGGGCTATGCTGACACCTTTGGCTGCCAAAATCTCCATGTCCCGCTCCTCAACCCACACACAATGGGCCGCAAGGGATTTTTCGGTCAAGAGCCCTGCTCTTTCAAACAACTCCGCGGGTGTAGCTCCGTACTTTTTCTTTGCACTCTCATGCTCTGCCTGCGTCTCAGACAAATGGAAGTGCACCCCCAAGTCCCTATCCGCCGCAAGTGCTGCGACCTGCTCCCAAAGATCCCGGTTTGAAGTGTATTCAGCGTGAACGGAGAGGTCGATTTTTATCCTGCCTCCGTCGTGATTGTGCCATTTGTCCATCAGCTCCAAGGTCTCTTGCCAGCCTTCATGGCTGTCTGCATCAAATGCGTCCTTGCATGTCAATCCGCGCGAAAGGTTTGCACACATTCCGGCTTGCTTTGCTGCATCGGCAATGGCATCGCAAAAAAAATACATGTCGGAAAAAGATGTCGTCCCGCTCGAAATGGCTTCCGCCATGCCCATCTGCGCACATATGCCGATGCTCTTCGCATCCCATTTTTCTTCCACGGGGAAAATATAGTTGTGAAGCCAATCATCCAATTTGGCATCATCGGCATATCCTCGCATAGCGGTCATCGGCAAATGTGTGTGCGCATTTACAAGTCCCGGCATCAAGAGTTTTCCGCGCCCATATATAACTTTTTGCACCAAAATCCCCTCCGGTGCCTCTTTGCCGACATATGAGATTTTTCCGTCGGATGTGAGTACACAGCCATCGTATATCACGCCGAGGTCTTCGTCCATTGTCACTATATCTATATTTTTGAACAGCGTATTCATATTTTTCCTCTATTTCGTTTAACGATATCAGGGCCCAGAGGCCCTGATATCGTTAAACCACAAAGACATGTTTGCGCAATCTGATTTATGATTTGCTTTTGTTTTCAGCGATTTTTTCTTTCACTTCGTCTATCTCGGCGTATTTCTCGTCCAGCACTGCCATGAGATCGTCCAAATCCTCTTGGTTTGCCTCTTCGCCAATGTGAGCTGAATAAACGATTGCTCCGACTTTACGCAAAAATCCGTCGGCTTCGCCCTTTAGCTCATAGAGCTTAAAGTTCAGTTTGGTGTTTTCCATAAGCTTTTCAGCTTTTTTGGCGGTGACATCTGCCGCATGGGCAGCGACTTGACCTGCAGCAACTGCCTTGGCTTTTACTTTGTTTAAAAGATCTTCCGTTTTGTTGCTCATATTAGACCTCCGTTTTTTATTCAAAATGCGACTTCACAGTTCTCTTTGTAGTTTTTCAAGATAATATGCCGCAATTTTGTCTTTTTTCAATAAAACATCCTCAATTTGACGCATGTAGTCGACACCGTATTTGGGGTTTGTCAACCTCGTGATCTGTCCGTCCGCACCAAGCTTTGTGACCGCTCCCGCACCCACCCCCAGCACAGGCAGCAGTTCGTCCATCATATATATATTGTACCTGCAGATCTCATTGAGTCTTGCATAGCCCACGTTTTCAAAACTGCCACCGGAATATTTTTGTCTGTAGAGATAATAGGGATTATAATTTTGTTCCCGCAGCATTTCCTCCGATAGCTTGAGCATTTCGTGTATGATCTCCGGCTTTGTATGTTCAAAACTTTCTTTTGCTATGGTGGCTCCCTTTTTCACCGCCAATGTGTGGACTGTGATGTTTTCCGGAGACAGTTCCACTGCGGATTTTACGCTGACGGCAAAGCCTGCGAGGTTGTCTCCGGGCAAACCCGCTATGAGATCCATATTGACCTTCAAACCCGGAACAGAGTTGGCTTTTTCAAAAGCCCTGTATATCTCATCCACTCCATGCTTGCGGCCTATGTTTCTCAGCACTCTTTGAGAAAAGCTCTGGGGGTTTATGCTGATTCTTTCCGCCCCGCCCGACACAATAGCCTCCAGTTTTTCTATGGTGATTGTATCCGGCCGACCGGCTTCGACCGTGTATTCACAGTCCTTCGCTAAAGTGAATGCATTTCCGATTGTAGCAAGCAGTGCGGAGAGCTGCACTTCATTTAAAACCGTCGGTGTGCCGCCTCCTATATAGACAGCTTTAAGCTTTACCCTTCCTTTTGAGATCTCTAACGATTTCGACAGAGCATGGATTTCCAACGTCAGTGCCTTTAAATACTCATCAAGCTCCTCTTGTGTGTGCGTTGCTTTGCTTGTGAAAGAACAATAGGAACACCTTGTGGGACAGTAAGGGATGCCCACATAGAGAGCTGCATCAAAGGGTTCAAGCTCTGACTTCAAAGCCAGAGAATGGGTGGCGCATTCCAGGAGCATTTTGACTTTGTCTTTCCTGACATAGTATCGATTTTCCAAAAGTCGCGAAACTTCGGTCGGACTTTTGCCCTCTTCTAAAAACCCTCGCGCCAGTTTGACCGGTCTGACACCGGCCAGGGCTCCCCAGGCGGGTTTGTCATTTGTCAGTTTCACATATGCTTTGAATACCGAACGCCGAATGGTGTGGCGTGTTTCCGTTTTTTTGTACTCCTCATCTGCATCTTCGTCAAAAACACTTATACATGTCTCTGTGCAACTTTGGCCGCCTATCTGTAAAAAGAAATCAGCTCTTATGCTTTTAGGGCCCGGGATCAGCGTTGAGACAGCATAATCTTCGGAGATGGGCGCACGTGGGGGTTCTTCATTGGTTACACTTGGGTTCAATGAAGGCATGAGAATTATCGCTGTCTGTTCGACATCGAATCTATAGGGGTTGTCCACCATATAAATGAGCATTTTTAGCCCTGCCCCTTCTTTGATATATGCCTGTTTTCAAACAGAGCCTTTATACTTATTGTTTTGTATCGACACCTGCCGCACTTCTCAGATATTCATTCGTGTCGCGCTCTATCCCAAGAGAGGTCGGCTCTCCGTGTCCGGGATAGATTATATAGTCATAGGGGAGCATATACAGTCTTTTCAGGGAGCGTCGCAAGGTCTCCTCATCTCCGCCCCTCAAATCAGAACGTCCTACATCGCCGCAGAAGAGCGTGTCTCCGGTGAAAATGACATTGTCCATTATGATACACATGGAGCCCGGTGTGTGTCCGGGAGTGTGTATAAACTCAGCATCCACCATGCCGACACGTGTTTTTTCCCCGCCCTTAAGCAAAATATCCGGTTTTGAAACACGAAAGGGCTCGCTCATGATGGATATGTAGAGAGCATCGTGGGAACTCCCGAGACTGCGGGCATCGGCTTCATGAATGATCACACGACCTCCAAAGTGTTCTTTTAACTGTTGCACCGCCAAAATATGGTCAAAATGGCCGTGTGTTATGATGATGTTCTTTACGGAAAGCGATTTGCTTTCCAAGAACTCTATTATCTTTTCCGCTTCACCGCCGGGGTCAATAACAGAGGCTTCTTTACCGTGTCTGTCGTATACAATATAGCAGTTTGTCCTGCCCATACCGACTTTCAGTGTCTTTATCTCCATATGCTCCCCCTTATATTCAAAAAAATGTAAATATGTCCTCTTTATGTGCTTGTCTGTGTCTGTTTTGCAAGCATTGTCTCTGTGTCGAGAATAAGAGTGACCGGCCCGTCGTTTATAAGGGCAACTTCCATGTGGGCTCCAAAGACACCGCCAAGCACCTCCACACCATATGAGGCACATTGAGATATAAATCGCTCTGAGAGATCCTTGGCTCTCTTCGGAATCTCTGAGCCGTCAAAAGACGGCCTTCGTCCTTTTTTGCAGTTGCCGCAGAGCGTAAAGTTGGTGACAACAAGTATTTTACCGCCGACATCTTCGCAGCTCTTATTCATCTTTCCGTTCTCATCATCAAAAATACGGATCTCCGCACACTTTTTCGCCAGATAGTCGCAATCGCTTTCCGTATCACCCTTGGCTACCCCAAGCAGAATCAACATGCCTTTTTCTATTTTTGAATGCAGCGCACCTTCAGTTGTCACGCTCGCCCTGCTGACTCTTTGTATACAAGCTATCATGCACATCTCCTAATTTCACATTATAAATGCCATTTCAGATCTCACATGGGCTTTGGGTTTTCCCTGCCGCATCGTGTGATTTGTATCACACCGCCGACTTTTTTCATTTTGACACTGACGGACAGGAGGTGTGAAAGACTGTTAACTCTGATGCCAAGGGTTATGGCAACATCCCCTCCGCCGATGATCTTTGTCTGCAAACTGTGTATGAGGATATGCAGATTTGCAAGCACCGTGGTCAGGTCGGCAATCAATGCCACCCTGTCTCTGGCAAAAATCTCAACACATGCATAGAAATTGCCCTCGATGATATCCGCCCACCAAACAGGCACCAATCTGGCAGCACTCTCTTTTGATCTCTCCAAGGCGCGCACATTCAAACAGTCGGTACAGTGCACCGATACGCCAAAGCCGCGTGTGACAAATCCTATGATGTCATCACCCGGAACAGGGGTGCAGCAGTGCGCGAACTTGACAAGACAGGAGTCAAGGCCTTCCACAATAACACCGCTGTCCGATCGCCGGACCTCTTGTCTGGTAAAGATAATCTCTTCCTGCGGAGATTGGCTTTTAACCTGCCTGTTGTATTCCTCGCGCAATCTGTTGGCGGCACGCTGGGCTGTGACGCCGCCGTAACCTATACCGGCGTAGAGGTCTTCCATTGTCTGGAAGGACAGCTTTTTCAAAACTGAGGGGACTATCTCGTGTTTTTCTATCTCTCCCAGGGGCAGACCATAGCGTTTGAGTTCCTTTTCAAGGCTGTCTCTGCCCTGTTCAATATTTTCCTCGCGTTTTTCTTTTTTGTACCACTGTCTTATTTTCGACCGCGCTTCGCTTGTCTTTGCTATTTTCAGCCAGTCTCGGCTTGGCCCTCTGGCAGTTTTGGAGGTGAGTATCTCCGTTATATCGCCGTTTTGCAGTTCCGAATCAATGGGGACAATTCTGCCGTTCACCTTTGCCCCTATCATGCGGTTGCCGACCTCGGAGTGGATCACATAGGCAAAGTCTATGGGAGTGGCTCCGGCAGGCAAGTTTATCACATCGCCCTTGGGTGTGAAAACATATACCTCGTCGGCAAACATGTCGATTTTAAAGTGGGAGAGAAAGTCCTCGGCGTCGGTGTCTTGCTGTGTTTCCAGCATATTGCGCACCCATTCGAGCTTTTTCTCATATTCGGCATCCTGTGTCTCCGATCCGCTCTTGTATTTCCAATGTGCAGCGACACCGTATTCGGCGATTTGGTGCATCTCCCAGGTGCGGATTTGAACCTCAAAGGGTATGCCCATGCGCCCTATGAGCGTGGTGTGAAGGGACTGGTACATATTCGGCTTGGGTGTGCTGATATAGTCTTTAAACCGCCCGGGTATGGGCTTGTACATGTCATGCATGAGCCCCAAGATATTGTAACAATCCTCCTTGGTGTCGACAATAACGCGTATCGCATACAGGTCATAGACTTCGGATATGGATTTGTTCTGCATGAACATCTTGCGGTAAATGCTGTAAATATGTTTGACACGGCCGCCGATAAACACATTGTGTATGCCTTGCTCGGCAAATCTCTGCTCCATGCGCTCCTTTGTCTGATTGATCAGATCGTCACGTGTGGTGCTGGTGCTCTCCAGAGCGCTCACAATCTCATCATAGCCGATTGGGTCCAGGTATTTGAGGGAGCGGTCTTCCAGTTCGTTTTTTATGCGCGTTATGCCGAGCCTGTGTGCAATGGGGCTGTAGACATCCATGGTTTCCAGCGCAATCTCCCTGCGCCTGGAATCTGTCTTGGCATCCAAAGTGCGTATGTTGTGGAGTCTGTCTGCCAGCTTGATAAGGATGACGCGTATGTCGCGGGACATGGCAAGCAGCATTTTTCTCAGATTTTCGACTTCTTGTTCGGCTTTGGAAGAATAGGGTATGCGCTCAAGCTTTGTGAGACCGTCGACAATGTCGGCGACCGTTTCTCCAAACTTTTGGCGTATTTCCTCGAGGGTAACCGGTGTGTCCTCAACGGTGTCATGGAGCAATGCCGCCACAATGGACTCAGAGTCGAGCTGGATTTCGGTTACAATCTCAGCAACAGCCAGCGAGTGTGTGATATATGGCTCTCCGTTGAGCCTTTTTTGCCCTTTATGCGCCTCAAAGGCAAAATCGTACGCCGCGCGGATTTTTGGCAATTCGCCCGTTCTGCCATAGGATTCATATTTTTTTTGCATTTCCAACAAACGGGTTTCAAGTTCCAATTGCGTCGGCTCCTCTTAAAATTGTTTTCATTATCTTTGTGCTGTAGATGTCAACCTTGACACCGCCTTGATTTTTCAGTGTAATGCGGAGTTCATTTTCGAAGTCAAAGGGCTTTTCCAAAAAGTTTTCTATAAGCCCTGCCTCATAAAAGGCGCGCAGGGCAATCAGGATTTCAAGCTCATCGCATTCACAACCGCGCATCTGCAGTTCCTTGAAAAGCAACGACGGACTGATGGTTTTACCGTGCTGCGTGGCAAGAAGCCTCCAAACGCTGCCAAGCATCTCTCTGTCTGCCGAACCCTCCAAAGACGCTCCCAAAACGGCTTTGTCTGACTTTTCGTCCGATTTGAGAAGTCTTTCTAAATCAGAGATGGCTCTTTTCCCTCTCAATGTCGGCTTCTTTGAGGGTTTGATGTCTTTGAGGGTAAGTTGTGCCGAATCCAAGCCTCTGAAGGTGTTGATTTCAAGTGTAAAGGCCACATCCACACTGTCACGCGCGGAAAACTCGAACTCCGAGCTGCCTTTTCCAAAAAACATCCCTGTCAGAGGTCTCCCCCTTGAGGTCAGTATGAATTTTGTGTGTCTTCCGTTTGCTACGGAGATGATGTCTGCCACCGTGAGGTCTTTTATTGCAAATGCAGGCTCGGGATTTCCCTCCCCAAAGGGGCCCAGGCGCATCAGATCATCTATGTTTTCGCAATCCACCTGCAAAGGTGTGATCTCACCGTCCAACAGGAGTTTGTTTTCGAGCTCACATTCAAACGCCTCAGTGACACATGCTTGCAGCCTTTGGGCAAAGGTGTCATAGTGGTCGGCGGGCAACTTGACACCCGCTGCTTGCATGTGCCCCCCGCACTCTCCCAAACCCTCACAAGCGCGGGATATGGCCCGGTGTATGTTGCAGCCGGGCACACTGCGTGCGGAGCCTTTCAGCAGATCATCGTCCTGTGTGAAAAGTAAGGCAGGCAAATTGTATCGCTCTGCGAGTTTTGAGGCGACGATGCCAAGGACGCCGTGCTTCCAACCAAGCCCGCGCAATATGATCACGCTGTTGTCATCTGCATTTATATTTTGTTCTTGTATTATCGCTTCAGCTTGTTTTAGTATCTCGGCTTCATGGGTTTGCCTGGATTTGTTTAACTCTCCAAGCCTCTCCGCCAGGGCAGCTGCCTCTTTTTTGTCTCGGGCATATAGAAGTGCGAGCGCCTCCTCCGCGGAGGTCATGCGCCCTGCGGCGTTCAATCTGGGAGCCAGTCTGAAGGCTATGCCTGTGACATCGGCTTTGCCGTAATCCACAGAAGCTTTCAGTGCCAGCAGCCCTAAATTCTTTGTGTTTTTTAATACCTCAAGACCTCGAGAGACTAAAATTCTGTTTTCCCCGAGCACAGGCATGACATCCGCCACTGTGCCCAGAGCCACCATATCCCCATACTGTGAGAACAAGCCATCTGCATCTCCCTCTAGGGCACAGAGAAGCTTAAAAACAACCCCCACTCCCGCAAGCTCCTTATAGGGATAAGGGCAATCATGTCTTTTGGGGTTGATCACCGCGACTGCTTGGGGAAGGTTTTCACCGGCTTCATGGTGGTCTGTCACGATCACATCCATGCCCAACTCTTTTGCATATGCAATTTCGTCAATGGCCACTATGCCGCTATCAACGGTTATTATGAGGGTTGTACCGTCATTGGCAATACCCTCCAGGGCCTCGTTGTTCAGACCATAACCTTCGCTGTCTCGGCTGGGTATATAGTGCTTTGCGCTTATCCCCTTGGATTCGAGCCAGGATTTCAGTATGTAGATAGAGGTCAGACCGTCTACATCATAGTCTCCGTATATTGTGATTTTTTCTTTTTTATATATTGCCTCTGATATTCTCTCCCTTGCCCTCTCCATGTCGGCCATCAAAAAAGGACTGTGGAGATTTGCAAGCTCCGTTTCAAAAATCTCTTTCAAAGCAACTTCGCTCGTGATGTTCCTTGCTTCAAGCGCTGTTTTGAGCAGGGGACCGATGGAGTGTTTTTTTAAAAGAGCAGAGGAAATCTGTTTGTCTGCGTGCTCAATTTTCCATTGCAATTGTTTTATTTACCCTTCGAGGTGATTTGCATCTCACCTTGTTTTAATATATTTCGCGTTCGCAAATTTGTTGTCTATATTATAACAGGGACACCCCTTGTTTTCAACCCCTGCCATTTGCTCCATTTCTTCTTTTATATGCATATTGATTGGATATAGTTCAAAATACCATCGATTTGGCGTGTTTGAATTGCAAATATCGAATCCATCAAGAATCATTGACAGCAGTATTTCTGTGTGATAAAATTACCTCGAATTGGCGCAAGCCACACTCAAGGGAGGGAAAGCTTTTGGAAGCAATAACGGAGCTTTTTGAAGGTGTTTTTAATTTTCACTGGGAATACTTGTTTATGTATCTGATTGGCGGGCTTTTGATCTACTTTGCCATCGCCAAAGATTATGAGCCTGCGCTGCTTTTGCCCATCGGTTTCGGAGCGATTTTAGTAAATCTGCCCCTGGAAATCATCTGGTCAGATAATGGCAATGCAGGCCTTTTGCAAGTACTTTACGATTTTGGCATCTCCAACGAGCTCTTCCCCTGCTTGATCTTCATAGGGATTGGGGCAATGACGGACTTTCGCCCCCTGTTTCACAGCCCGCGTATGGCCTTTTTTGGAGCCGCGGCGCAGTTTGGCATCTTTTTCACCGTTGTTGCGGTTCTTGCCATCACAGTTTTGTTCCCTGCTCTCGGCTTTACATTCTTCGAAGCCTCCTCGATTGGTATAATCGGTGCGGCGGACGGGCCGACCTCTATCATCGTCGCCAACAAGCTTGCCCGTGAGCTCATCGGGCCGATAACCGTGGCGGCTTATTCCTATATGGCACTTGTCCCCATCATCCAACCCCCGGTTATCCGCGCTCTGACCACCCAAAAAGAGCGCAAAACCCGCATGGACTACAAGGATGCTAAAACAGACAAGGTCGCCCTGATACTTTTTCCCATCCTCATCACCATCATCTCGGCCATCTTGGCTCCTATAAGCGCACCGCTGATAGGCATGTTGATGTTTGGCAACCTCATCAAGGAAGCAGGCGTTGTCGAAAGGCTAAACAAAGCTGCACAAAATGAGCTGACAAATGTTGTGACAATACTTCTTGGCATAACCATAGGCGCGACGATGCGCTATACCGAATTTCTGCAGATAAAGACAATTGTCATACTGTCCCTTGGCCTCTTTGCCTTTATCTTTGACACCGCGGGAGGGGTTCTGTTTGCCAAGTTTTTGAACCTCTTCACCAAGAAAAAGATAAACCCGATGATAGGAGCGGCGGGTATTTCCGCATTCCCCATGTCCTCACGTGTTGTCCAAAAGATGGCAAAGGCCGAAGACCCTTTCAACTTTATCTTGATGCCCGCAGTCAGTGCAAACGTTTCCGGGCAAATCGGCTCCGTTATAGCAGGGGGTGTTGTCCTTTCCGTGGCCCCCGTGATCGCAAAAGAGCTCAACTTGCTCGGCGGTGGCGCGACGCAGGCTTTGGCATTAAAGGGTGGTATCCGGCTGATGGGATATGGCCTTGCGGGTGTCTTTTTGGCCCTCGTGGTCATATACATCCTTTTGCGCGTGCTGAATGCGGTTTTCAAACCCAAGTAGACTAAAAATAAAAAGCCTATCTCCTCCGCTTCTCTGCTGAGCGGAGGAGGTTTTTTCTCGTGAGGATTTCCGTGCTCAGTATTTTTTGGGGTTTTTGCAAAATAGCTGTTGACTTTAGTTTGTTAGTGTGGTAAAGTATCACAAGACTTAAAAATCGAAGGAGAATCTAAGTGAAAAAATTACTCGCATCTGTACTCATTGTCATTTTATGTGTGACAGCATTTGCCGCCTGTTCCTCTTCCTCAAAGCAGGACTGGGAATATATCGAAGGCAAAAAGGAAATGGTCATCGGCTATACACTCTTTGAACCGATGAACTACAAAGACGAAAGCGGCGCTCTCGTGGGTTTTGACACAGAATTTGCCGAAGCTCTGTGCGCAGAGCTTGGTATTTCACCAAAATTTGTCATCATTAACTGGGACACCAAAGAAGTCGAACTGAATGCAAAGAACATCGACTGTATCTGGAACGGATTCACCGTCAACGCTGAAAGAAAAGAGCTCGTGGATTTTTCAATGTCCTATCTCATCAACAAGCAAGTGGTTGTCATCAAAAAATCGAACGAAGACAAATACAAAACCGTTGAAGACATGAAGGGCGCTTCCTGTACTGCCGAAAAGAAATCCGCAGGTGAAGTCGCTATCCAAGAAGATGCCATCCTAAAAGAAAACAAATACACCCCTGCCGACAAGCAGACCGACGTTCTGCTCGAGATCAAGTCCGGAACAAGCGAACTTGGTGTCATCGACTTTGTCATGGCCAAGAGCATGATAGGCCCGGATACCGACTATGACGACCTCATGATTGTCACAGGCGTTGAGCTCGCCCCCGAAGAGTATGCCATCGGCTTTAGGAAAGGCAGCCCCGAGACGCTCACAAAAATCAACGATACCATCAAAAAGCTGGCTCAAGCCGGTAAACTCTCAGCTCTTGCCGAAAAATACAATCTGACCGACGAGTTGGCAAGCGATCTGAAATAGCACAAACAATACATAGTCGCTGCCGGAAACGGCTTTTCGGCAGCGACTATCTGCATTTGAGGTCTGTTCCATGACAAGATTTGTCCAGGTAAATTTTAATCTGTTAAACGGTTTTGGGGCCACTTGCTTGATATTTGCACTGACACTCATCATGTCTATACCCTTGGGGCTTTTTATCTCCTTTGGATCCATGTCCGGTATCCACCCCATCCGTTGGCTCACCAAGACTTTTGTGTGGATTATTAGGGGCACGCCGCTCATGTTGCAGGTCATTGTGGTGTTTTATGTGCCCGGGCTTTTGTTTGACACGCCCTTTGAGTCCCGCATGGTCGCGGTGCTCATTGCCTTTGTCATAAATTATGCCGCCTATTTTTCAGAAATCTACCGAGGAGGCATAGAGAGCATACCCCAAGGCCAATATGAAGCCGGACAAGTACT
This sequence comes from uncultured Oscillospiraceae bacterium, assembly GCA_964439435.1. Classification (GTDB taxonomy): domain Bacteria; phylum Bacillota; class Clostridia; order Oscillospirales; family QAMX01; genus CAYTOF01. The sequence goes on from CAYTOF010000005.1 coordinate 28,608, forward strand.
TGGCATGACCAAAACACAGGTGTTTTTTAAAGTTGTGCTCTTGCAGATTATAAAGCGCATACTGCCCGCCATGAGCAATGAGATTATCACCCTTGTCAAAGACACTTCCCTGGCAAGGGTCATCGCAGTGGGAGAGCTCATCCGAGCCGCCCAAGACTATGTCTCTATTGGGCTTATCTGGCCTTTGTTCTATTCAGGGCTGTTCTATCTCATTTTCAACGGAATTCTCACCCTTATTTTTGGTTACACCGAAAAGAAACTGGAATATTTTAAAGGATAAGATATATGGCTGTTCTTGAAGTGAAAAATCTTACAAAGTGTTATGGCAAAACCCCCGTCTTGAAAGGCATCTCTTTTTCTCAAGAAAAGGGTGAGATATTGTCTGTTATCGGCTCTTCGGGCAGCGGCAAGACAACACTTTTGCGCTGTATCAATTTTTTGGAACGGGCAGAACACGGGCAAATCCTCGTTGACGGAAATTATATTTTCGATGCCGACGCCAAAGAAGAGCTTTCTTCAGAGGAAAAGCGGAAAAACCAGCTCGCTTTGGGCCTTGTCTTTCAATCCTTTAATCTGTTTCCGCAATACAATGCCTTGGAAAATGTTTCGCTCGCGGTGAAACTGCTGGCTAAATCCTCCCCGGAGTACAAATCCGACAAGAAAGCCAAAAACAATCAGATAACAGAAAAAGCTACGGCACTTTTGGACAGAGTCGGCCTTTCCGACAAGATGGAAAACTATCCTTGGCAACTCTCAGGCGGCCAACAACAGCGCGTCGCCATAGCCAGAGCGCTGGCTCTCAACCCCAAGATTCTCTGTTTTGATGAACCCACCTCAGCATTGGACCCGGAACTGACAGGGGAAGTGCTCTCCGTCATACGCGACTTGGCAAGTGAAAACATGACCATGGTCATTGTGACCCACGAAATGGCCTTTGCAAAAGATGTCTCCGACCGCATTATCTTCATGGATGATGGCTATATAGCCGAAGAAGGCCCCCCCGGTTCCCTTTTAACCTCACCAAAAACAGAAAGACTTCGCAGCTTTCTCGGCACAGTTCTCAACAGATAGTTCCAAAACCCGAAAACCGTGCGTTTTTTTTGATATATTGATATACAGGATAAACCGAAACATTTTGTTTTGTTTACAAAATTTTTACACCCAAGGAGGAGACTGTGGAAAAACTCCGTGTGACAGATATAGTCCCTGATGCAAATGCGTTGGATTTCTCTCTGTTGTCGCAAGGCGCAAAAATCGGCAGATTCCGTCTGCTTTGCAGCGACAATTCTGCCTTTCGCCTGCTCTCCGTCTCCGCAGATTCTAAAATTGTTCCCGGAGCTGCGCAGATTTTAGCGGCAGACCTCGGCGAAGACGTAGACAATACCGCTTTGCCTCTTGCTTTTAGCAAGAACAATGAATACATCGAAATACTTGGGGAAAAGTGCAAGGCAACACTGAGTCTTTGCCCTTTTTCTCTTTCATTTCAAAACACAAAAGGAAAGACTGTTGTCCATATAGACAATTTGTCCCAAGACGGACAGGGTATACAGATAGAGGGAACTTTAAATTCCGGAGAGAGGCTTTATGGTACCGGAGAGCGTTTCAATGCAATTGATCAACGCGGCAAGCTTGTCGACATGATGTCCATCGACATCTGGTGTGGTATTGAAGGCAACAGCTATGCACCTGTTCCCCTGGTGATAAGCTCCGGCGGATACGGCTTGTTTTTCAACAAGTTTCAGCGCTCTCTCTTTGATTTGGGTTGCTCTGATGAAAATCGTTGGAAAATTTCATCCCAAGTAGAAATTGATCTGTATATTTTTATTAACGACCATCCAAAAGACACATTGCATGCCTATGCAAAGCTGACAGGATTCGCACCCAAACCCTTTTCATGGCAACTTGGTATTTTTGTTTCTCGTCACGGTCTTACCAAGGAACTGACCACCGTTGACGGTGTGATGGCTATGATTGCGGATATGGAGCGTCACCGTCTTCCTTGGGATGCGGTGGTGATGGAAGGTTGGCCCGTATATGACAAAAACTCCTATGATGATTTAAAGCTTCTTATGGAAAAACTGCATACCCTGGGCAAAAAGGCATTGGTTTGGGAGAGTTGCGGTCGTTATTATGTGAGGGACAAAAAAAACAATCCCCATGGCTATGAAGAATCTTATTCTGTTTCCACCCTCGAAACAGGTGAAGTGCTTCTTCCGGAAACCGACTCCTACAACCCTGCGGATTCTGCAAACCCCCGAAAAGTAGCTTTTTTAGACATCACCAACCCCGAAGCAAAAAAGTGGTGGTTTGACGGCATCTGGCACAATCTGGTCCATGAACTGGGCATTGACAGGGCGAAAATTGATTTCTGCGAGCAATTCCCCGAGCATATACCTTTAAAGTTTCACGACCGTCGTTCTGAAAGCGGCGCCCATCATTGGTATCCGGTGATGTACAACACCCTTGCATATCGCAATTTCACCAAAAACGGCAAAGAAGGCGGTTCCTTTTCCAGGGGTGGCGGTATCGGAACTCAGCGATATCCCTTTATGTGGCTCGGAGATCAAAGAAGAGAATGGGTCTTTCTGTCCGCCATTTTAAAGGGCTTACTAAGCTGCTCTTTGTCCGGAATTCCCTTTATCACCCATGACCTATCTGCCTACCGTCCGGCAAGTGACGAAGAAGAAAATCCTGAGGAGAAGGTGTTCATCAGAGGCGCGCAAATGGGTGCTTTCACCCTCAATATGCAAACCCACGGCACAGTCACCAGGCCTTATGATTTTCCGCCGGAGATAGTCGATATTTACCGAGCCTATTGTCAAATGCATCAGGCTCTGCGCCCTTATTTGTCAGAGCAATGCACTGATGCCTCTAATACGGGCAGCCCGGTGCTTCGCAATATGTTTTTCCATGACCCGACGGATGAATCCCTATTTGACCTGGAAAATCAATATTTGCTTGGCGATGGGTTTTTGGTGGCACCCATGTTGGAAGACGGCGCCAAACGAGACATCCATTTGCCCAAAGGAACTTGGCGTTGCCTGTTTTCCGGTAAAATTTATGATGGGAAGCAAGTGTTAAAAGACTTTTCCGTGCCATTCAAAAGGATACCTGTGTTTGTTTCCGGCGAATCCACTTCAGAAACCTTGCCGGATGTCGTTGCGGCATTGGCAAGAATTATACAAGAAAACCATCTGTGATATAAAATATATTCCTCCAAGCACCAAAGGGCAAGCCTGATACAAATCGCTTGCCCTTTGGCATTTTGGGAAAGATATATGAGTTGCTTACCCTTTGCTTGAAAATTCTATACACCGGTGATATAATGAGCTTGACTATAAGTTTAAAAATGAGGTTTTGGCAATGGATACGATGTTCAACGGCATGAATCTGTCAATGATGGCGGATTTTTATGAGTTTACAATGGCCAATGGCTTTTTTGAACTCGGAATGAAGGACAAAATTGCATATTTTGACCTGTTTTATCGAAAAGTGCCCGACGGAGGAGGCTTCGCCATCGCTGCGGGGCTTGAGCAAGCTGTTAAATACCTGCAAAACTTGCATTTCTCACCGGCGGACATTGACTGCCTTGCAAGTAAAAACCTTTTCTCACAAGGGTTTCTCTCATATCTTGAAAACTTTGAGTTCTGCTGTGATGTCTGGGCCGTGCCCGAGGGCACTCCCATTTTCCCCGGAGAACCCTTGGTTGTGGTGCGCGGTCCTTCGGTGCAGGCGCAGATTATCGAGACAATGTTGCTCTCCACCATCAACCACCAATCCCTGATAGCCACGAAAGCCTCAAGGGTCGCCCGTGCCGCAACAGGGAGAACTGTCATGGAGTTTGGGGCACGCAGAGCCCACAGCTATTCGGGTGCTGTTTACGGCTCTCGTGCGGCTTATATCGGCGGTTGCCCTGTCACCTCAAATACCCTTGCGGACAGGATGTTTGGCATCCCCGCCACGGGCACAATGGCGCATTCGTGGATTCAGATGTTCGAAACCGAATACGAGGCCTTTGCCGCTTATGCCAAGATATACCCTGCAGACTGCACGCTGCTCCTTGACACCTATGATGTTTTGAACAGCGGCCTGCCCAATGCCATCAAGGTTTTCAGTGAGCTTGCCGCCAAAGGATATCGACCCTCGGGCGTGCGCATAGATTCCGGAGACATCGCCTATCTTTCGCGCATGGTGCGCAAAAGGCTCGATGAAGCGGGCTTTGAGGATTGCAAGATCATTGTCTCCAACGCCCTGGACGAATATGTGATACGGGAGATGCTCATCCAAGGAGCGCAGATAGATATATTCGGCGTAGGAGAGCGCCTGATCACCTCCCGCTCCGAGCCGGTCTTTGGTGGCGTCTATAAACTGTGCGCCGTGGAGGACGATGAGGGCAACATCATACCCAAAATCAAATTATCCGAAAACGTGTCCAAAATCACCATACCACACTTCAAAAAGCTATGGCGGTTTTTCGAGCGCGATTCCGGAAAAGCCATCGCCGATGTCCTCTCCCTCCACGACGAGGTGATTGACGACACAGTGCCCTTTAAGCTGTTCCACCCTGAATACACCTGGAAGACAAAGATTGTAAGCGATTTTAAGGCGGAGCAATTGCTCGTACCGATTTTCAAAGGCGGTGAGCTTGTCTACGACTTGCCCGCTTTGGAGGACATAAAGACATACTGCCAAAGCTGCGTTGACTATCTCTGGGATGAGGTCAAGAGATTTGAAAATCCTCATGAGTATTATGTTGACCTCACCTACCCCCTCTGGGAGGTAAAGCAAAAGCATTTGTCTCGCGGAGCCAAATAAGACGAAAGGTATGGGTTTACCTGCATGAATATGGATTTTTATAACCCTGTGCGCATACACAGCGGCAAAGACTGTTTTAAAGACTTTCGAGATTATTCCACATATGGTGCCAAGTGTGTCATTGTCTGCGGTAAAAACTCCGCACGAAAAAGCGGAGCTCTGGCGGATGCGGAAAACGGCTTGAGAGCCTGCGGAGTAGAATATGCCGTATTTGACGAAATAGAGCCAAATCCCCTGCTTTCCACCACTTTTGAAATCGGAGCAAAGGCGCGGGAATTTGGCGCCGATTTCATCCTCGGCATCGGCGGAGGTTCTCCTTTAGATGCCGCCAAGGCAGTGGCTGTCTTCGCGGCAAACCCGACCTATGGCGAGCAGGACATATTTTCGCTTCCCCGCAAGGCTGCTCTGCCCCTTCTTGCCGTGAACACCACCGCTGGTACAGGCAGTGAAGTCACCCCCTATTCCGTCCTTACCGACCCGAGTGCCGAGAACAAACGCTCCTTTGCGGGAGATGATATATATCCGAAAGTCGCATTTCTTGACGCTGCTTACACAGAAAAGCTTCCTCTTTTGCAGACGATGGCGACGGGAGCCGACGCCCTGTGCCATGCCATAGAAGGCCGCTTTATGAAAAAGGCCAACCTCATCTCCGATGCATACGGGGACATGTGCATCCCCATGCTCTGTGAGGGCCTGCGCCGCGCCGCAAAGGGAGATCTCTCCTTGGAAGTGCGCGAAATGTTGCTCTACGGTTCCTCCATGGCTGGGCTCGTCATCTCCCGCACGGGCACGGGCTTTGTGCACTCCACGGGGTATATGCTGACCTATCACCACGATGTCCCACATGGTCAGGCCAATGCCTATTTCATCGCCGACTTTATTATGTTTATGGGCAAAACGCACCCTTGCCGTTCGGAGAGGATATACGATCTCTGCGGCGTTTCCGACGGCGAAGAGCTATTTGCCTTTCTCTCAAATTTAAATGGCATGCCCCTTGATTTAAAACTTGACGACAGCACACTGTCAGAATATGCAGATTTTACCATCGGAGCTCGAAATGTCACGAATGCCCTCTCCGCAATCTCCAGAGACGAGCTCTTTGACATTTTGAAAAAAAGGCTTGGTTGAGCTATGTATAAAATCATCTGTGCCGGTGAAATTCTTTGGGACACATACGGCGACAAACGACATCTGGGCGGCGCACCTTTCAATGTCGCCGCGGGGCTGGCGCTAAAAAACACCGATGCTTTCTTGATCTCCTGCGTGGGCAAAGACGCACCGGGGTATGAGGCGCTTGACCTAGTCAAGTCATTGGGCGTGGACGCCTCCTTTGTCTTTCAAGATAGCGCCCATGAAACGGGCAGCGCCATCGTACATGAGGGTGTCGACGGCACCTCTCGCTTTGAATTGCCTGAAAACGTCGCATATGATTTTATCGACCTCGCCGAATGCGATATCTTGCGCATCTCAGAGCTAAAGCCCGACGCTTATGTATACGGTACCCTGGCCGCTTTCCGCGGCAATCTGACCCGCCGCTCGATAAAGAACCTCTTTGCAGCGCTGAGTGCATCTCTGCGCTTTTATGATGTCAACTTGAGAAAACACTATTACAGCATGAAAATTGTGCGTGATTTTGCCACAAATGCGGACATCTTAAAGCTGAACGACGACGAGGCAGAGCTTCTTTCGCCGATGCTATTTGGAGCAAAATTGCCTCTGTGTGAATTTGCGGCAACCGCCGCTCGGGAGTTTGACCTCTCTGCAGTGGTAATAACAAGAGGAGAAAATGGCGCATTGGGGTTTTCAGCCTCTGAGGGTTGTGTGGAGATCCCCGGAATAAAGGCAAAGGTCATCGACACCGTGGGGGCGGGCGATGCTTTTTCTGCGGCATTTTTGCTTGAGTATTTAGAATCACACTCCCTGCGCGCATCTTTGGAGGCGGGCAACATTGCAGGCGCCGCAACGGTGAGCCATAAAGGAGCACTGCCTCCCACCGCTTGACCGCGCCCTCTGATAAAGTTCAAACAATGAAGATCGCCTCAAAGTGAGAGTTTTTACTTTGAGGCGATCTTTTTTGCCAAATCAGCTTCACAATGGCCCTCTGTTGTTTTAATACACACCATGGGTTTTTACCGCATCATACATGGCCCGCACATTTTCAGGAGGTGTTCCCGGTGAGAGGTTGTTTGCCTCCCGCATGACAAATCTCCTTGTGCAGGGCATGACCTCATCCAGTATGCGCTTTGTCTCCTCTTCTATCTCCTTTGGGGTTGCGCGGAGCAACAAATCCACATGGGGACCTCCGAGCACCTCTGTGTCCGGCCCAAGCTCTTTTACAAGCTCTCCGTGTTTGACGGGAAAGCCCGTGTCAAAACTGCGGATGCCCAACTCCTCTTGCATGAGTTTGAAATGCCTTGTAGCATCCCCGCAGGCATGGAATGAATATCCCCTCTTGCTTTTGGAGAGCTCATTGACAAGCCTTTTATGCCGTGGCAGTACAAGGTCTCTGTATATATCCGGGCTTAGATGAGAGATGGAGTCATCGGCAAAGGAGAAACTCTCCGGCAACTCTTTTTCGCCAAAACGCTTGTTCCAAGCTTTAATGCGTACAATCGTGGCCTCTGTAATAAAATCGAGCAGTTTTTCAGCGAAATCCGGCTCTTCATATATGGCCAGACAAAACTCCGTTGCCCCCATGATACAACAAGCCACTGTTAAAGGTCCGTCTGTGTGGTGACTCGGGAGGCCCACATGGGCAATGTGGCGCCCCGCATATTCTCTTTTGCCCACCATTTTCTGCATCTGCTCATATTGCTCCAGCGCTCTTATGTAGACGCCTCCGAAGGGATCGGGAATCCCTTGCCAAAACAACCGCTCCTTTTCATCGCCGAAAAGAAATGCTTTTACCATGGGTGAGTTGTTTCTTGGATAGGCAACCTCTCCGCCAAACCAACCCGCCTCATAGTAGTTTTGCAAATCGACATACACATGCCAGCCCTCTTTCGGGAGCCCCATCTCGTGATCTGCCCACAAATTGTGTCTTATATAGTGCGCAGAGCGCATCTGGACATGAACCATGGTATTTACATCCTCTGTATACTCCTTGAATGTGATGCCATGGCTGTTAAGGCGGCCATCCAGCAGCCAAATACGCGGATTTATCCCAAGGACAACGGGCATGCGCTCCGCTCTTCCCTCACGGTGCAACTTCCAAATCCGCTCCGACTCCATGTTGTGCTTGGAAAAGTTCATAAATAAACACCTCGCAAATCTCTGCTTTGGATAAGGCAAATCGGCACTGCGTTGGCGGTGCCGATTTGATGGGTTATTCTTCGATATAGTCCGGGTTTTTGTCGTATTTTATACGGGCAAGGGTGATGACCCTGCATTTGTCCGCATCAAACAATTCCGGCGGCGAATCCGGCTGTTTGTCCAGACGCACCCTTATCTGTTTTTTCAGCAACATCGTCTCCGTGACAGTGCCTCGGCCCTCCGGTGTTTCCACAATGGATTCCGGCGGAGGCACCTGCTTTGCCAGCTCCTCATAGTTGCTCTGCTCATATTTGAGACAGCACATGAGCCTGCCGCATGTGCCCGATATCTTTACCGGGTTCAAGGAGAGCGACTGCTCCTTTGCCATGCGAATGGAGACAGGGTGAAATTCGTCCAGAAAGGAGGCACAGCAAAAGGGCCTACCGCATATGCCAATGCCGCCAAGCAGCTTTGCCTCATCCCGCACACCTATTTGCCGCAGCTCTATGCGCGTTCTGAAAATGCCCGCAAGGTCTTTGACAAGGTCTCTGAAGTCAACTCTGCCCTCTGCGGTGAAGTAAAAGAGGAGCTTGCTGCCATCGAAGGCATACTCCACATCGACAAGGCTCATCTCTATGCCTCGCCTCTCAATGCACTCCGTGCAGACCGCATGGGCTTCTTTTTCCTTTTCACGATTTAAAAGCGCCTGGGCATTGTCCTCCGCCGTTGCCTTGCGCACCACTTTGCGAAGGGGCTGGACAATTTCGTCATCGCTGACGTTTTTGTTTTCTATTGCCGTTTGTCCCAGTTCAATGCCGCGAACTGTTTCCACAACAACATTCTCGCCAAGCTTCAACTCGAAGCCGCAAGGGTCAAAATAATATATTTTTCCGGTCTCTTTAAACCGAACACCGATTATCTCAGTCAAATATGTTCCTCCGTTAAAATGCGCTCTTTGACGTGTCTCCGCGTCTCTGACCGCTTGACACTGTATAAAGCTCTGCCGCCAAACGAGCAAGCATATTGCCCGGCCGCAGATATAACACCGCCCGCGTATGCGCCGCTTGTATCTCATGGCACAACTGCAGAAGGGTCTTACTTGAATATCTTTTCGCAAGGGCTCTGCTCACATCCGCAGATCCTGCTCTGAGTGGGCGCGATGCGCCCGATTTTTCCATGGCTGCGTCCCGTAGAATGGCAAGAAGCCCAAAAAGCGCAAGTCTTATCTCCTCGCCGGACAGCTTTTCCAAAGAAAGACAGGCGACAAACAGTGCGAATTCGTCCGCCTCGGCTAAAGCCTGTGCGATTGGGCGCGAGTAGACCTCGGCACTCTGCTCTCCTGTCATAATCGCCGCAGCCGCGCCTATTATGCCGCCGCTTTCCATTGCAGCCTTTCTTCGTGACATGGCATCAGACTCCGGAAAAAGCTCAAAAAGTCGTTTCTCTGCGTCCTCAAGGCTCACAGCCTCCATCTGAACATGGACACAACGGGATCGGACTGTTTCGAGCAATGTGCCCGGGTTTTCACACAAAAGCATGAAAACAGCTGTCTGCGGAGGCTCTTCCAGCACTTTGAGCAGGGCATTTTGTGCGGATGGATTCATATCCCCCGCATCCTGCAGGATATATACCTTGTGGCGTCCTTCATTTGGCAATATATACGAGTCTTCACAGACTGTGCGGATTTGGTCCACCACAATGCTGCGTTTTCCAAGCTTTGCAACCGTTATGATGTCGGGGTGTAAGTCGGTTTTTTCTGCTTTTATACAGTTGCGGCATCGGCCGCAGGGCCTGTTTTCCTCCGCACACACCAGCACCTGCGCAAGTGTGCGAGCAAGCAATGTTTTCCCCGAACCGACGGGTCCGCTGATGATATAAGCGTGAAAATGCTCCCCGCCCACTGCCTTGGAGATGGCGGCTCTTGCGCGCGGATTGCCAAGCATTTTCAAAATCATACTCTCTCGTATCTCTCCACATCAAGCACAAAGATTGTCGCTCCCCCGACCGTCACTTCAACGGGCATGGAAGGGAACATTTTCATGCCGATTTCGGACATGGCAGGCATGACTTGCTTTCTGCTTTTTGAATATTTGTCAATTATCTTTATAACCGATTTAACTTTATCATCTGACACGCCGATAAGCACGGTCATATTGCCAACCATCAAAAAACCGCCCGTGGTGGATAGCTTAGTGACGATGTAACCTTCTTTTGTTAGGTTGTGCACGACAACATGGGCATCGTCGTGATTGATAATTGCTATGATAAGTTTCATATCTGCCCTCCGTTTGAATTATATGCGCTCTATCTATTATAAAACAATTCCATACTAAAAATCAACCCATCTAATAACGGGTATTTGTAATCACCAACGAAAATACTTATATATTTTTGCTTGCTTAGAGCTAATTCATGTGTTTTATGTGTTTTTTCGGCAACCTCCCTTGGTACTCACACCGCAAGCCGAAGCGGTTTTAAATCGGAAACTCACTAGGTAAAGCCTCTTTCTGACCGCAGAATAAGGTCGTTTTGCCAAGCTCGTGCGGAAAATCACACATACTTTCTTGGCAGGAGATTTCCCGAAAGGAGTGGGTTGATGTCAAATTTGGCGTAGTCTCCCACTGTGCAGTTGAGCTTTGTCACATCTAAAACCGTGTGCTGCATGCCGACATGCCCGATAATATGCGCGCTTTTTCCGTTTACCGTAGCTGTTATTTTTTTGCGTGTTATCCAGCTCTTTAAGCCCGAAAGACCCGCAAGGAGCGCATCTTTAAATCTGAACATATCCCTTTGTTTTTCGGTGCAAAACCCGTCGGCATAGCCAAGGGGGACAACAGCGGCGCGTATGCTCTTTCTGCACTTATAGTCCGCTCCATAGCCCACGGTCTGGCCTTTTTGGAGCCATCTTATCTCAACTATCCTCGCCTCCGCATATCCGGTTTTGGAGAGTCCGAAGTTACCGCCGACAGCCGCTCTGCCTGTCAGAGCTGAGCCTATGCGCACGGCATCGGCTGCTGTATATGGGTGTTTGAGCAGTGCGGAGCTGTTGGCGCAGTGGATTAGACCCGGATTATAACCGGCTGCCTTGATCGCCTCCGCAACACTTTTCAGTGTTTCAAATTGATCTTTGACAGCTTTTGCGCTGGCAAAAGCACGGTTGAAATGGGTGTACAGACCCACCACATGTATATTCGACATGTATTTGTACATGGAGATCACACGGTCAATTTCGGACTGGACAAATCCATACCTTCCCATACCTGTGTCTATCTCAATATGGGCCTCCACTATCGCCTGATTTTTTTCAGCAATACCGTTGACGGCAATGGCAGCGTCATTGGAGCCGATGGTCACTATGGCATTGTACTCGATGAATTTTTCAATCTCCTCAGGGATTGAGGTTGAGCGCATCATCAAAATCTCTTCATCGATAAAACCGGAGTTTCGCAGCACTATGAGATCTCGCGGTTCGGTTATCGCAAAACTCGAAACACCCTCTTCTCTCAGCATCTGTGCCATTTCGAGCAATCCGAAACCGTAGCCGTTCCCTTTGAGCACACCAAAAACCTGTGCGCTGCCCGCTCTTTTTTTGATGTTTTGGATGTTGTTTCTTACTTTTTGCCTCTCCACAACAAGATATTTTGCCATCTCTTTGTCCTCGCCTTTCCCAAATCATGTCCTTTTCTGTTTTTTATATCTTCTCCAATGCTTTGTTTCTATATTATTTCGTACTTTTTTTCAGCCTCGGCCCTTTTTCATTTTTCTTTTAAGGCCATACAATGCGCGCCGCGTTTTTATGGCGGTGTTGGTCAGGGCGCGGACGGTTGGCTTGAAGCAGCGCTCATATTCGCCGAGAAACTCGGTCAGCTCACCGTTAAACCCCTTTTTAAATCGATAAAGACCATAGAGCGGGTTTTCCGGCGACAGGTCACCGGACACGCCTCTGAAGTCATATATGTCGCAACCTGATTTGATGGCCCATTTGATCATCTCCCACTGCAAAAGATAGTTGGGCATCACATTGCGGTGTTCGTTCCCCGATGCGCCGTAGAGATACCAGACTTTGTTGCCAAAGGAAATGGCAAGTGTGCCTGCGATCGCCCGCCCCTCATAAAAAGCCATGTAGAGCCGCACCTTGTCTCCGAGGTTTTCCAACATGCTCAAAAAATAATCTTCGTTTCGAATCTCAAAACCGTCTCTCTCCCCTGTGTCTTCCATCAGGCGTGAGAACTCCTCCAGGTATTCCGCTCCGCAAACCCTTACCTCCACACCTCTTCTGGTGGCAAGCCTTATATTGTATCTTGTTTTGGATTCAAAGGCATTGAAAACTTCATCTTCTGTTTTGCCTTTTATATCCAGACGGAAAACAAACTTTGGCTGTATGGCTTCAAAGTTTTTACCGTGACCGCAGAGCTCGTATCCGTGAGATATCAATGTATCGTGAAAGCCCTTTTCCCCCGCTTTGATGTCCGGGTCCAGCTTCAAGAGATAACAACCGCGTTTTTTGGCCAGAGCCGCTGCTCCCTCCAGCAGCTCAGAGAGTGTCTCTAAATCATCTGCATCGCATATGGGCCCTCGGCAACCGTACATCAACTTGAAAGGCGTGCCCGGCAGACGGCGCAGGAGCACTCCAAGGCTGCCCTTTATATTGCCATCCTCCTCGCGACACAAGATCGCCTCAAAGTCCCAGTCCGATTTGTGAGCTCCCCAGATGCTGCTTTGGGCAAAGTGTGCCCGCACATGGTTTTCTAGAAATGTATCGTATTCGTCGTAGTGATCTTTACTCACCTGTTCAATCATATATATTTCCCTCGTTGTAAATCATTTTGTGCAGAACATAAAAACAGCTCAGCGTGCTGCCGGAAACACTATGGATATGCCAAATTTCGTGCCGTCAGAGGCGTGTTCAAGTTTCCCTCCGTTCAGCACCAGATATTCTCTGGCCTGGGCAAGCCCTGCTGAAGTCATCGCATTGCCCTGCATTTCATTTTTGGGTCCTTCGACATTCACTATCACAAATCGCCATGCGCTCTCCTCTTTGCGCAGGACAACGCCCATCTCAGAACCCGAAAGCGCATATTTTGCCACATTTGAGATGAGGATTTCAAGGACTGCGCGTATATGCGCGGGGTCTGCCGTGATATATGCCGGCGGTTTTGGCAGATTTTGATTGATCTCCAGCTTTGCTGCATAGAGCTCGGGCATCTTTGAGTTCATCACATCTTCAAAGAGCTCCAAAAAGTCCATACGTTTTAGGTTGGGAACACTTACCGGAGCCTCTCGCAACAACTCCTCACGCATGGAATCTGTCATGGAGGCAATGCCGATCGCCGCTTGCACAAAGGCTTTTTGCGCGCTTTCGTCTATTTGCTCTTTTGCGGTCTCCACTGCCTCCGCAGCACCATCCGGCGCTGTCGCTTCTGTTTCGGCAGTGAGCATGGATTTCAGCTGTTGCGTGCGTTCGGTCAATTCGCCAAGCTTTCTGGACAGTTCGGAGAGCTTTCTGTTTTGCTTGCGCGTCATCATATCGGCTGAGGCGGAGATGGCCTGGTCTATCTTTGTGATGTTTTCCGCAAGCTCGTAAAGGTCATCCCCTTCTTCAAATGTAAAGCTCGGGATTCTATCCCCCAAAGCAAGCACACCGCTCAGGCGTTCAAGCTCAGTGATTTCATTTACCAACAGGGCATATCCACGCCAAAGCATCGCAGTCAAAAATGCGAAATACAGAATATAGACAGGTACCAAAAACCGTGTCGCAATTGGACCAAGCAGCGCCTCTCCCAGCAAAAACACCACTATGGGAGCCACAAATCCAAAGATAAACATTTTGACAATCTGCCTGCGCAGTTTTATTTGCAGGGGCATAACCGGCAAGACCATGTCCAAATACCTTTTTATATATGTA
>CAYTOF010000005.1:42589-50340 GCA_964439435.1 uncultured Oscillospiraceae bacterium
GCCCAGAGCGCTGTTTTTGAAAAATGACTTCGGAGCGTGTTTTGCCTGGCAGTAGAGCATATAGGTGATGGGCAGAACATACACAAAAAAGGAGGTTATCAATTTTAGAAAATCCTCTTTTGCCGCGACTGCAGTGAAAAACCAAAGAGCCAGGAAAAAGACCGCCAATTTTATTTCAATATAAATCCAAGAGACAATGCGCGCTACAATGAGCTCGATGCGACGCCTGGTGCTGCCGGCTGAAAGTATCACCGCGAAAGCCACCAAACCTATGCCGACAAGGAGCACAAGGATTTGGAGCGCATTTTTAAGGAAGAAAAATTCAAGTTTTGCGTGGCCAAAACCATCAAGGGCAGGTTTTGGTTCCAAAATCGCTAAAATCATGGCGCTGTCGGGGTAGGAGCGCTGCAGACCGTGAAACACTTCTGTCGCTGAGTTGGAAAAATGAACCTCAAAGCTCGTCTCTTCGCCGGACGGCCTTGAATACCCTTTGAAGTGCTCTCCTGAATATTTGATGTAGTATATATAGGAAAAGTTTTCGCCGTAACGCAGCTCAAAAGTCGGAATGTCCAAAACATCGGGATCAGAGGATATCGTCTTGTTGTTTTTGAGACCGTAGGCAAAATACCGTATGTTTTGCGGCATGGAAATCTCCTCGCCTGTTTCCAACCCCGCATAAAGTGCATCAAAACACGCCGCGGTGGATGCGCCAAAAGAGGCTGTGTCGGTATAATCCAAAACACTGTCAGGATTTTCTCCGATTGCCTTTATATAACCATATGTTAAAAGAGCGGTCAAAGTAACCGACACATAGGATACAAGCATCATGAATAAAACAATTGACCGGCCAAAGCTGGTCAGCAATCTTTTTATCAAATGCACCAAAACCTCCCCCCGCAACATAAAAACCCTGCATTTTATCTTTTCTTTTTATAAAAGCAAGACCCGCGGGTCGGTCTGCAAATACAGGGGTTTTATCCCTTCACCATACTATTATACCACAGATATCTGCAAAATGGATAAAAATAATTGCCTTAAACATCAAATGATTTGCATTTATGGCAGGGATTTTTGTCTCAGAATGTGATATAATATTGTATAATACGACACTTTACGCGCATCGACCTTAGAAATCCTTGCTGCGCGTCAAAATTTCAGTTGTGATATGACGGAGCGAAAAATGCTGAAGATAGACAATGCATGTGTTATGAATATGGAAAACGCCATACGCGGCGCAAGAAACCCGATGAACTCATGGGCGAAGTCAGACAGCTATGTGGACTCAAAGGGCAGATTTGTGATGGGCGACAATGACTATCGCCTTGCCGCAAAGCTGTGTGCCGCAGGCACTGACCACCGCAAGTTTATGCGACAGGTCTTTGTCAGCGTCGACATCACCGCACCTGTGTATTGGTGGAAAGAGTTTGACACCTACAAAGTCGGCACCACCGCAAATTCCACAAGCACCATGCACCGCCTGCACTCCAAACCCATCGAGGTGACGGATTTCAGCACAGACCGCATGACCGGGGAGAGCTTGACCAAATTCGAGGCATATGTCGCCTTTATCGAGCAGATCAGATTGCGATTTGTCGACACGGGCAGCAAGCTCTGGTGGGATGATATGATTCAACTCCTGCCTTCAAGCTACAACCAGATGCGGACTGTGACCCTCAACTATGAAAACCTCACCAATATGTACAAGGCACGCCTGCGCCACAAGCTTTCCGAATGGGACGTATTCTGCCAGTGGATAAGGACGCTGCCCTATTCCGAGCTCATCACAGGTCCGACTTCCCAATAACACACTCGGAGATTTTGGAGAGAAAAATGTTTCTTTACGATATCCATGTTCACACCTCGGAGGTAAGTCCTTGCGGGCATATAGATGCCTTGGAAACCGTGCGAGTCTATTCTGAGGCCCGCTTTTCGGGGATATGCATCACCGACCACTATACAAGGCCTATTTTCGAAAGCTTTCATGGCAGCTGGGCGCAAAAAGCAAAAGCATATTGTAAAGGATATGAAAATGCGCGGCGATATGGTGACGAATACGGCCTGGATGTGATTTTCGGTATGGAAGTCAAGCTTGACGGCTCGCCAAATGAATATCTGGTATACGGCCTCGACACCGATGTTGTCAACGATTTTCCGGAACTGTATGCTCTGACTTTGCCGCAGCTGCATGAGTTTGTGCAGGAAAACAACGGTCTCTTGTTTCAAGCGCACCCCTGCAGACCCTATCTCACCCTTGCGGACACGGATCATTTGGATGGGCTCGAGGTCTTCAACGGCAATCCGCGCCACACCTCCTACAATCACAAGGCGATGGGCATCGCCCTTGAGAGAAACCTTTTGATGATCTCCGGTGCCGACAGCCATGAAAGCGGAGACTGTGGGCTTGGCGGCATGCTTTTCAGACGGCGGATAACAACCCCTGCCGAACTGGTGGCAGAGATAAAGGAGAGGCACTACTCCATAATCGTTGCCCCTGAAAAGTTTTAACCTAAATAATCAAGGGCCGAGGAAATCCCTCGGCCCTTTGTTTTGTCTCTATTTGAAATAAATTGTCTTCCCAAGCTCCGATGACAGATAGGCATTTTTGACAATTTCCAAGGTGTCTCTGCCCTGAACGAGGTCGATATAGACCTCCGTGTCGTTTAAAATGGCCTCTGTGAAGTCGGAAAGCTGTAAAAAATGCCACTCTGTGCCGATGTTTTCGGGGATAGAACAGCCCATATAGGAGCCCTTTTCCTGTTCTTTTATGATGTTTTCAGGTTCTATTTTTGTTTCAAAGCTTATCAGCCTGTCCTCTTCAAGCACTGCGCTGCCCATATCTCCCGAGACTTCGAACCTTCTCGGCGAGCCGGGCCATGCAGCGACGGTGGCATCTATGGTGCCAAGTGCCCCGTTTTCAAGCTCCAGGAGTGCCGCAAAAGTGTCTTCGACCTCGATATCCCTTATCAAAGTGCGGGCATGGGCTGATATGCTCTTGACAGGCCCGCAGATATGCCGGAGTATGTCGACACCGTGTATGCCCTGGTTCATGAGAGCGCCACCGCCGTCATATGCCTTTGTGCCCCTCCAATCGGAGCTTTGATAATACTCCGGGGAGCGATGATATTTCATATGAAGACTGACTGACACAAGCTTTCCAAGCAAGCCCTCATCCACGGCATTTTTCAGTTGGCGCACACCGTGGCTGAAACAAAGCTGCGAGATTGTCGAGGCTTTGACGCCCATTTTTGCGGCTTCGCAAATGAGCTCGTCTGCATCCTCCACTCTCAAAGCCACAGGTTTTTCAATAATAACGTGTTTCCCGGCCTTTATGGCTGCAAGGGCGTGTTCGTGGTGCATACCGCTGGGAGAACACACGCTCACCGCATTTACATCAGGGTCTTTCAGAAGCTCCGCCGGCGAGGTGTAAGCCTTGGCACCATGGGTTTTCGCGATGCTTTGGGCTCTTTTTTCGTTGTTGTCACACACAGCCGCAAGCTTTGCCCCAGGGATTTTGGAGATGGCATCCATATGAAAGCCGCCGGCTACTCCACAACCTATTATTCCAAAATTGACGACCATATCCCATCTCCTTTATCAATATCACATTTTATAACCCAATTTATTGATTTTATTATACCACATCAGAGCGATATTTCCAACATTCAGTGCTTTGGAGCTTTTATCTTTGACAGGGTTAAATTGTATTGGCTCATAGCTCCCTGCGATAATAACTCCCTAGCCTTCTTGCCCGTTTTTGCATCTATATACTTCTCGGGATGTGTGGAGTGTTTCTGTGCTTTTAGCTGTATCGTGGTCTTGACATAAATGCACTTTGTCGCTATAATTATGCAGGTGCCGCAAATGCAGGCGGCACTTTTTATCCACAACATCTGCTGGTGTGGCTCAGTTGGCAGAGCAGCTGATTCGTAATCAGCAGGTCGGCGGTTCGAGTCCGCCCACCAGCTCCAAAACACCATCTTGGCTGTTTCCGGCCAGGATGGTGTTTTTGCTCTTTATAAAACGATGTGACAGCACACATATTAAATATTTTAATCCTTTTTCTATAGAGCCAACATGCCGGAATACTTGTGTTTTGCCCTCCTATGAATCACAACAAAATATTTTTGTGCAATATGCACAAATCCCCCCCCCCCCCGATTTGTTCATTGTGTCAGTTGTTATAGTATGTTTAAAGGTATATAATAGGCGTTGTAAGATGCTGGTTTGCTGCATGTGTCTGCAAACAACACCAACTCGGTTGCAACATTTTCCGCCTTTGATTTCTCCTCCGTTTCACAAACAACCATAGCGATGACAACTCCCGGTTTGTATCGGGTCGTGGCTGTTGTTCGAGACAAAGCTCCTACCGAAATGGGTGCGATACAAGAACATATGAATATTCGATACGAATAACATAATACAGAGATATTTAGGAGGCTATAAATGGCAAAGCGAAAATATCCGCTCTTTATTCTCGGCATAGTGCTCATGTGCGCCCTGCTTCTTTCGGGATGCCAAGAAGCGGGAGATGAAACCCCCGGCACGCAAAACACCACCGTCTCCACACCTGCCGCAACCACGACCACAGCTTTACAGACAAGCACAACCGCTCCTTTGCAGAGCACAACGGAAGCGACCACCGCGCAGACCGAGCCTACGCAACTGAAATTGCCCTTGTCGGAGTCGGATACAAAGATACTCTTTGCAACTGAGTTCTCGGAGCGGGCCATCGTCAAAATGGAAAAGACAGAGCGGGGATATTATATTTTCCACAAGTCCGCAGGCGGGTTTGACAGCCTGTGCAATCTCTGTTTTATCGAAACCGAATCGGGCAACGTTTTAAAGCCGAATATAGAGAGAGACTATCATATCGACAGCTATGCACACATGCGGACCGGGGTTATAATATATGTCCGTCCGTGGAGTGAGGGCGATGATGCGGGGATGCCTGAAAAGGCTTTTATGTTCGAAAACCTCACCTCACAACTCGCTGTGTCTGAGGTGCCCGCCTTTATGCCGATAGGGGTAAATGGGTATATCATACAGTCACTCACAGGGTCAGAACCTTCGCTTTTGAAAGTCGAAAGCAACTATGACGCACTCTTTCTCTACTTTACAAGAACAACAGGCTCGCAATTCGCAGCGCCTGTGCCAAGGACGCATTTTGAATACGATGAAACCACCAACACCCTGGTGGTCATGATGGATCTCCCGTTGGAACTGCAGCCCCAAATAGGCGATTTGAAGCTGTCCAACACATTCGTAAACAGCGCATCGTTGGAAAATGCGGACTCCGCCGTGAAGCTGGTGTTGAAGCTCTCTGAGCATACAAAGCTTTACAGATGTGAGGTGGATGAGGTTTATTATCCGCAGAATTCCGAGAGCATGTTTGACCACATCCCAAGGCTTACAATCAGATTTGACTATGAGCGAATAGACGAAGCCGTCACAAATGCAAGCGAGCTCATAACCTTTGGATAATCACAGCGGCACGCCTGATCAAAACAAAACAAATACAAGAAGGGCAATCAACCAAATCAAACGCCGAGCGACACGAAAACAGTCTGCTCGGCGTTTTAAAAATCCTGCACCTCGTATATATTTGCAAACATCTCTCCATTTAAAATTCTTCTCTGTGTGCATTACAAGGAAATAGCTCAATGAGATGTGAGAATTCGTTCGGAGATGGCATAGAGAAAATCACCTTTTGGGTCTGATCCGTGCTCGCGAATGCGGACACGGCATTATGCTACCAAGCTCTGTTTTTCATAATCTTTCGGGGATGAATAGCCAAGGCGTTTTCATATCCCAATCTTTCACCCAACACACCAATTCCTGTTTGAGCACTGCGTCGTATGTTTTTCTTCCCATTGCCTTCACAATCTTTTTTTTGGCTATTGTGGTAACTTATCTCTGTGGCCGTCAACCCGGGTTTTCACCGAATTTCCCCCTGATCTGGATTTCCCAGAACCGAACTGCGATCATATTCAATTATATGGATTAAAACACGGTGTGCGTAAATAGTCAAGATTTTTCCACTCTAAAAACCGAGCAAGAATAACAAAAAATAAACAATAAACTTTAATAATGGTATTGACAAGATAAGGTAACTATAATATAATATTCATGGAATGATGTCTGGGATTTAAAGCAAAGCGGCGCCCGGAAAAATGCCCTATGGAAAACAAATCCGCTTAGCGGTCCCACAATGGGAAAGGAAAAACGGCAAACAGGGCTTGACGGGCCCGTGCGAACATGTAATATCTTCGGAAAATTTCAAATCATCAAAGTAAGGCTTTAAAAAATAAAAGACGGAGGGGTCGCCCTCAAGGCTTCCGAAACGGAACGTTTCGCAATTTTGCGGCTTGCGCGCCGCTTAAGGCTTGGCGGTCTATGGCGAAAATCCCTCCGTAGGTTGCATAGCGGACGCGCGGGTCATCACAGGTGTGTATGGCGCGCGCTTTTGTTTTCCGGAAAACGTTATGATTTAATATTTGAAAGGGGACACTTATGAAAATCAACCGCAGATTATTCGCGCTTGTTTTAAACGGCGTGCCTGCTTGCCTCGGTCTTCTCCGGTTTCATTACCGTTTTGTGCCTTTCGACAGAAAGGTATGGTCATAAAAATGAAACTAAAAAACAAACGGATTGTTTTTTTCGCGGCGATTATATTGGCAATTGCGGTGATAATATCGCTTACCGCGCTGGCGTTAGCCTCGCCGGAGGAAGACCGCGGAAAAGAAAATGACGCAAATACCGCTGATAAAAGTAATGGAAACGCCATTACGGTAATACAGAAAAACGAATTGGCTGAAATTCGGGAGTCTGTCAACTCCAAAGAAATTTTGTCCCTGTCTTATCGGGACATTCAAGGAATTATAGCCTCCGCCGTTGAAATGTATGAGGAGTACGACGAGTTCGTGCTGCTCGGATACGGAGATATCGAAACCGAGGTGATTAAAAAAGAAACCAAGGGTCTGACAGAAATAGGGGCGCATGATGAAGATCAGAGAAATATTTACCGAATTATTGTCTATATCATAGAGGCGAAAAGCTCGCATAACGTCATCCTTTACGAGGACAAGATAACCGGAAGTCCAAAAGAGATGTGGAACACCGTTTTTGGAGGATATACTAAATATTATCTTCTGGACTGCGAATCAAAAGAGGAAATCGAGGCGTTTGGAGAGGCGCTTTGGGACAAATATTATGGCGGCGGCGAAAAAGCGGCAAAGTTTTCCTATATTGATTATAACGAGATTACCAGTGATATTTTCCATAACGATAAAAGTAATGAACGGGAACGTATATTCCCCACCAAGGCTATGGACGAGATGAGAAAGGAAATCCACGAGAGGGATAAATAGCATACGCGCAAACCCTTGAAACAATGGCATTCGACCCAACCCCGGGTTGGCGGACACAGAGATAAGTTGCCACAATGGCTGAAAAGAAAAGCTGTGAAGGCAATGAAAAGAACATACGACATAGTTTTCAAAAATGATGTGACGGGGCTGTAACAATAGTTCTTCAAGAAAAAATATTACACAAAAAACACGCTTAATAACGACTCAATCAGTCGGTTAAGCGTGTTTTTGCAGATTTAAAGGCTAATTTTTATACGTTTTATTTTTAAATTCACTTTTGTTATAACCCCGTCCATTTATAAATAGCCCATATGTCGGAATACTTGTGTTTTGTTTTCATACGAGTCCCACCAAAGCAATTTTGTGCAATATGCACAAAATTAC